>NZ_JBFELV010000368.1:0-5192 GCF_041551955.1 Desulfosarcina sp.
GCGCTGGAGGTAAATGCCGTCACGTCGCAGCCCCACGCGTTGAGGAACTGCAGCGCCAGATGGCCCAAACCGCCAATACCGATCACCGCCACCTTGTCGGTGGGGTTGACGTCAAACTGGATCAGCGGATTGAAAACGGTAATCCCCCCGCAAAACAGGGGGCCGGCGGAGTCCAGGTCGATTCCGTGGGGGATGGGAATCACACTGTTGGCGGCTGCACGCACCTTGTCGGCAAAGCCGCCATGGTGGCCGATGATGGTCGCCTGTGAGTTGGCGCACAGGTTCTGATCGCCAGCATGACAGGGCGCACAGTCATTGCAGTATCCGGCATGCCAGCCCAGCCCCACGGGTTGGCCGACCGTCAGGTGGTTGATGCTTTCTCCGACGCTGGCAATCTTCCCGACGACTTCGTGACCGGGAACAACGGGGTATTGGGCATTGCCCCATTCATTGTCGATGACGCTGAGGTCACTGTGGCAAATACCACAGGAGTGAACGTCGATTTCTACCTCGTGGGGTTTCAATTCTCCCGGATCATAGGCGAAGGGTTCGAGTTTCCCCTTGGGTTCATATGCGGCATAGGCGTTTATCATGACATACCTCCTTATCGGGGCTTAGTTTTCAGCGTTTTCTACACCCTTGCATTGGCAGGTGCATTACCTGGCGTCAGATACGATTGGGATTGCCCGATTGCATTCACGACAAGTGAATAAAGAATAACAACTATCATGGAACATGCAATTCCGGCCAGCGACACGTGCAGAGAGGAGGGGACCATAATCAACGGGAAGAAGCTGGACGGTATCTCATCGGGCGCTGTCGGTCGTTTTTCCTTTTTCGTAGGTTCAGCGCTGGGATGCCAACACCATTTATATTGCCTCTACCATCGAACAGCCGAACCGGGCGAAGGTGCGTCGAAGTGCCGTAGTTGTTCGATCCCGTCTTCGGGCATCATTCGCCCCGTTTTATGATCGGTCTCACAAGACCAATCGAATTCGCTCCAGTCGAATTGCAGGCCCTGCTTGCCCCCGGCGGCTTCCAGGGCATCGATTTCTTCGGGGATGACGTCCCTGCCGATACCATCTCCCGGAATGACCGCTATCTTCAGGGGAGTCATGCTCAAAACCCCGTTGGCTTTTTTCACATCGCTGTGCGCGCATCAAGGTTAACTTTTCATACTTTTTTTCACAATGGGGCTGATGGGAAAGGGGAGCTTATGTCCTCGATAATAAAGGCTACATGATTTTTTTTTTGCTTTCAAGGGAATGGAGCGATCATTTTACATTTGGCCAAAGCATCACTACAATAGTAGGATAAATCTCAAAATTCATCGTAAGCGCGGCTTCCAGCCATGAAATGGGCTATAGGCTTTGACAAATCGAGGATAGAAGGCGCTCCTGCATTTTTACTTCTAATGTTTCACAGAAAGGAAGAGACCATGGGAGATATCATCCATCAATCGCACATCACGATTACTCGCGAAAAAGGCCCCACCCGCATCGCCCACATCCGGGGATTCGACAAGCCGGTTTACTATGGTGTTCACGGCGGGATAAAGAAATTTTACAATGTCGATCCGGAGGAGGAACACGCCGCCACCCTGGATCATCTGGTGGGCGCGGTGGGCGGTTGAATGATGGGCACATTGGCCACGGTGCTGGCCAAAAAAAAGATCCGAACCTTTCAGGACCGCTACATGGCGACGGTTACCGGCGACATCGAGGATGTCAACGGCGTCTTGAAAATCGTACGCATTAACGTTCACTATAACTTGAAGCTGCCGGCGGACAAGCGTGCGGATGCCCAGGATGCATTCAACAATTACATTACGTCGTGCCCGGCCGCCCAGAGCGTGGTCGAGGCGATCAAGATTACGCATGAGCTGGAGATGGCGGACGACGATTAATGTGTCTTGGCCGCTAATTGAATTGACAACCGATTGGACCTGCTGTGTCGCTTCTTAGGGAGAAAGAATGATCTCATAACCTTTTCAATTCGTTGGATGGTTGCAACAGGTTGGAGAGCCGTCTGGACTTGGATTCGGAATCATTCCGGTGTCAATACCCCAACCTATGGATGCATCCAGACCCTTTACCAAACTGATAACCGCATTCCGTGTAGCTATATAAGATTAATACCAGATTTCAATAAGTTGAACACGCTGAGTGAAAAAAATGAATTTAAGCTTAACCATTGAACCTTTTTTGCGCGCTGCGACCATTTGTTGATTCCATTTATAAATTCCTTTTTGATCGTATCCGACCATTTCTAAAATATATTGTTAAATTTCAGCTAATTGAAAATAGCTTTTTCTTAATCATGCATTCTGGCATTCTATTCGCGTGCACCCATTGGTTGATGTTCCTACAGAACTGCCTATCTATGGCAAACCAATCGCAAAAAACGAATTCAAAGAAAGATCACAATGCCAGATTATGTACTGTTAATACTGCTTGGAATAGGCTTGATCGGCTTGGTCGCTTCAGGAGGTAATAGACCTTGATAGACTGCATTTATATTGACATGAGCTTTGCAAGTTGAAAATTATGGGAATCTTTACGGTAGGTGAAGGTGATCCCCACGGCACCACCTGCGTCTCCATTTTGATAAGATCTGGCCCATTGCGATTGTTTTCGAACATCGTTGATAATTGCCAAGCCAGATATCTGCATGGTCGTTGGAGAGCCACGAGAAAAACCTGCCATTGCTCTTCGCCTGTGGTAGCAGATTGAAAGTCAATAATCATCGGAAAAGGCCAACCGCCATAGGTAGCGGTTGGCCTTTTTTTGCTCATGGGGGGACATGGCAGATATGGAATCGGAGTTGGGTACTGGTTCGTAATGCGTATCTTGAAAAGGATCTCATGGCCGCTTCCAGCGAGGTGATCGGAAGTAGCTTATCAGTCCCGTACTTTTTTCAGAGCGGCCACTTCGGCAAGCAGTTCGATCTGGATTTGTTGGATTTCGGCCAGGCGCTCCCATTGGCGGGACAGCAGATGGTCGACTTTTTCATGCAGGTGCCGGATTTCCAGTTCCGCTTTGAGGTTGATCCGGTAGTCGTGCTCTGACCGCAGACGATCCTTGGCCTCCTGCCGGTTCTGGCTCATCATGATCACCGGGGCCTGGATGGCGGCCAGGCAGGACAGGATCAGGTTGAGCAGGATAAACGGATAAGGGTCGAAAGGCTTTGCCGCCAGGGCAATGGTGTTGATCAGGATCCAGACGACCAGCACGGACCCGAAAACGATGATAAACCGCCAACTGCCGCCGAATGTGGCAATCCGGTCGGCCATGAATTCTCCCAGGGTCAGTTTGCTGACGAACTCCTCGTTGAGATTGCTGGTGAGAATTTCATGCTGCTTCAGGCTCTCCAGGACATCCCGGTCCAGAGTGGTGATTTCGCCCTGCTCCGATGACAACAGGCTTTGCACGTAACGGATGCGATAGCGGTTGAGATCGTCTTTGCAGATGAACCCATCGACGGTCAAATCGGGGTGATCGTTGCGGATTTCATTGACTACGGCAGGACGGACCAAGGCCAATGGAATCATGAAAGCGCTGTCCGCATCTGTTCCGCAAATCTGGCAGGCAGAAAGTTCGGTTGACCCGTCGGTCGGTTCGATATCGTTCATGGCATATCCTTCAACGTTCTCGCATTGATTGGCTTCTTAACAAAGATTCTGCCCGATGATCCGACCGTCGTCAATGGCTCGCTTGAGCGACGATAGCCTGGATCAGGGTGTCATAATCACCCCCAAAATGGTGTCCACCTTTTAGTTCCACGACCTTCACCTGTCCGGTGTTCAGCAACGGGCAGAGGCTGTCCGTCTCCGTCTGACCGTAAAAGCATATAATCTCCGGGCCGACCATCTTCTCCACTTCGGGCTGAATCGGGTAAGTCGCTCCTCCCCCGCCGCCCATCCAGGTGGAAAGATGAAACTCGAAGGCCGCCTGCCGCCCGGGAGCCAACAGAGCAATCCCCCTGATCTGATCACGAGCAGTTTTTGAAAGGTGATTGACGCCAAAAGCCATCACGTCGGCGCCCATGGAGTATCCGACGAGCAGGGCCTGGTCCTTTTTCCAGCGCTTGAGGTACTGGCGCAGGATGCGGTCCAGGTCGGCCCCAAGGCTTTCCGGTGTCCGGGCAGTCCAGAAATATTTCAGCGCGTTAAGCCCCACCACGCCGATGCCGGCCGCGGCCAGCCCGGCGCCGATTTCCTGATCGAGGCCGGCCCAGCCCCCATCGCCGGTGATCATTACGGCCAGGGCATTTCGGGGCGGTCCGGTTGCCGGCACTTCCACCAACGGCAGGTCGGACAGGTCCGCATCAACCGGGATAACCCCGGGTACCTGTCTAACGGACAATTTCCGGAAGGCCTCACGGAACTGCGGCATCCAGTTTTTGGGGACACTGTAACCGTGCCCGACCTTGGGAAGCATCACGAGCTTCCCGCTGGCGACCTGGCTGGCGAACCGGCGGGTAACCTCGGGATTGCAGACCTGGTCCACCTCACCTTGCAGGGCGACCCAGGGCTCCTTGAGATGGGTGCATGGCAGAAAATTGATCCCTTTGCCCTTGGGCCCCGGCTCCATCGTCAACCCGCTGCCTTTGCAAAAGGGTCTGCTAAGGGGAAGGTCGGGGCAGAAGCCCATACTCATGGCGCCCAAAAACGTACCTGGCGGGGACTGGGCCAGGGTGGCGTAAACCAGCGTCGCCCCCGAAGAATACCCGATGAGCACCGGCAGCACGTATTGGGGAAACTCCAGCCGCTTCTGGAGGTAGTGGCTCAAGCTCTCGAAGTCGGCTGCCGGGTAGCTGCAGGGTTCGCTGGAAGCGGCCAGCTGCTTGAGATAGTGAACGATGTCGATGCCTGCTACCAGGGCGTCCATGCCGGTCAACGCTCTGGCCATGTCCACCACACCCTGGTTCCAGCCGCCGTCACCGGAAACAAACAGGATCACGTTGGCCGGATGGGACTTTTCCTGGTAAAGGGCGATGGTCCCGAAACGACCGAAGCTGACGGTGGATTCCCCGGCCGTAGCATTCTGATAATACCCCAGGACCAGACCAATTATTAGCGCAACGGTTACCTTCATGAGCAATGCTCCCTCTTACTTAAGCACGGTTCCTTTAATGCTCCCAGAGATCAGCTGGGCCAGGTGGGTCAGGATCGCCGGCAGGACAAGGCCGCC
>NZ_JBFELV010000369.1:0-5192 GCF_041551955.1 Desulfosarcina sp.
GAATGGCTGTCATCTCGTATGCTATGACGATCGTCCATCCGGTAATTGTGGCCCAGACAAATCTTAGCTTAAAAAAGGTATAACCGAACATGAAAACCAGGATTAGACCTGCATAGTAGGAATTGCTCACAGGGTGCGGCGCAATCAGGATCATGCCGGTGATCCCGATACCGGCCAATAACACCACGGAAGCATTGGCGGGCTGCATGTAAATTTTAAAATTTTTTGTGAACGAAAAAAGCAGGACCAGAGCAGTGTATGGAATAAAGACCACAAATCGAATGAACCATAAACTGAGTTTCTCCTCCGGTGCCAACCATGCATCGAGAATACCGAATATCCCATAAAAGAAAATCGCCAATAGTAATGCAACTCGTGTATGAATCAGGGATTTGTTCGAATAATCTTTAATAAAATCCGTTTCCAGTTGGTCGGGAAAGGATAGCGAATACCAGTTGACGTCGACGTCGTTTATGTTCATTGAAAACAATGTCATCTGTATATCTTGCGATTCTTTTTCTGTGACAGTGGTATCAGGTGCCTTTTCGGATTATCATCAGCGTCATGTCATCCATTTGATCTTTTTGAAACGTGCTCACTTCACACAATATCTTTTCGAGAATTTTGCGAACGGTGAGATCGGCAAATTGGTGAAGTGCATTTTCAAGGCGCTCCTGGCCGAACAACTCCCCGTGTTCGTTCGTGGCATCGGTTATTCCGTCGGTAAACAGGAGAACCAGATCACCCTTGTCTAAAGGAATGAAGGTGTCTTTGATGTGTTTTTCGATATCATCGGTTATGCCCAGCCATGTTCCACCCGTCTCTATATGCTCTATTTTGTTAGATAAAGATCGATAGATGATAATATCCTGATGTTTCCCTGCCACCGTCATCACTTTTTCATCAAAACGGATCGCCATTATCGTCATGTAATGGTCGGACCCCAGCCGAGTCAGGTTTTCACGTATCACTTTGTTAGCCTTTTTGAGTATCTCGGAAGGACTGGCCCCGGAACCGTTGTTAACCGTCGCCTGGATACTCGTCTGGGCCATCATCATAATCAGTCCTGAATCGACGCCATGTCCGGACACGTCACCGATAGTGACCCACTTTTCGCCATTCGATGTTTCGATCACATCATAGTAATCGCCCCCCACCTCTTTGGCCGGGGTCATGGCAGCAGCAATTTCATAGCCTTCGATCTCTTCCTTTTCCGGCAACAATGCAGTTTGAATCCGTTTGGCCAGCTCGATTTCACTCCACAGCGCGTCCCGGGCTTTCTTGAGTTCGATGAGCAGTAAGAACTCTTGGCGAACGAGTCGGTGCTTCACGTAGTTGATGCTTATTGTAATGACTGCGGTGGCAAAAAGAAAAAATAGGTTATTGAACAAGATGCGGTGATCATAATCGGGGCCAGACCAAATATTGAGGACAATGTAAATCGAAATGACCATCGTGCAGTTGATGGTTGAATGGAATGCGTTCCAAGGCAGAAGAAGGTTGACCGCAATCATGACTAAATTGAGACCGGCATAATAGCTGGAATTGAAACCGCCGATGTCGACGATCATCAGTGCAATGATTCCGGCGACATTGATGGAAACGAAATTGCCGTGGAGATAGGAAAGTTTTCCGGGTCTGGTTTGCCGAATCACGAAAAACTGAGCCAGAAGCAAAAGGGTGGAGATCAACCGGTAAGTGCCGATGCGAAACAGTGTCTCTTTGGGAAGTGTATAATAGTCGAGTATGAAAAACAACGGGACCAAAGCAAAACCCAAAGCAGTAAGCGTTAAAAGCCGCTCATGGGTGATCCCCTGCAAATGTTTATCGAAATTTTCTGATAATACATTGGCTCTTTTAAATTTTCTACGTTTCGATCGCCGGCGATCATCTGCGGCATTTCGCTGCTCTTCGCTCATCGTTCTATTCTCTCTTCTTTGCACAAACCGCACCCTCATAATGACCTTTGTATACACCCAGAGCATATGTCATGTCGGCGATGTAATTCTTAAGCGTTGGTAGGATTTTGTTGTGGGAGATGACGCATGGAAGGTTCATGAAACCAGATTGAAGTTTCACGATTTTGTTCATGTCAAACAGATTTTCAAGATCGTAAGTGAACTCGGTGAATATCAAGTGCCCAGTGTTCCCGTCAATATTGGGTTCGATGAGCATCCGGCAACGGCCTAAATGAACTGCATCTTTCTTGTTGACCTTCAAGGAAGGATTCTGAACTTCGATTCCGTGGATGATTGTGTTGCCATCGCTGCACGCAATGAGAAAAGAATATTTTGAAGATGATTTCGCAACGATGGGAATTTGTTCATCGTAATTGTACAAAACGCCTTTACTATTTGCGTGGATCCCCTGCAAATTATTCAATGCCTTTAATCTCGATGCGTTTGTCGCGGGTTTCAAATATCTCCAGAGCGGAAAAGCTGAGATCCTGCCATTTCAGGGCTTTGTTGTACAAAACAGTCAATCGGTTGTTTCCCCGCTTCGCTCTATCCAGTATTTTAATGATTGGTGTTATGGTGGAGGAATTCATAAAGTCCAACTGACAAAAATTAAGAATGATGAGTCGATTCTCTTCGCCTGTGTTTTTCAGTGCATCCAATAAGATCGGGGTAATCATTTTGCCGGGGTCGCGTTCCACACTCTTCCCGGATAATCCGATGTGGATTGAATCAATGCCATCTGTCAGGTGAATTTTGAGCAAATTCTGTTCAAATACTTGCGTTTCAGCCATATCGATCTCCACGTTGAACGTTAAAAATTCAAGACTGCGGTAACGTTCAACCTGCCGTCTTCAATATTGCAAAAATCAAGAATAGCGCCGCCCTCATAAGCAATCCTCACCAGCCCCAATCCGCTTTTCTTGTCATCAATCGGCAATCTTGCGACTTTTTTTAATTTTTCAATATAGGCTTCGAATGGATCTTGATAGCCTCTAATCCATTGGATCATCTCATCAAGTTCTTGCAGATGTATATGATTGGTTTCGTCGACAGGGGTGACCACCTCTATGGTAATCATGCGATCGTCGATGGTGATGTGCGACTCTATTTGATCGCCCGGTCCGAACTTGCCGTATTTGATGCCTTTTTCGATCAGTTCATTGAAAACCATCGTCGCCGCGTGATTTTGAAACTCTGAAAGGTGCTGATCAATCAGAAACCGACCAAGCTGGTTCCTTACTTTTTCTAGCTCGTCCCACACGGGGTCGATGATAATGGTTTTAGAATTTTTCATGGATTTAACTTGGACTCCGAAAAAAGAATGAATTTTTAATCGTTTATACCTCGTAGTGCATCCTAAGGCGTTTCATTTGACGATGTCAAGCAAAAGCTAACTAATCGTTTTCTATGCACAAGAACCTGAGTGCGCCAATGGCTGAACCGATGAACTAAACCAGATATATAATATGAAAGTGTCTGGACGAGAAGTGATCGACGGATGGACCGGCAAGGAGCTTTTGACAATAAAAGAAAAGATAGCGCCGGTAGAATGAGAAAATTCCGGAAGGATATCTTTCAGTAAAAATAAGAAAGTCGTGATCATGGACCCACTTCGTTTGAATTGAACCCGTGAATGGAAACCCTAAAGTAAAAAGCCGAATTCCGGATTCGTGGTCTGGAACTTAACCGTCAAATAGCGTATATACGTAAAAGAAAACCGATACCCGTTGCCATAAAAACTCGTTGACCATGTATACCCGCGACCGCAGCCATGAAAAAGCCGAAAACAATCACCCTCATTCCGGACAACGTCACCGAAATTATTTTGGAAAGCATTTCCGATGGCGTGTTTACCGTCGACCACCAGTGGCGCATCATGTCTTTCAACCGTGCCGCCGAAAAAATAACCGGCATCGACCGGAACGAAGCCATCGGCCGTCATTGCTGGGAGGTCTTCCGCTCCAATATGTGCGAGGACGACTGCGCCTTGAAGCGGACGATGAAGGAGGGCACGTCCCTGACCAATACGTCAACCTATATCGTCAACAGCGCCCGAAAGCGCATTCCCATCACGGTCTCCACGGCACCGCTGAAAAGCAAGAACGGCGAGGTGTTGGGTGGCGTGGAAACCTTCAGGGATCACAGCCTGGTGGAAGCGCTGCGCAAACGACTGGACCGCCGTTTTCAAATCGGTGACATTGTCAGCCGCAGCGACGCCATGCACGACATTCTGGCCATATTGCCCATGGTGGCGGAAAGCGGCAGCACCGTGCTGCTGGAAGGAGAGACCGGTACGGACAAGGAGCTGCTGGCCCGGGCCATTCACGATGCCAGCCCGCGCAAGTCGAAGCCCTTTGTGGCCATCAACTGCAGCGCACTGCCCGACACCCTGCTCGAATCCGAACTGTTCGGATACAAATCCGGTGCCTTTACCCACGCCGTGAAAGATAAGCCCGGCTACTTTGCAGCCACAGCCGGCGGTTCCATCCTTTTGGATGAAATCGGGGACACCAGCGCCGCATTCCAGGTGAAGCTGCTGCGGGTGCTGGAAGAGCAGGCGTTTGTACCCCTTGGTGCCGTTGAGAAGGTCAGATCGGATGTGCGGGTAATCGCCGCGACCAACCGAAACCTTGACGATCGGGTTGCCGCTGGCGAATTTCGCCAGGATCTGTTTTACCGCATCAACGTGGTTCGACTGCACCTTCCCCCCCTTCGGGAACGCAAGGAGGACATTCCCCTGCTGATCGGGCACTTCATCGAAAAAATGAACATGCTGCGCAGCAAAGCAATTACCGGCGTAGATGACGAAGTGCTTCAAATTCTCATGGGCCACGATTATCCCGGAAATATTCGTGAACTGGAAAACATCATCGAGCACGCCTTCGTCCTTTGCAGTACCGGCACCATTCAGGCACGCCATCTGCCGTCCGGTTTCTCCCCCCACCACCCGCCTTCCAATACCTGCGACCCCTTGGCCCACACGCTCGACGCCACCGAAGCCATTGCCATCGTGAACGCGCTTAAACGGCATCAATACAACCGGTTGGCTGCCGCCAGGGAATTGGGCATGCATAAGAGTACGCTGTTCCGCAAAATCAAACGCCTGGGCATCGAGCTTCCCGACATCGACGGCCGCTCAAAAAAGTCCAAGCCGCATCGGGACTGACGCAGGATCGCAGCGGAAGTACTACCTATCACTGCATAAGTGCGACTGTTGGGTTGCAATACCTTCCC
>NZ_JBFELV010000370.1:0-5186 GCF_041551955.1 Desulfosarcina sp.
CGAGGCGGTGATGCGCGGCGGCTACCTGGCTGTCCCCAACGCCAGGGTGGCGAAGCATCTCAACGCTCTGGCAACCGCCTTGGCCGGCGGCCTGTTCTTCACCCTGAGCGTCGGTTCCGGTCTTTCTCTGGTCACCCTGATCGGCGCCTGGCTGTGGGACAGGGTCTTCCGGCGACGTCGGACGGCGATCTTTTGCTACCTGCTGATATGGGCGGGCGGTCTTGCCCTGATCAATGGCAACGGCTTGAACCTGATGGCCTCCGCCTATCTCGTGGTAGTGCCGCTGGTAACGGCAGCCACCGCCATTCGACTGCTGCCGGCCCGCACGACGATGGTTTCACCCGCTGGCGTCTTCTGGCCGGTATCCGCTGCCATCATCCTGGCCCTGTTGTGGAGCCTGGTCCTCGACCGCCATATGTTCAGCAACATCCGCGACCATCTATTGTTGGAAAACCGGGCCGGCCAGTCCATCACCGACGCCTATTACGCCTACACCCTATTCCCTGCCGAGGCGTTTAAATCCCTGGAGCAGAAACAACTCCGCACCTGTGTCCTCGACAGCAGTTTGGACCGAACCGCCTGGACCCGGCTCGAACAAATCGTCCGC
Source organism: Desulfosarcina sp. (assembly GCF_041551955.1). Classification (GTDB taxonomy): domain Bacteria; phylum Desulfobacterota; class Desulfobacteria; order Desulfobacterales; family Desulfosarcinaceae; genus Desulfosarcina. The sequence goes on from NZ_JBFELV010000370.1 coordinate 608, forward strand.
GCCCATGATTACCTGCCCATCCCGGCTGGGAATTCTGCCGATCTGACCATCGCCCAGCACACGGATAAAAACCGCTTTTCACTGGCAAGCGGTCGGCAACCGGTTTTGAGCGTGCCCGTGGATGAAATGCTGGGCAGTCCCGGCAAAGCGCTCTCGGACTATTCCAAACAGCTGGACCGCAGCCGTATGTTCAGAACCCTGACACTGGGGTGCCTGGTGGTGGGATTCCCCCTGATTCTGTTTAGTTTTCTATTTAGTGTGCTGGGCATGCTGCCCAGCCTTTTTTTACCCGTGGCCATATCGGATGTGATCACCGCCGTATGTTGCATCGTGTTGGGCGGCAGCCTGCTGGTGCCCGTTTACCAGGGACATAGCGCAACCGCTTCCCCCGCCAATCCGTCCATGGCCTTTTCCGCTCCTTCGCCGATCACCCGCATCGCCGCACTCAAGCAGGCCTGCGAAGACCAGCGGGACATTGCCGCGGCAGTGAAAAACCAGGGAATCGAAAATAGTCCTCACATCGCCGAACGGTATTGGCTGGCCCGCAGTCTGGCCTTCACGCGGGATCCGGCAGCCCATGCCATGCTGCTGGCCCTGGCTGACGATCCGGCGCCCATCGTGGTCTGCCAGGCGCTGTGGGCTCTGGGAGAGCGTAAAAACCGGGCCGCGGTGCCGGAGATCATCGACCGGATCAACACCTCTTCCCACTGGTACATTCAAATGTATGGCTACCGCGCCTTGAGGACACTGGGATGGGTCCAGCCCCAATCTCGACAACTTTCCTACTAGCTTCGCTGTTGGCCGTGGCCCTGCTGGAGACGGCAGCCGCCTATGTGGGCGCCCGGATGCAACTGCCCCGTCTATGGCTGGTCACCGGCGCCCGAACGGCACAAATCCTCGTGGTAATCATCCTGTCCGTGGTCCAGGCCGACGGCCTCCAGACGCTCGGACTGGACAGGCGCACCCTGCGGAGCGGATTCCGAAAAGGGCTGGTCTGGTCCGCCGGATTTGCCGCTGCGGCCGGATTGTTGTTTATGGGCCTGTTCATGGCCGGTCTGGACCCGTTCACGCTGGTTCGATCACCGCTCCCGCAAGGGACGGTCCAACGGGTCCTGTTTTTTCTAGTCGGGGGAATCGTGGCCCCGGTCGCCGAAGAGATCGTCTTCAGGGGGCTGATATTCGGCTACCTTCGCCGCTGGGGCGTTCCGGCGGCGGTGTTGATTTCCACCGTCCTGTTTGCCGCCCTTCACCTGCCGGCTGTACCGATCACCCAGATCGTGGGAGGCCTGGTTTTTGCCGTGGCCTACCACACCGGCAGGAGCTTGATGGTGCCCATCGTCATCCACGTGCTGGGCAACCTGGCCATCTTCACACTCTCCCTGTCCTGGCTGCGATAAGCGCAGCCCCATCACAAAAAAGCGGGAGACCATCCATGCCCCCCGCCTTTGTTTTTCGATGGATCAACCCGCCGGTTTCAACTATCAGTAGTCATCGGTCAGCGTATGCAGGAAAGCGATGAGGTCATCGATCTGGGCCTCCGTCAATCCCAGATCCCCGACCAGGGGGGTGATATTCTGATCGACGTCCGGAGAAACCCGGCTGTTGTCATTGATGAACGACACCATATCGTAGAGTGTGGGGAAAACGCCATTGTGCGAATAGGGTGCGGTTACGGCGATGTTACGCAGGGTAGGAATCTTGAATTTGCCGTACTGGTCCGGATCGCTGATCTCCCCTCCCAATCCAAAATCGGGTGAAGGAACCGCAGGATCGGCCGGTACGCCGAGGTTGGCGTACCCGTATGTGGTGAATAGGGGTTTCGGCGCCGTAAAGGCGGCCTCGGTCGCGTGGCAATTGGCGCAGTGGGTCTCAAAAAGTGTCAGCCCTCTGTTTTCGGCGGTCGTGAACTGTCGCCTGGCCAGGTCGTATTTGGAAGTAAACCGGGTCACATCCGCCGATCGCTCATAGGCGGCGACGGCCACGGCAAAATTATTCCAGGCGGTGTCCAAATCCTCCATCGGTCCAAAAACTTTTTTCCACAGCGGGTAGTAGTCCGACGCCTGGATCACCAACATTACCGATTCAATACTGGGCATGGCCATCTCCACTACGTTCAGCGGCGGTCCCTGGGCCTGCTCGGCCAGGGGGTCGCCAAGGGTCTCGCCCGTCGCCCGTCCGTCCCAGAACATGCCCCCGTAATACTCCCCGCTGCCGTCTTGATAGCGGACGGGACTATACCCGGCATAGGCGGAGGTCGGTGCATTGCGTCCGCCCAGGCTCACACCGTCGGATCCCAAAGAAACCGTTTTGTCGTAGGGATGCAGAAAATTGGTGCGGTCGGCAAATCCAGCCAACGGATGGTGGCAGGTCTGGCAGGACTGATTCTGATAAAGCGACAGGTTCTTGTCCTTGTACAGATTCATCCCCAGTTTTTCTAAATCCGTTTCCGCCGGAGGCGGTCCGGCTGCCGTCAACAACAGGGCACTGCCGAATATCATTAGAATGACCAAACCCGCAATTTTAAACTGCCTGTTCATGTTTTTGACCCTCCGTTTTTAAAATTATTTCCACGACATTCGAGGCCTCAACAATTAACTGTCCCTCACCTCCTTTCCCGCACATGGCGCCATATCACCCGTACAGCTGCTCATCTACCTTGGTGACAGTGCCAGCCATCTTGAAAGTAAACGTATTAATCCGGCGACAGATCAGAGAAGGGAAAGGCCAAGCCAGCGGTTGGGGGGCGGTTCTGACATCTCCCCCCGAAGTCAGGGCAGCGCTGCAGTCAATCAGAAATGGATTGTCGTCCTTAGTATAACGATCGAACAGGGGAAAGGTTACAATCGGCTTTTCAGCTATTCATACCTTGACAGTTACCGGCGAGTTTAATAGATTTGAAGCTCGACAGCGGACATTTTGGTTTTTCAGGGTAATTCTTATGCCCCTCAAACGACAGTTTAATTTGGGCCCTGATTGACTCTTGAGCCCCGACCCCAATCATGCAGTGAATTAAAATGAGCAGCGACAAAAAAGACAAGCACAGCGGACTGGCCGCCCTGTTCGACGGGGTGGAATTGAAAAGCTTTTTCATCAACTACCTCTGGTTCATCATCGCCGTGGAAATTGTGATTTTCCTGGTGAGCTTTCTGGGGAATCTGGGCCCGGACAAGGCACCTTTTCCATGGAAGTTTTATTTTTACGTTTCCTTCACCACCCCGGTGGCCATCACTTTCCTGCTGGGCGTGTTCATCCTGGCATTCAACCAGTTCATTTTCGGCAACGCCCCGGCCTCCGGAGAGGATGGCGGGGCCGGAACGGAATCGGACGACAGCCGGTCCAAGCTCTTCCAGTTCAATCTATTTCTCACCCACATGAAAAAGGTGCCTTTTCTGCCGATGCTGTTCGCCATCGTGGCCTGCACGGTGTTGTTTTACAAACTGGATGCCATCTTTCTCTTCATTTTCAATGCAGGAGAGAAAATGGTCACCTACAGCCTTATCGCCTGCGGCGTCCTGCTGGTGGCCGGCGTGATTTTCGGCATCGCCTGGATCGTCAGCAACTACAAGCTCAGCAAGCGGCATATGGAGCATGAGTACCGTTACCGCAATGATGTGATGGAAAAGCTCGGTTTTCTGATCATGGAAGACGACACGGTGATCGATAAAAATGGCAAACTGATCAGCCAGAAGCACCTGCTTCTGCCCGAGTCCCGGAAGCCGTCCGAAGAGCGGGAAACCCTGAAGATCCTGCCGCCATCCAAGTGACCTAACGGCTGAAAAAAAAAGCATCCAACCAACCGATCACTTCCCGTGGATCCGGGAATCGATGCGCCAGCCCATGCCTTCAAACCGTCCAGACCCCAAACGAGCCCGCCCCCTGGCCGACAATCAAAGCGGGTTCATCGTGAATCCGGTGGCCGCCACCATATTTTTCGGGCTGGTCCTGACCATCGTGGTCTATTCGATCCTGGATTATACCGGCGCCATGATCCGATTGGGACGCGTTGGCCCGGTGCTGCCCCTGATCGGCATAGTTGGGCTGATGGCCGGGGTATACCATGGCGTGAAACGACTCAAGCGGCGTGCGGTGCGTATCCGTATCAAAGGCCCACTGCTCATGCGTTCACTGATGAACGACTGCATCGAGCGGACCTGCGGCATTTTGGAGATGCAGCTAAACTCACCGGCAATTTCCTCCTCGATGATATTGAGCGACATTTTGCTGGACAAGATGCTGGACATCTGTGCCAGGGACTGCCTTCGCTTTTCGGACATCCGCAGGCAGATCGAGGGCAGTCGGCTGAAAGGCTCGGGTGGTCTGGTCCTCGCCTGCCTTTTCCAGACATCGGTTGAATATCGCAAACAGGCGCTACCCGGAGAAATCCGGCAGGTGGCGGACACGGTGTCACGAAGCCGACCGGATCTAAAAGACCTGCTGGAACGGCTGAAGGAATCCCATCAGACCCTTTGTTCGGGTACCGGAAACCTCCTGGCGCTGTTGCCGCCCGATGCGAAGCGGGCCGAGAAGATCCGATCCACCTACCGCTACCGCCCACCCACCCCCGAGCGCGCCCAGCGTA
>NZ_JBFELV010000371.1:0-5184 GCF_041551955.1 Desulfosarcina sp.
CCCAAGGCATATCGCTATTCCGGGATCTCCGGTTGAGCCATTTACGCCATGCACGCTTTACTTGATCAAAGAACCGCCTGAGACTACGCATGTTTAAGGTGATCCCATAAAAACCATAGTGCCCGGATACCTTGCGACAAAGCGCCCGATGCTGGTCCGCTATCGGATCATGACGGTGTTCTTTGCACCATCGATAGACCCTTTGCACAGATTCCTTTAGCTTTTTGCTCGCGGTCTTGCGCTGCACGACCCATTTGCCTTTTCTCGATTTACCCCAATAGTGCGTAAATCCCAGAAATACAAAAGTCTCGGACTTACGAAGGGGAGGCTTTGGGCGATTAAAGTCCACCAGACGGGTCTTGGTTTCATGCAACGCCAAGTCGTATTTTCCAAAACGCTTGGGTAATACTGCCTGTACCCGCCGGGCGTCCCGCTCGTTAGCGAAAAATATCACGTAGTCATCGGCGAACCGAATCAACTCTGCCTTTCCATTCAGCCGAGGCTTGACTTGCTGCTCAAACCACTTGTCGAGCACCTCGTGCAGGTAAACATTGCTCAAAAGTGGCGATAGCACTCCGCCTTGCGGTGTTCCCTGCAAGGGGTAGTGTATCGCACCGTCGTGCATTACCCCTGCTTTAAGCCATTTGCCAATCGTGCGCTTCATTACACCATCGCGTACCCGCTTGCTTAGAAACTCACGCAGATGCTGGTGACTCACCGTGTCGAAGTAGCTTTTGATATCCACTTCCAACAGCCAGCAGCCACCCATCTTCATGACCCCATGCCACAGTGCTTCCAGAGCCTGGTGCACAGACCGTCCTGGACGAAACCCGTATGAACCGTCCAAAAAGTCTTGCTCGTACAGTGGCGTCAGTACCATGACCACCGCCCTTTGGAGGATTTTGTCCTCCAGAGTCGGTATCCCTATCGGCCTTTTACGGCCATCTGCTTTGGGAATGTACACCCGCTTAACCGGCGGGGCTTTGTAGCGCCCGGACTTTAATCGTTCCAGCAAGGACCTCAGGTTCTCATCCAGATCCCTCTCGTACTCCTTGGCTGTTACATTGTCTATTCCGGCTGCACCGTCTTTGCGGGTTCTCCGATACGCATGGTACATCCATTCAAGGTCAATATGATGGGCCAGCGAGGTGATTCCCGCATCCGGCATGAGCCTCGCAAGCTCCGCTATCCGTTGCTGTTTCGTGTACACTTGACAGGATTCCAATGCATCCTCCGTGTTTCCCAACAACAGTTCCATAATCCCGACACGGCCCTTCCCTCTTCCGGCTCGCCACGGGTTGGATTCGCCGTCGTCAATGGTACTATGCCCGTGCTAAGACTCCCTTGTGCCATCCCGCCGCACTTCGTTGCCTTCGTTTGGCGGTACCATCGGTCTTGCGTCATGTCCTCATTGCGCTGTCAGCTCCCGCAAGAAGGATTGACAGCTCTGGTGTTCACGGCCTTTCCCCCGTCGGCTCACCTGGGCCGGAGTTTTCCGATGGAGCAGTTCGGGTCTCCCAGGTTCCTGGGAAGCCCTCTCGTACCTTTGCCATGCTCAAAAGACCCCGGCCGCGCCGCCCTCGCCACTGCCACTGAGCAAAGACGGTCTCGCCCCCGCTACATCGATCACGAAGGCCGCAGCATTAATCATCTTTTCGAGGTTGGTTCACACAGCTTCGGTACTCGCTGTCTACGCTTCCAGATTCGGTTTCCCTACACTGGCAAGACTCGCTTCCGGTCGGGTGGCAGCCCTTACCGGGTGGGTTTCGAACCCACTGGACTTCAACGGCGAATTTCAATCAGGTCCCGTTGCGCCTGATATTCCAACGCCCCAGGCTTTGCCTGGCGCCACGATGTTCGACGTTCATCTTTTTAGTCGCCTACCACCCGCCACCTACGACCTACAACCTACGTTCTACCCCAACCACCGGCTGCCGTCCCACACTGATGTATAAAAAGCCCATCTCCTTCATGAATGAACGCGAAAAGAGGTTTCTGCCGTCGAAGACGACGGGATCGTTGAGCATGTTCTTGATGCGGTTGAAGTCCGGGTTGCGGAACTGGTTCCAGTCGGTGACCACGGCCAGGGCGTCGGCGCCGTCGACGGGGTCGTACTGGTTATCCATCACGGCTACCGACGGGTTGTCCTTCAGTATTTTTCGCGCATTGTCGCCGGCCACGGGATCGTATGCCTTGACGGTCATGCCGGCATCGGTAAGCGAGCGAATGGTGTCCAGGGCCGCGGACTCGCGCATGTCGTCGGTGTTGGCCTTGAAGGCCAGGCCCCACAAGGCCACGGTCTTGCCCTGCGCCCCCCCTTTTTCCTTAAAGTACCGCTTGATCTTTTCGGCCAACATGCCTTTCTGGCGGTTGTTGACCGCGTCCACCGCCTCCACCAGGCTGGGTGCGCAGCCGTATGATTTGGCCGTGTGGATCAAGGCGCGCACATCCTTGGGGAAGCACGACCCGCCGTAGCCCACCCCGGGATAGATGAAGTGGTAGCCGATGCGCCGGTCGGAACCGATGCCGGCGCGGACTTCACGCACGTCGGCGCCCACCGCCTCGCAGATGTTGGCCACCTCGTTCATGAAGGAAATCTTGGTGGCCAGCATGCAGTTGGCCGCATATTTGGTCATCTCCGCGCTGCGGACGCCCATGACGATCATCTTGTCGCGGCTGCGGGCAAAGGGCGCGTAGAGGGTCTCCAGCAGTTTGGCCGTGCGCACGTTGTCCGTGCCCACGATCACGCGGTCGGGCTTCAAAAAGTCGTTGACCGCGTCGCCCTCTTTGAGAAACTCCGGATTGGAGACCACGTCGAACTCCACCGACGCGCCCCTCTTCTTGAGTTCCTCGGCGATGATCCCCTTGACCCGGTCGGCCGTGCCCACCGGGACGGTGGACTTGTTGATCACGATCTTGTAGTCGTCGATGATCCGGCCGATCTGGGTGGCCACTTGATCCACATAGGAGAGGTCGCACGACCCGTCCGGCATCGACGGCGTGCCCACGCAGCTGAAGACGAACAAGGCGTCGCGCATGCCTTCGGCCAGATCGGTGCTGAAGGTCAGCCGCCCTTCGGCGGTGTTGCGGGTGACCAGGGGCTCGAGGCCCGGCTCGAAGATGTGCACCTTGCCGGCCTTGAGCCGGTCGATGATCTGAGGGTTGACATCGATGCATGACACATCGTTGCCCATTTCCGCCAGGCAGGCGGCAGCCACCAGGCCGACGTAACCGGTTCCGATAATGCAGATGTTCAAGATAAATTCCTTTGTTGGTTAGTTAGAATGGTTGAATTGGTTTGATTCGTTTGGTTAGTTGGATTGGTTGAATTGGTTTGATTCGTTTGGTTAGTTGGATTGGTTGAATTGGTTTGATTCGTTTGGTTAGTTGGATGGGTTCGGTTGGTTTTATTGGTTCGTTGACTGCGCTTGAGGTAGGAAATCAATCCATTTATTTTCTTCCAGACGCAATTCCCTGATTGTTTGATTTCATTCATTTCCTCTTCACTGATGTAATTCTGATCCAGTGCAACATAGGCGTGACTTATGGATTCAGCGATGGATGCTCGGGAATAATCAAGGAATTTCATAAAATCCTTTGAACTGCTCCGGTGAAAACCTTCAGCGGTATTGGCCATTGAGGAAACCGCGCTTCTTCTGATTTGACTGACCAACTCGAAATCCTTTTTAAAGCTGTTACTTTTCGTCAATCTGTAGACGACTGCGACAAATGATCTTGCCTCCATCCAGCATTCGAGTTCCTCGAACCGTTTTATTGTGGCCATGAAATCCTCAATTATTTTAACAAATCGAACCAACTAACTATAGTACTCTTTGTACCACTCCACAAACTTCCCAATGCCGTCGTCAATGGAAGTTGCCGGTTTAAATCCCACATCCCGGATCAGGTCGTCCACGTCGGCATAGGTGGCCGGCACATCGCCGGGCTGAAGATCCATGAAATTTTTGATGGCCGTTCGGCCGAGGGCCGCTTCGATGGCTTTGATGAAATCCATCAGTTCGACCGGCTGGTTGTTGCCGATGTTGTAGATCTTGTAGCGCACGTAGGAGGTGCCGGGGTCCGGCGAATCACCGCTCCAGGCCGGGTTGGGGTCGGGGATGTTTTTCATCACCCGCACCACGCCCTCGACGATATCGTCGATATAGGTGAAGTCACGCCGCATCTTCCCGTGGTTGAACACGTCGATGGGTTTGCCTTCGAGGATCGCCCGGGTGAACAGGAACAGGGCCATGTCGGGCCGCCCCCACGGGCCGTACACCGTAAAAAAGCGCAGCCCGGTGCAGGCCATCTTGAACAGGTGGCTGTAGGTGTGGGCCATCAACTCGTTGGATTTTTTGGACGCGGCGTACAGCGAGACCGGGTGGTCCACGTTGTGGTGCACGGAAAAGGGCATGTTGGTGTTGGCCCCGTACACCGAGCTGGAGGAGGCGAAGACCAGGTGCTTGACCCCGTGATGCCGTCAGCACTCCAGCACGTTGACAAACCCCACCAGGTTGGAATCGACGTAGGCCCGGGGATTGGTCAACGAATAGCGCACCCCGGCCTGGGCGGCCAGGTTCACCACCACCTCGATGGCGTTTTCCCTGAAGATCGCCTCGAGGTCGGCGGCGTGCGCGAGATCGGTCCGGTGAAAGGAAAAGGCCGGATAGGCCTTCAGGGTCTCCAGGCGGTCTTTTTTGAGCCCCACATCGTAGTAATCGTTGAGGTTGTCCACCCCGAAGACGCGGTGGCCCTCGTCGAGCAGCCGTTTGGACAAGTGGAAGCCGATGAAGCCGGCGGCGCCGGTGACCAATGCGGTTTTGAATTCCAGATTCATGTTTTACCTGTGGTTTGGTTGGTTTGAGCCTTCCGTCATGGAAAGCGTATTTTAGATAAACGGTTTGATTGGTTATCTTCGTTTTGATCGTTGGGAACGATAACGATCGGTTTTAGGTTTTAGGTGTTAGGTGTTAGGTGTTAGGTGTTAGGTGTTAGGTGTTAGGTGTTAGGTGTTAAGGGACGGTTGACGGTTGCCGGTTCACGGTTGGCGGTTAAGACCTTGATGAACCCGTAAAAAGTCGAGATATCCTCTTTTTTGTCATCCCCGCGAAGGCGGGGATCTATAAGTTTCAGACAGTTATGGACAGCGCTGAAAAAGCTTCACTACGTGCCCCGCCTTCGCGG
>NZ_JBFELV010000372.1:0-5173 GCF_041551955.1 Desulfosarcina sp.
TGTTAGCCATTGATGCGCATGGCGGAAGAACCGTATCCGTGGTCGGGGGCTGCCCGGTGGTCAGGTCCGGCGGGCTCAGGACCCGAGCAGGCACTTTTCAGGATCCTGCTTCGACTCATAGTAACGGGCTTCGACCAGGTTGCCTTCAGGGTCATTGAAATAGATCGATGTGCCTGTTCCGCGGGCTCCCCAACGGGCCACCGGTCCCTCAACGATACCTGTTCCGTTTGCCTGGAGCCGTTGCATGAGTTCCTCCCACTCGCGCCTGTCCAGGGCAATGCAGAAATGGTTCAGCACCGTCCGGCCCCGCTCGAGATTGGATTCCTTTTGCCACAACCGCTTCGGAAAAAGATCAATCACCGTATTCGCATTCAGCCGTACCGACGGAAAGGGCACCTTGCCGGCGCGGTATGCATCCAGTCGTTCATTCGGCATTTTCAGTACATTCGAATAGAAGGCAATCATCTTCTCGTCGTCCTCCACGTTCAAGACAATGTGATCCATTAAACATTCCATCTTCGGTCCTTTCCCAAATCGGCACCGTTTTCGCCATCACTCCGGTGCGCTTTTTTTTCTCCTGCGCATTTCTCGCACCGATACAACAATCAAAGTGACCACGGTCAGCGGAATCACGAAATATAGCATGGCTGCACTGAATCTTGGCAATGCATCATGGTGGGCTGCAGCCAAGATGAGGTAAAGGGTGTAGACCACATAATACCCCAGCAGCAAGGCACCTTCCGGCCGACTGATCACACCGCCGGTAAAGAATATGGGCAGGCATGCAAACGCCACGACAATCATGACCGGAATATCGAATCCGACGACCGCAGCCGACAATTCGATCCCGGTGGGCGCAACGATGCTGGCGACGCCAAGCACCCCCATAAGGTTGAAAAGGTTGCTGCCGACGACATTGCCAACGGCGATGTCCCGCTCGCCGCGGATAGCCGCAATCACTGAAGTAACCACTTCCGGCAGAGATGTGCCGGCCGCAACGATCGTCAATCCGGTAACCAGTTCGCTGACCCCCATATACTGGGCAAAGAATACCGCTCCATCGACCAGCCAGCGTGAACCGAGCACCAGTAGGAATAGGCCGCCAAGGATAAAGAATATATTTTTTAGCCAGTTGTCATTGGCACGACCTTCATTCCCGAATTCCTTGGCGTATTCATCTTTCACCTCGATGCTTTCTTGGCGGCTTTGGAAAATCAAAAAACAGACGTAAATGGCGAGACCAACGACCAGCATGAGGCCTTCGGTGCGACTGAATCGACCATCCATCGAGAAGACCAGAACAATAAACGAGAGCGCTATCATCAACGGCACATCGAACCGGACCAGTTGTTGGGACACAACCAGTGGCCCAATCAGCGCGGAAAGGCCTAAAATGAAAAGAACGTTGAAGATATTGCTTCCAACGACGTTCCCCACGGCAATGCTAGCCTGGCCGGACAGTGCTGCTTTGATGCTAACCGCAAGTTCGGGCGAACTGGTGCCGAACGCCACGACGGTAAGCCCGATGACCAATGGCGATATGCCAAAACCAGCCGCTAAACGGGACGCACCATTTACCAACGCTTCGGCACCTGCAATCAGGAAAACCAATCCAGCGGCGAATAGAAAAATCGTCATAGACACCTTACATCCATTTATCACCGCCCAACACTTCCATCAAGCAGCGTTGCTGTGGGGGTAAGTCGTTCTGACCATATAACCAAGCATTTTAGATCCGTACATTACTTGAATAACCCATCTTTGGCGCGTCTTCCACCCAAACTGACCATAACGAGTGGTTACAAACTGGAACCGTATACCGGAACCTCCTCTGAGAATTCAGCGTAATCGATTTTCCACTCAGCTTCAAGGACAGGACTATAGCGTCGGTGCCAGTTCAGCCACAACCGGTTGCGGCCATGCAACCTTCCAGCCGGCAGGTCTTCTTCCCAAACCGGGGTCGTTTCAAACACCACCGGTCTTATTGGACCGTTCGGGAGGGCATGCTTCGCTATCCGCGGCGGGGTCGTTTATGCCGGTAACTGCGAGACCACGGGCATGTTCGTAAATTCCACACCCATCTCAATCAGCGCGGCTTTGCCGCGAACAGTCATATCGGTGATAAAATGAAACTGTTGGCGCGGATCGATCGGGTAGGCCTTGAGACGATAGTGCGTTCCCCAGGGCTTTTCCAGAACGATCACGTTGATCGGCTTGTCGATCTGCAGAAACGCGCTGGTCAAGGCCACATCGTGGAGCGTGTGCTTGACCTGCGCCGCGTCGTGGCGGGGATGGAGGTAGAAGTCGGCCACACACAACAGGTTCTGCCCGCCGTCATTGGCGTTGAAAATCAGCTGGTCCCACAGCTTCAGGTGGGGAATGACCACCACGGTATCGTCGGGGGTGACGATTTCGGCACTGCGCATGTCGATGGATTTTACTTCGCCATAGGCCCCGTTGACCTCGATCCAGTCGCCGGGGCGATAGGGTGCTTCATATAGGGTCACCACGCCGGCAATCAGGCTGCTGATATAATCTTTGAACGCAAAGCCAAGCGCCAGCCCCATGGCCCCCAGCGAGACCATCAGGTTCTCGATCGTCGGTTCGATCACGCGGGTAACCGTCAGCAACAGGGCGCCAATGATAACCACCAGCCGCAGCACCGGCACCGAGGCCAGCAGATAGAAACGAAACCGGCCGGAAACCCGGTTGGCCAGCAACGGCAACAGTCGCGTGGTCAAGGTGATCAACAGCCACGCCCCGAACACGATCAAACCGATTTGAACGAGATGGGCCTGACTCAACGTGCGAAAAATGGCGGATACGTCACCCGAGCCGTTCATACTTTTCTCCTAAAATTGATCAACCAGGTAGTCGCCTGCTTGAAGGAAATGGCGTACCGCCGGATAGCCTTGCGGCGTGACCTGCCAAACCGTCTCATCCTGGGCCACCAGCCCACTCTCTTCCAGATAAATCAGCGTTCCCATGATCCGGCCGGGAGACAGAGGCAGCAAGCGCTGCATCAGTTCGAGGGGCAGCCCGTTGTGCAGCAGCAGGGTGTGCAGGACGAACGCCTCGTCACGCCCGGCACCCGAAGGAAGGCCGGGGTGGGCCATCTGGAGCCAGGGCGTCACCCAAACGGTCTGGTTGGCGATCCTGCATACGGGGTCGTCAGCCTTGTCAGTCAGCTTTTCATCCGGCTTAGACTGCAGGTTGGCGCGCCAGATCGCCCGGGCAACCCCGCATATCCCCCGACTGTGGGCCGCCAGAAGCTGCAAAAAATTGCTGGTTTCACCGGATGCCTTTCCGGCCTCTGGCGGCAGCAGGACGTCTCGTCCGTCGTCTGATTGAAGAAAGCGCAGGGGCCTGTCGCCAGAAGCATCGGCCAGATCGCGGAAATGCCGCGCCAGGCGAGTTTCGTCGAAGGCCTGGAGGGTCACGGTGACGGGCACCCGACCGCGCCAGACGTGACGCAAAAAGGCCCAGGCCCAGCTGTCACAACCGATGATGCCGCGTCCCAGATTGCCGGCGTAAGCGTTGGCCAGGAAGCGGCGCACCACGGTTAAGCCCTCGGGGTGACGCAGATAGGTGCGCTCTAAACAGGGAAGCACCCAGGGGGTGTTTTCAATGATCTGTTTGGTCAGCCAGGTGTCCTCACCGGCCAGTATCTGCGCTGCCGTCGGCGGGGACAAAAGCGGCCATTGCTGCCTTTGTGCCCACGTCATAAGCGTCTCACAATGGCCGTTGTGGGGCGGTCCGACCATGACGACAACCGGTGAAACCGGCGTTTCCTGCACCAGCCAGTCTTTTAGTTCAACGTCCAGCGCCTCTGCAGGATCGTGCCATTCAGGAGTGGGTACAATGCATTCGAGCTGCCAATCGGGCAGCGCTTGAATGTTTTCTGCCCCTTCGAGAGGCGGTTCCTGCTCCTTTTCGCCGCGCCCAAAGAGGCGTCGAAAAAAGGTTAGCCGTTCTCTCACGCTTTGCGTGACGGGTGGGGCCGGGGGCTTATACTCGGCAATGGGGACATAGTCCCAGAGCAGCGGCGCTTCTTTTTCATTTTCAGACGTGGGCATTTTAATCGGCTCCGCATCATCGATTCAGTGGTCGTTGTTTTGCGTTGACTGGTGGTGTCCGGTCCGGAGTCATCCCCGTTCATCGGATCTACGGCGCAATTGAACCTTCACGGCGATCGACACCAGGCAATCCGTCCGGCTTGCCGGCGGTGAGAGGGGCAATAGGCGTGGCATCCGCCATCCCGACGGTCACCCGGTGCGGCGCCAGTTGAATCGTTTCAAAGGGCATCTCCACCCCGGCGGCCGTCAGTGCCTTGAAGACCTTTTCCCGCAACTCAAGGCTCTTTTTCACGTGTTCGCGTTCATTGTCGAGCCACACCTGCAGTTCCAGGGTTACGTTGTAGTCGTTGAGCTGGGTCACCACCACCCGGGGCAAAGGTTCGGCCATGAAGTCGGGATCGTCCTTCACCAGAGAGAGCAGAATCATTCGCGACCGATCCAGGTCTTCGGTGACCGCCACCGTGACGGCGATATCCAACCGTAAATGCGGAAAATTGGTATAGGACGTGACCGTTTTGTTCATGATCTCGGCATTGGGCACGGCCAGCATCCTACCGTCATTGGTCACAATCCGCGTGGTGCGCAGGGTGACCCGATCGACGCGGCCGTATTTGCCGTCGATTTCCACCAGGTCGTCGATGGTGAAGGGGCGATCCATGAAAACCAGGAAGCCGGAGATGATGTTGGACAGCGTATCGCGCAGGGCGAACCCGATCGTCAGGCCGGCCACCCCCAGAGAGCCTAACAAGGCCGTCGTCTTAATCCCTGCTGCGCTGAGCGCGGCGATCACGCCAATACCGAACATGCCGAACTTGATGATGGTCTCGGCAAAGGCGACGCTGGTCTTGTCAAGACGGCGCTTCAGGCGGGGCGCCAGGACCCGGTTCAATACCCGCCACATCAGGTAGAATATCACCAGAACAATAGCGGCAATGATGATATCGACGAGGAGTTCCCCGAGCAGCCGCCCGAGCCTTTCGATATCGAAATAGGCTTTCAGGCGGGTCAACAGGCTGTCCAGCAGGTGTCTCAACATATTTTCTCCTGGTGTTTGAATCCCTTTGCCACAGTGGCGATCCCGAATGTTTCGGGTCAAA
>NZ_JBFELV010000373.1:0-5150 GCF_041551955.1 Desulfosarcina sp.
CCCGTTCGACTTGTCGGATCAGCGCTTCCACTTCACCGGCCGTGACCACCGGTCCGGGTTCATTGACTTTAATGTGTTCGGCATTGTCGACAGCAACAATGCTGACGTTGGTGCGGGTTTCACCCTGAATCCAGGTAAAGTCCGTGGTAACGCCTTGTTCCTGCAATCCAGATTTTAGACGCTGGTCATTTATACCGCCAACAAACCCCATGGCAATGCTGTCGGTATTTAAGTTCCGCAACATGCGGGACACATTAAAGCCTTTACCACCGCAATCACTGCGTGACTGCTTTGCTCTGGACACAGAATTAAGCTCGAAATGCTCGATTTGCAGTTCCCAATCGATTGCCGGATTCAACGTCAGTGTATATATCATGCGGATTCCTTTAGGCATGCTTCAAACAACGCTTTTTCAGCGTCAACCGTCCATGTATTGCCCGGTCCCAGTTTGTTAGACACGTCAGGTAACTTCTCAGCCAACGCATCCAGTCCCATCAGGGGCAAGTCTTCCAGTTGTGGAAAAATTATAATTTTGCCTGGATAACGCGCATCCATCATCGCTTGGATGCCCGATTTAGCAGCCTTCATCCCCCCAATGGCGGCGACGCAAACCGCTGGCGCAATATTGCCCTGAAGCGCGTTTTCCATCACCGTCGTCTGGTCTTCGATGGTCAGCCCCGAGGTGCCGGTGTATTGCGCATTGTTCAAATAAACTGAACTGAAGTCAACCGGTGCATACGTTCCATTGGGCACGCCTGCAAACAGAACCAACATGCCATCCGGTTTCATAAAGCTTGCCGACTCGGCCATGATGGTTGCATTCGGTACGCAGACCACGACATCATCGGCTCCTTGCCCGTGACTCTGAGCCTTGACGAATTCCGGCAACGGTTCTTTGTGCGCCATTGGGTTAAAGGTCAGCAACCGGCAATGATTGGCTTCAGTCAACGGAGCAAATCGCTGCTTGATCTCAGACAGCCGCTGATCATTGATATCGGTCACAATGACGGTGCCAGGGCCGTCTTTCTTTTCAATGGCGCGCTGCACATGCATTTGCCCCATGGGCCCACCGGCACCCACAAAAACAGCTAAACCGCCACTGCGCAGATCACAACGATTGCGCGCGTGGCCGTAGGAATCAGAAATATCTTCCCCCTTATTGCCGACGAAGGCAACGTAGTCGTAATGCAGTCGCCCCACGTCGGCATCGACCAGCCCATCCAGCGGCTTTTTGCCCACCATATTCATGGTGCCGCGTCTGGCGACAACTTTCGCAATTTCGGTGACTTCACTTGCAGAACGCGGGTCCAACACAACGACGTCATCAAAGCCGACACCATCGGTATATTCATCCACCAGACCTTTAAAATCGGAAATGGTTACCTCATCACGAATGACCACGGTCTTGCATTTGCTTTCCGCCAGGGATCGGATTGACGCGGGTGCATTCGTCAGTATTACCGTTTTCGGTGCCTCCAGCCCTTTGGAGAAGCCATACGCGTTCTTGTCGCCTTTCTGACCGACGATCCACATGATGCCATCTGCTTTGGGCTCCAGACGCCGACGCTGGGTATAGGATGCCCAAACGCAGCCCCAGGGTTCCAGCAAGGCCGCTTCAACAAAGCCAAGCTGATTGGAAACCTTGAGCAGACAAGATCCGGCATCCGTCTTTAGTACTTCCGGGCCAATCAGATGATACTGGATTAAGCCGCCCGGTACGGTGTACCCATAGGCGGTGCTTTTGCCATTTTGGTAGATATCCGGCTGCATGGCATAGCGTTCGCCCGCGCTAAAATGGTTCGTTAACGTTTTGCCGACTTTAACTACGGTCAAAGACGCTTCATGCCCCAGTCGGGTGGGTTCTTTTTTCAAATCCCGATTATAAAGTTTGGGGTGTTTGCCGCCCTGGGTAATTAATTTGACATCTGAAAAGCAAAGACTCACCGCATCCACTCGAACCAGAAGCTGGTCATCGCTTGGCTCAGGAATTTCAAAGGGTTCTGGCTGGCCGTCTTTGCCGATGTTTTCTATACCGGCACCGTAAAAGTTCCAGGTTTGTGTCGTCCGAGGGAGGCTTTGACCAAGTTTTTGATATTTTTCGTATTTATTCATCTTTTCTCTCTTTCCGGGATAACTAAATTCGTTAAATGGTTGATGCTACACCAGATCGTCGTTGGTTTTATACAGTTCCATAACGGCTTCTGAACTTCCCAGTTGCAATGCTTTATTCGCTTTCTCTTGTAATTTACCATAGCTCACGGCACGGATAATATTTTTCACCGCCCCCACATTGGCTGGGCTAACCGAGAGTTCAGTCACACCCAACCCGACCAGCAGTGTCGCGAGACTAGGATTTGCGGCCGCATTACCGCACACACCCACCCATTTACCATGAGCCTGGGCGGCTTTTACCGTCATCTCGATCATTTTCACCAATGCAGGATGGTAACTGTCAGCTTCACGGCAAAGGTCAGGATGCAGGCGATCGATGGCCAGCGTGTACTGCGTTAAGTCATTTGAACCGATGGAGAAGAAATCCACTTCTTTGGCCAAATGCGCCGCAACCATCACTGCGGATGGCACCTCAATCATAATACCAAGCGGCAACGGAGGCGCGTTTAACTGCAACCGAATGCTTTCGGCAATATCCCGCGCTTTTCTCCACTCCGACACTCTACCGATCATGGGAAACATGATGTGCAACCCGGTCGAGCCGGTTGTCTCTTTCTGCCAGATCGCTGTCTGGTAAATGGCTTCCAGTTGGCGTTTGAATATGTCTTCATATTTGAACGACAGACGAATCCCTCGCATACCCAAAAATGGGTTGTCTTCATGAGGCATATGCAGCCAGGACACCGGCTTGTCTCCGCCAATATCCACCGTACGCACGACCAGCTGTCGGCTGCCCAGTTCTTTGATGATGGCTTTTAAGGCATCGCTTTGCTTTTCAATGGGGGGTTCTGTTGCTGAAGACTCAAAAAGAAACTCCGTCCTCAACAAGCCCACCCCTTCGCCACCATCGTCGATAACCAGTTTCGCGTCTTCCGGTTTGGCGATATTGCATACGACATCGATGTGGTGACCATCCAGCGTTTCAGCAGCCTTATGTCTTTGTGCATCTTCCGCTGTGCGGATCTTTTCCCACTGCTCAATCCATTGCCCCCCAATTTTCTGGGTTGCTTCATCCGGATCCACATAAACGGACGATGCCTGTGGATCGACAATAATCAATTCACCGTTCTCGATGTCCGCAAGCGCCCCATCGCCCAGGCCAACGACTGCTGGAATTCCCAGGGCTCGGGCAAGGATCGCCATATGACTGTTGGGACCGCCAAGCTCCGTACAAATGCCGCGAACTTTCAGACCATACAATCCGGCTGTTTGAGAAGGCGTTAGATCTTTGGCCATTAAAATGAAATCAGTTTGCGGATAAGTCACTGCCGAAACAGCGGGCACCATCAACGCCACAACCCGATCACGGACATCGATGAGGTCTGCAATCCTTGCTCTCAGGCGCTCGTTGTCAACAGTTTTGAGTGACCCAACCTGCTTTTCAATCGCTTGATGAAAAGACCATGCGGCAGTCTTACCCTTGACGATGAACTTTTCACTGTCGGTTAACACCAGTTCATCCTGCAGCAATTGCTTCTGCGCATGCAAAATGGCGGCTTCATTCGGCGCCCTGCTTTGCAGGTTGGCTTTCAGTTTATCCAGTTGCAGGGCGGCCTCGGTCAGGGCCGTGCTAAAAAGTTTGGCTTCCGCTTTGGGGTCTTGTGCATTTTCCTCATATCTCATCTTTCCCGCCTGCAATCGAAATGCAGGTGCCATCGTAATACCAGGAGATGCGGCGGAACCTTTTAATGTCAACCGACACTGAACATCGGGCAGCGCTGATAAAACGGTCAGCGGATGATAAGACGCATTCGCCTGTTCCTCCTCATTGTCCAGCCCCTGGCGAATCATTGCAGCCAGAACGTGAACGGCCTGTTCCGCCTCAGGCCCTTTTGCCGAGATTGTCAGAACATCGCCTTGATTGGCGCCCATGGACAAAAGCGATGCCATGGATTTGGCAGTTGCTGTTCTCTGATCGTTGCGAATGCGGATATCCGTTCCTGAAAATTTTACAGCCTGTTCTGAAATCAAGCTGGCGGGGCGGGCATGCATACCCTGGGCATCAACAACCGTTGCCTCTACCACAACTGAATAATCCTCTTGTTGCTCCGGCTGTGGTACCGGTGCAGCCTGCTCCTTTGCGTTGAGCGCATCCAAAATATCGTTTTTATTGGTTGTGGTTGCCAGTTGTTCGGCGACGGCCTCATCCATGACCACATTGGTCAAACGCTGAAGCAGGCTCAAATGATCCTTGCCTTTGGCTGCAATACCGACGATCAACCGAGCCACGTCCCCCTTGTCATTCCAGACGACGCCTTGCGGTGCCTGCACAATAAAAACACCGGTTTGAACAACCTGCTCTTTTGCTTCATTGACACCGTGTGGGATCGCTGCCCCATTGATCAGATAGGTGCTGACTTTTTCTTCACGCGCAGTGAGTGCATCCAAATAGTCTCCCCTGACGAGTCCCAGAGCGGACAAGTGTTGAGCGATCAGTTGGAGTGCATCCTCTTTCGTCGTGACTTGAGCATTTAATAAAATATGCTGTGGACTGACTAAAATCTGTTGTGGACTCACCGCTAACGGTTCTTGCACGACAGCTTGGTTTTTTTGCGTTGCTGATGCCTGAACGATCTTGCCTACCAGGTCATCGTAGAAGCTGGCGTCCATGAAGTTGTCAATGCTGAAATGCTGTGCACCAGGCAATTTAGACCGAGCGCGATCCGTCAATTCATTTTGGGTAATGACGATATCCGCATCTTTCAGATCATTGATGGCTGCGTTGGTAACCTCAATCGTTAAGCCGGCACCTTTCACTTTGCCACGCAAAACCGTTGCGCCCATGGCTGACGATCCCATGCCAGCATCGCAAGCCACAACAATGGATCGAACACTTCCTGCCGCGACGGGGGTCGCCTGGCCTTTTGCTTCGGCCTTGCTTGAGGCAACAGCAGCTTTGGCGGCCTCCAGGTCATCGCTTTCCGAAGCGTCCTTGCGAATGATTAACGATCCAATGAGAAACGAAGTGACGGCGGAAA
>NZ_JBFELV010000374.1:0-5135 GCF_041551955.1 Desulfosarcina sp.
ACGGCCCGGGAAATTTTCGTCAAGAAGTTTCTGGAGCCCAACCCCTTTCTGGTGGGGGAGGCAGCCCGGCTGACGGCAGTCAAGCCCAAGTCCTTTCTTCGTGCGCAACTGACATTCCCTGTCACGGTTCGAACCGATCACCTGCCCCCCTGGAATACCGATTCGAGCCGCCACTGCGTTCTCTCCAGCGGCGGCAAGGACAGCCTGCTCAGTTTCGGCCTGCTGGACGAAATGGGTCGGGAGGTACACCCCATATTCGTCAACGAATCGGGCCGGCACTGGTATACGGCCCTCAATGCCTACCGCCACTTCAGGGACAACATCCCCAACACCGCGCGGGTCTGGGTCAATGCCGACCGGTTATACCCCTGGATGCTTCGCCGGATGCCCTTTATCAGAAAAGATTTTGCCGGCGTCCGGTCGGACGAATACCCTATCCGCCTGTGGACCGTGGCGGTATTTCTCTTCGGCGTTCTGCCGCTGTTGCGCAAACGGGGTATCGGGCGCCTGATCATCGGAGACGAGTTCGATACTTCGCGGCGCGTCACCACCCAGGGCATCCGCCATTATGACGGCCTGTATGACCAGAGCATCTGGTTCGACACCGCCTTGTCACGGTATTTCATGCGCAAAGGCTGGGCAATCAGCCAGTTTTCCATGTTGCGCCCCCTGTCCGAACTTCTGATCGAAAAAATGCTGGTCAGGCGTTATCCTCAAACTCAGGCGCACCAGATCTCTTGCCACGCCACCCACAAGGCGGGTGACCGGATCAAGCCCTGCGGCAAGTGTGAAAAATGCCGTCGCATCGTGGGCATGCTCACCGCCCTGGCGGAGGACCCGTCCCGCTGTGGATACAGCGACAATCAGATCGCAGCTTGCCTGGCTACCCTGTTTGACAAAGGTGTTTACTCCCAGGCATCGGCCGAAGCGGGCCAGCTGTTTTTCATGCTGGCGCAACTCGATCACGTCCGCGTGCCGGATGCCATTGCCAATTTAGTCAAACCTTACCCTGAAATCATGATGCTGCGGTTCGACCCCACGGTTTCACCCATCGACGGCATCCCTCAGGATTTGCGGGCAGACCTCTACCGCATCTATCTGGAGCATGCCGAGGGTGCGGTGCAGCGTCAGGGAAAATCTTGGATGCCGGTGGATCCCTTTGTCCACCCGGATCTGCAGGCCCCCTATGCGGCCGAATCAGGAGCCTTGCAGGACGAAGATGCCGGTGACGCCGACAGGCGGCCGAGCACCTTTTTCTGGGGCGAGCTCTGCTGGCCGGATGCCGCCCATCGTCTCGGCATCGTGGACACCGCCCTGTTGCCGGTGGGGGCCATCGAACAGCACGGCCCCCATCTGCCCCTGGACACGGATGCTTTCGACGCCGAGTATCTATCCAAGCGCGTCGCCGACGGCTGCCGAGACCCCAAACCCCTGGTGCTGCCGCTGATCGCATACGGGGTTTCCTACCACCATGAAGCCTTCAAGGGCACGATCAGCATCAACAACGACACCCTGGCCAACCTGGTATACGACGTCGGCATCAGCGTGGCCAAAAACGGCATCAGGAAGCTGGTAATCATCAACGGGCACGGGGGCAACGCCCCGTCGTTGAACTTCGCCGCCCAGCGCATCAACCAGGATGCGCGTATCTTCGTTTGCGTGGACACCGGGGAAACCAGCGACGTGGATGTGGACAGCCTCATTGAAACTCCCAACGATGTCCATGCCGGTGAGATCGAAACCAGCACCAGCCTGGCCATCCGGCCCCATCTGGTGCGCATGGACCGATTGCAGATGGAGGTGCCGGCCTTCACCAGCCGCTATCTCGACTTTACTTCCAAACGAGGTGTCTCCTGGTATGCCCACACCCACAAGATATCGGCCAGCGGCGTCATGGGCGATCCCACCAAGGCCAGCGTGGAAAAGGGTGAGAAGATGTGGGAGCTCATCATCGCCCACCTGGTCATTTTCGTTGACCAGCTGAAAACCATGACGCTTAAGGAAATCTACCAGCGCAAGTATTGACGGATTCGTAAAAAACCCGATATCTGCGTTACGCTTCATCCTTCGTCACTGCGGCGTACCGTAAGAACCCCTTCCTCAGGATTGGCAAGCCTTGATCTCGGGCTTTTTACGAATCCGTCCGCAAGATAACATTTTACGAATTTTTCAAGTGCTGACCATGAAAATAACTCACATCGAAGCCTGGCCGGTAACCATGAAGTTGACCGAGCCTTACACCATTGCATACGAGACCGTCAGATCAACCACCAATGTCTTCCTGCGCGTGGAAACCTCTGCAGGCATCGTCGGGTATGGCTGTGCGGCGCCGGATCGGGAAGTGACCGGCGAAACGCCGGCAGGTGTCCTGGATGCCTGCCGCAACGTGATCCTTCCTGCCTTCAACGGCTCGGATCCATTGCGGCCCTTGATGCTCATGGAGCGCATCCGGCCGCACCTGAAGGTTCAACCGGCGGCCCTGGCCATGGCGGATATGGCCCTTTTCGATATTCTGGGCAAGACGGCAGGCCTGCCGCTGTACAACCTTCTCGGTGGATTTCGCAGCCGAATGCGGACCAGTATCACCATCGGGATCATGCCCATCGAAGAAACCGTCGCCAGAGCCATCGACCATGCACAGCAGGGGTTTCTGGCCCTGAAAATCAAAGGTGGGGTGGATGTGGCGGTCGATATCGAGCGCCTGTTCAAGATTCGGGAAGCGGTGGGAAAAAAAATCGAACTGCGATTCGATGCCAACCAGGGCTATTCGGAGGCTGACGTCCTGCGCTTCGTGGCGGCGTTGCGCCCGGTGGGTCTGGAACTCATCGAGCAGCCCACCCCCCGGGCCAAGGACGGCCTGTTGGGACGGGTCACCCGAAAAGTCCCGCTGCCCATCATGGCCGATGAAAGCCTGATGAACCTGAAGGACGCCTTCCGGCTGGCCAGAAAAGGCCTGGTTGACATGATCAATATCAAGCTGATGAAGGTGGGGGGCATTGACGCGGCGATGAAGATCAACGCTGTCTCCCATGCCGCCGACCTGGAGGTGATGGTCGGCTGTATGGACGAGTCGGCGCTGGGCATTGCCGCCGGCCTTCACTTTGCCCTGGCGCGCCCCAATGTGAAATACGCCGACCTGGACGGCCATCTGGACCTGATGGGCGACCCTGCATCCGGGGCGGTGCGGCTGCGCAACGGCACCCTGCATCCCACTGGCCGGCCCGGGCTCGGCTTCGATCCGGATCACTGAGTGGCACCGAATAAAACAATATTAATGCAGGCAGGCATCGACCCCCATGGATCGGTTCAGCGATATGGCCATCCGTTCATACTTTTTCGAAATCAAATCGAAGAACTCCTTTTCAGAGAGTTCTTTCAGATACAGGTCGGAAAGGTACCATCGCTTTGTATATCTCCCAACCGACCTGAAAATCTCGCAATTTTTTGCTACCATCAGGTCGAAGGCCTTCTTTTTCATCCCCAGGATGCCGGGTGCCATGTCGAAACGCGTGAATCCATGCTTTTGATTGGTGTATTCGCCACGCGCATGCGATGGCCTCAGAATTTTCTTTTCGAAAACGAGGCCCTCCTGTTCGGAAAGCAGCTGCGTCGTGCGGGCCACGAGAACATCGAGCAGCATCCTGACCCGCATCGCCCGCTGGGATCGCGGCAGACAGGCAAGGGACAGCGCCGGCGTCTCCCGGATGAAGCGATCGCAGTCCTGCAGGATCTTCTGGGCCCTCCAGTCGGCGATGCGTCTAGCTTTTCCGGTCTGGTACGTCCACATGCTTCTGCCCAGGTAGCTCTTGGCGCTTTTTTGGGCGTATCGGCACAGGAAAGTTAACTCCTCTTCAACCTCCAGATAGAGTGAATAGCCGGATTTCCCCCCGCAAACGTCTTCCCTCAGTTTCTCGATCTCCCGGTTTTTTCCTAAAGCAATGGCTTTTTCGGTGCGGTGTTTCAGGGTCATTGCCCGGTTGAAGGTGTCCCGGGACACGCTTTTCAGCATGCCGCTCTCGTAGCGTTCGACGGACTGATGCAACATGGCGGTGGGGTGCACACCCAATTCGTCCCGAATGAATCGCAGGATCGGCCTGATCCGGCGGTATGGTATCCGACCGACGGATGGCAGCGTGTCCAGTTCATCGAGCCATCGGTCGAGCTGATGCCCGTCGACGCCGGCGTCCGAAAACTTTTTTCGCATGAGGCGTTCCAGCCTGGGGGGCACCGTCCGGACCTGCCCGCTGAAGATCCTGAGGTCAGCCTTTTTGGGGGGGGCGCCTTCCTCGAATTCGCGACTGAGATCCGATCGGGTGAGGTCGTCGTTGAGAAACAACCACAAATCGACCATGGCTCTGAATGCCGCACCATCCACCCGCTTCGGCTTCCGGGGAGGTGGGGCCTGTCCGAAAAGCAGCCGGTAGTGTCTGTCCGATATGGATTTCACACGCCCATGAACGATATTGTAGACTTGCATGTAGGGCAGTCCCGCGCGTCTGGCCAACGCCGGAACGGACAGGGGTGCACGGATACCGGCGAGATGTTCCAGATCCTGGTCGGTTAATTCGATGCGGGGTTTTTTAACCCGTTTTCTGTCGCGGTGAGTATTCATTTTTGTATCTGGCCTAAGCGCCGGCTGCGCAACAGGCCGTCACCGGCCTGAGCTGTTTTTCCGGATGGCCGGCCGAAGGGCCTCCTGGGTCAGCAGCAGTCGTCCGCCGGGTGATAACAGGGGTCTTGGAGGCCGCCGTCCGCGTCCACGATATAGCAGCAACAGAGATTGGCATGACCGTCCTCATCGGTTTCAGGCATGCTGCAGGTGTGCGGGGCGTCTCTGGTTTCGTCCATGGAAACCTCCTTTTTTCATACCCGGATCCGAACGGATGTCCCGCCTGCCGGACGGATCGCCCGTCAGGCGCGGGCGGCCACCGTGTCGAACGCTTCATGGGCCTTTTCCACCTGCATCGCTCCGAGCCGAATTGAGCCGGATCGAATTGATCAAGCCGCCGGCCATCACCATGCGCAGTTGCCTGCCGCTGAGGCTGTGGACCAGGGTATAGGACTCGTTTAGGGTTTTGTTGATCAGGCGCAATTGTCGGCCCGCCGGCAGCGACCTTCGCAGGTCTTCCAACTGC
>NZ_JBFELV010000375.1:0-5130 GCF_041551955.1 Desulfosarcina sp.
GCGCGGCGATAGCTAACGCCGAAGATGGGGTGAGATCGGCAAACCCAATGGGTTTCACCTTTTGAAACCAACAAGCGATGGCATCCAAATGTGATCGTAACCAATTGACCTCATTCGAGAAAGGTGAATTGGTCAGTTCGGGTTTCAGATTTTTGCTTCTTCACCTCTAATCTTCTTATTTTCTTGGCCCCTGATCTTCTGCGCCTCTGATCTTCTTATCTTCTAATCCTCTGATCTTCTTTCCCGCTCCCGCTCTCCCGCTCTCCCGCTCTCTCGCCCTCACGCCCCAACGGCTTTTAACCCGCTCTCCCGCTCTCACGGCGCTTAGACCTTAAGTTGATCCAGCATTCGCCTCAAGGCCACGCGCCATTGGGTGGGATCAAGTCCCAGGTCACGCCAGGAAGCGGAACAGTTCAGCGCGCTGTAGGCTGGTCGCGTGGTCAGCGTGGGGTATTCGGCGGTGGTGATGGGATGAATGGGGATCGGTTTGCCGATCATGCCCCGGGCCAGCGCTTCTTCTTGAATGGCGACGGCAAAATCATACCAACTGGTCACACCCGCATCCGACCAGTGATAAATCCCTTTCAAATTAGTCTTACCGACAATTGTCCAAATGGCGGCAGCCAATGTAGCGGCCCAGGTTGGGCCGCCGACCTGGTCGGCCACCACCTTGAGTTCATCCCGTTCGTTGATCAGCCGGAGCATGGTCAAAACGAAATTGTTGCCATATTGGCTGTAAAGCCATGAGGTTCTGAATATAACGGCATCCTCGACAGCATCCAGGACGTTGATCTCTCCCTGTCGTTTGGATTTGCCGTAGACCCCCAACGGGCTGCATGGGGCTTCCGGTGGGTAAGGGGTGCAGGCGGTACCATCAAACACGTAGTCCGTTGACACATGAACCAGGCGCGCACCGGCTTTCTTGGCCGCCAGGGCAATGTTTTCGGGGCCGTTCGCGTTGACAGCATAGGCAAGGTCAACTTCTTCTTCCGCCCGATCCACGGCCGTATAGGCCGAGGCGTTGATGATCACATCGGGCGCTTCGTCACCGACAACGGCACCGATTGCATCCGCATCCGTGATGTCGATTTCCGGCAGATCGAGGGATCGGTATTCGATGGCTTCGGGAGCCGTTTGCGTAAGGGTGGTTCCTAACTGCCCCTTTCCACCAATGATCAGTGCCTTCATGGGAACACCTCGGCATCCCGGAATAAAACGCCCTTTTCATCCTTTTCAGACACCAGCGGATTGCCGGCTATCGGCCACTGGAGGTTCAACTCGGGATCGTTCCATCGAATACACCGTTCGTGTTCGGGTGCCCAGTAATCCGTCGTTTTATATAAAACCTCGGCAACATCGCTCAAGACGATAAACCCGTGGGCAAAACCAGAAGGCACCCAGATTTGTTTTTTGTTTTCCGCCGTCAAATAGTCTCCGACCCATTTTCCGAAGGTCGACGATGACCGGCGAATATCGACGGCCACGTCGAAAACCTCACCACTGATGACGCGCACCAGTTTTCCCTGCGGCTGTCGGATTTGATAATGAAGGCCGCGAAGCACGTGCTTTTTTGATCGGGAGTGATTGTCCTGAACAAAAGCGACCTGCAATCCGGTGGCCTCCATAAACTGTTTTTCATTGTAGCTTTCAAAAAAAAAGCCCCTGCTGTCACCGAACACCTTTGGTTCGATGGTGCAGACATCCGGTATTTCCGTTAACGTGATTTTCATTGGGTTATTCCAAGGTCTATGATGAAACCTCACTATCCCCTCACCCTGTCCCTTTCCCTAAAGGGGCGAGGAGACGCATACAGCACTTTCGTTCACCGAGGGGTAAAATGCGGCATGGCTGGTTTCTGATCCTTATCTTTTCCATTCATCTTTCGATGTTCGGCGTTAATGTTTTTTAGAGAAGGGTTCAAGGATTCGAGGATCCAAGGGGTCAAGAGAAACGAATCAAACAAATCCTACTAATTGAACCAACTAAACGGTTTTCTTTCGTTCGCAGCCTCACGCTTCTCTTCCGTCTTCATCGAATCGATTTTTTAGCCATCATTCATAATTCGCAATTTAAAATTCAAAATTGCAGTCCGCCCTTCCCTATCGCCCATAGCCTATCTACCATTCTGTCTCTCCGCTACCCGTTATGTAACAATGGCCTCATTGCTAACGCCTGGCAGACTCTGATTTTCCGGGAAAAAGGAACCTAATCCGGTAGCGGGGCCTGATTTCTTTTTCAGAATTCTCAACAGATATTGGCCATAGCCATTTTTCCCCATGGAATTACCGATCGTTTCGAGCTGCTCGTCGGAAATGTAACCCGACCGCCAGGCGATTTCCTCGGGACAGGCGATTTTCAGCCCTTGCCGACGCTCCAGGATTTCCACAAACCGGGAAGCTTCCAGCAGTGAGGCGTGGGTCCCCGTGTCCAGCCAGGCGTACCCTCTGCCCATCAGCGAAACTTCCAGCCGACCCAGATCGAGATAGCGTTGATTCACGTCGGTAATTTCCAGCTCACCGCGGGCCGACGGTTGGATGTCGCGTGCGATCTCCACTACTTGGCTATCGTAGAAATAAAGACCGGTGACGGCAAAATCCGATTGTGGATGCTTCGGTTTCTCCTCGATGCCGATCACCTTGCCGGATCTGTCAAAGGCCACCACGCCGTATCGCTGGGGATCGGTCACCTGGTAGGCGAATATCGTGGAAACACCGGATTTCCGGTTGGCCGCCGAGAGATGTTTGGACAGATCGTGGCCATGAAAAATGTTGTCCCCCAAAACCAGCGCACTGGGATGCGAACCGATAAAATCGCTCCCGATGATAAATGCCTGGGCAAGGCCTTCCGGCCGCGGCTGAACCGCATAGGCGATATTGAGTCCCCATTGGCTGCCATCGCCCAGCAGCTGCTCGAAGCGCGGGGTGTCCTGGGGGGTCGAGATGACGAGAACATCCCGGATGCCGGCCAGCATGAGGGTGGTCAACGGGTAATAGATCATGGGTTTGTCGTAGATTGGCAGCAGCTGCTTGGATATGGCGATGGTGATGGGATACAGCCGGGTACCGCTGCCGCCGGCGAGGATGATTCCCTTGCGTTGCATTATTTCCGCTCCCCGTAGTTGGTTTCAATCCAGGTTTGATAGGCGCCGCTGGTGACGTTGGCGACCCATTGGGCATTGTCAAGGTACCACTGCACGGTTTTGCGGATACCGGTTTCAAAAGTCTCTTCCGGCGTCCACCCCATCTCGGCCTTTATTTTTGAAGCATCAATGGCGTATCGCCGATCGTGGCCCGGCCTGTCCGTGACGAAGGTGACCAGGGTCTCGCGACGGTTCTGATCCGTGGTGACTTCATCCAGGATGTCACAGATGGTGTGCACTACATCCAGATTGGTTTTCTCACTGTTTCCACCGATATTGTAGACTTCACCCGGCCTGCCCTTTTCCAGCACCGCCATGATCGCCCGGCAATGGTCCCTGACGTAGAGCCAGTCACGAATGTTGGCACCATCCCCATAGACCGGAATCTTTTTACCGGTCAAGGCATGATGAATGACCAGTGGAATGAGCTTTTCCGGAAACTGGTAAGGCCCGTAATTGTTGGAGCAGTTGGTGGTCAGCGTCGGCATGCCATAGGTGTGATGATAGGCCCTGACCAGGTGATCGGACCCAGCCTTGGATGCCGAATAGGGGCTGTTGGGCGAATAGGGCGTGGTTTCCGAGAAGGCCGGATCATCTTTTTCAAGGGAGCCATAAACCTCGTCTGTAGACACGTGGAGAAATCGAAACGCAGACTGGGCATCCGGCCCGAGGCCCTCCCAATGGTGGCGCACCTGTTCGAGCAGATTGAAGGTGCCGACCAGGTTGGTCTGGATGAATTCATCCGGCGCCGAGATGGATCGATCCACATGACTCTCCGCTGCAAAGTTGACAACTGCATGCGGAGAATACCGATCCAACAGCTGTGCCACAAGCTGCCGGTCGCCGATATCACCCTTCACAAAGATGTGGCCCGGGCTTTTGGCCAAGGGTTCCAGATTCTCGAGGTTGCCGGCGTAAGTCAGTTTGTCCAGGTTGACCACGGCGCCCTCGCCTGCCTCAAGCCAGGTGTGGACGAAGTTGGCCCCGATAAATCCAGCCCCTCCGGTAACGAGAATAGACGACGCTGGGCTCATTTCATAAATCCTTTGGGGTGTTAGGAAAGTGGTTTACCATTTGAACTAAGCATCACGCCGGTTCAAGTAGTCCAGCACCGCTTCAAAGGGTGCCAGATCGCCTTTGCCCTGGTAGGTATGAATGCGGATCAGCTCTTCTTGTATCAACTGGCGGCGTTGTGCCTGCAGGGTTCCCTGGGAGTGGGCCACGGATTCCATCCAAGACATGGCCGCGCCCGGATGGCTGTAGATGGCCAATTCCGGGTACCACTTCAAAGCCACGGTCGCCGCCGTCATGAAGGCCCGGAACTGGTGAAAGGGTGGTGAGACCAAGACCAGTGAACTCATCCCGCGCTCTCTGGCAAATCGGACCAGGGCGCGCGACTCGACCAGCGTGTTGATGGATACGGCGTCACCATAAGACACATATTCGATCCGCTCGGCCGGCAGGCCGAATTCCACAAGCCGCCGTCGGCACTGGTCCACGCCCGGGTAGCCGCTCATCGCCTGCGCATCCAAAATGAAGACCCGATCTGCGACGGCATGGCTGATCAGCATCCGGGCCGTTTTGAATATTGACGCCTGGTTGTCGACCGTGGTGCAATACAAGTATGCACCGTCAGCCGATGTGTCGGGGCGGGTGTCACACAAGATCCGGATCAGCAGTTCGATGGCGGTGTTCATTGGATTGGTTTGGTTCGTTGGGAGCGAGAAAAAGGCGTTGACGGCTTACCGTTTGTTTATCGCAAGGCGTTGGTTCTTTCGAACCGTTTTAAGTTTTACGTTTTAGGTTTTAGGTTTTAGGAAAGAGCGGTTAATTGGTTATATTCGTCCGATTGGCCCGGTGAAATTCGCTGCACTGTCACCTTCAGTGAATTTCACTGGCTAAAGTTTGGATTAGTTGCTTGGTTTGATTCGTTTTATTGGTCTGGTAACAGTGAATAGTGAAATCGTAACTGTGAATGGTGAACCGGTTCC
>NZ_JBFELV010000376.1:0-5092 GCF_041551955.1 Desulfosarcina sp.
CACGGACCGGGCCACCTGCACCGGCCGTTGAATCGCTTCGTTGATCACATAAAAACAGGCCTCGTCGGCATGGGTCAGTTCGGTGGACAGGTCGACCACCCGCTTGAACAGGTCGAAGCTGGAGTCGATGGTGGCAAAGTCAGTCATGATGCGGTTGAGGGTGTTGAGTTCATCGACTTTGTAGGTTAGTTCCCGATTGAGGGTCTCTATCCGGTGCTTTCCCTCCACCTCTTGGGTCAGGAAAATATTTTTGATAAACAGTTGGCGCTCCCGCAGCACCCGTTTGACACAGATTTCCAGCTGATTCAGGTTCACCGGCTTGATCAGGAAGTCGACCACACCGTTTTTCAGGGTACGGATGGTGTTGTCCAAAGAGGGGTAACCGGTCATGATGATAACCGGAATGGTGTTGTCCACCGTACGGATGTATTCGGCCAGTTCAAGCCCGTCCATTTCAGGCATGTTGATGTCCGTGAAGCAGCAGTCGATTTTTTCTTTTTCGATGATGTCGACGGCGAGGCGGCCATTCTCCGCCGTCAGGATGTGATACCCTTTTGCCATGAAATATTCCGAAGCCACCTCCAGAATACTTTCTTCGTCGTCCACAAACAATAGGGTCTCTTTGGAAGGGTCTGTCGTTAGCGTCATCGTTGATCGTATTTCTATGAATGGAACTGGTTTCGGAATCCCGCCGCCATTGACGGTGACCGTCAAAGCCACTTGCCTGACATGTTCCAAATATCGGCATGCCGATTTCAAACTAAAGGGACTCGGCTAAAAAAAGGAGCGGCGGGTTGTCCGATCTAATTCGATATGTGTGGGGGTTGAAAGGCCGTCACCCGGTGCATTCGACCGGGGAAGGATTTGAAAAAAAACGCCTCCATCTCGCGGGAGACCTCACCCACCCGACGGTAGTCCACACCGGTGTGAATCCCCAGGCATTCCATCAGGTAGGCGGTATCTTCGGTGCTGATATTGCCGGCGGCACCAGGGACAAAGGGACATCCGCCCATGCCGGCTAGGGCGGTGTCGAAAATCGAAACGCCATAATTCAATGCGGCCATCAGGTTAACCAGTCCCAGGCCGCGGGTGTCGTGAAGGTGCAACGCCAGGGGCAGCCGGCCCGCCAGGGGAAGCACCGCATCCAGCATGCTTTCGATCAGCGGCGGTGATCCCATGCCGGTTGTGTCAGCCAGCGTCAGCACATGGGCCCCGTGGTCGACAAATCGCCGGACGATGCCGGCAATGCGGGTGGCGGGGATCTGCCCCTCATCGACGCAACCAAAAGCGCACTGGACACTGGCTCGAACGTGAAGACCCGCAGAGACCGCCTGATCAATCATGCGCAGCCCATGATCCAGGGCTTCTTCATGGGTCATGCCGGCGTTTTTGCGGCTGTGGGAATCACTGGCGGAGAGAGAAATTTCCAAAGCTGCGATACCCGACGCCATGGCCCGGTCCAGGCCCCGCCGGTTGAGCACCAATGCCGTATAAATCACCCCCTCCCGGCGGGGAAGCATTCTGATCAAAGGTTCAGCATCGGCCATCTGGGGCACCTTTTCCGGATGGACGAAGGAAGCCACCTGAATCTGTTTCAGCCCGGCGGCGATCAACCGGGCGATGACGGCGCGTTTTCGGAGGGTGGGAACCACGGCCTGTTCGAACTGGAAGCCATCGCGTGGTCCCACCTCCACCAGCGTCACTGCATCGGGCATCGCCATGTCCGCGGGTCCTCCAAAGATTATTCCTATTACAATCCGGTGCCCCGCATGCTCAGGGGCGATCGGCTATTTTTAAAGTGTTTCACACCGACAGGTTCTACCATCCTCAGACCCCTGTCCTCTAACCGTTACCATATACCTTTCGTGCAAGGCGGACAATGCCCTTTATGGTTGCCGATCGTTTTCGATCCATCCACGAAAACTCTTGACGTTGGCCACGACCGGGCGGTAAGTGGTTCTATTTTGCCAAGTGGGAAGGATAACCTGTATTACGCTTATGAATAGCAGCCTGGAACGCCCCCTCAATATCTGCCTGCTGAGCTACCGAAGCAATCCCCACTGCGGCGGCCAGGGTGTTTACCTGAAAAATTTGAGCCGGGCACTCAAAGATATCGGCCACCATGTCGAAGTATTTTCGGGTCCACCGGATCCCGGTCTGGACTCGGACATCCCGATCCACCGGCCGGCCTGTCTGGACCTGTACAATCCGGAGCATCTGTTTCGGGTCCCCACCCTCAGGGAGTTGTCTGATCCGGTCAATATTGTGGAATGGGCCGGTGTTTCGACCATGGGTTTCCCCGAACCCTTTACCTTCGGCATTCGCGCCCAGCGCTTTTTGCGCACCCGCATGCGGCGCTATGACATCGTTCACGACAATCAGAGCCTCTCTTACGGCATCTGGTCTATCGCCAAAAAAATTCCCACCGTGGCCACGATCCACCATCCCATCACGGTAGATCGGGACATCGCGGTGCGCTCGGTGCGGCCGTTTTGGAAAAAGCTCAAGCACCTGCGATGGTTCTCCTTCATCGGCATGCAAAAACGGGTATCGCGCACCCTGCGCCGGATTATCACCGTCTCCGAGTGCGCACGCGGGGACATCGCCCGTGATTTCAGGATTCCCCGGGAGCGCTTTAGCGTTGTTCCCAACGGCATCAACACCAAACTGTTCTACCCTATGCCCGAGATTCAGCGGGAGCCGGGCCGCATCATTGTCACCAACAGCTCCGACGTTCCGCTAAAAGGGCTCTACTACCTGCTCCATGCGGTGGCGGAAATAGCTTACAAAAGGACCATCAGGCTGGTTGTGGTCGGAACACCCAAGAAAAACGGCGGCATCAGCCGGTTGATCCGGCGCCTGGGCATCGGGAATCTGATCGTTTTTACCGGTCGCATCAGCGATGCGGAATTTGTCCGCCAATATGCCCGGGCGGCCATGGCGGTGGTCTCATCCGTCTATGAGGGGTTCGGCCTGCCTGCGGGCGAGGCCATGGCCTGCGGCGTACCGGTAATCAGCACCACCGGCGGCGCCCTGCCCGAGGTGGTAGGTGATGCGGGAATTCTGGTCCCTCCGAGAGACCATATGTCCCTGGCCCGGGCCATTGTCGACATGCTGGACCAACCGGAGCATGCCAATGGGCTCGGCCGCCGCGGATACCAGCGGGTGCAGCAGCACTTCACCTGGCAGCGCGCAGCTGAAAAAACCGTGGACGCCTATCGGGAGACCATCCTTGATTACGGTTAATTTCTCGCGCCTGGTTGTCCACCCCGGCGATCGCATCTTGGACATCGGCTGCGGATCCGGCCGCCACACCTGTGCGGCTTACCGGCTCAAGGGAGTAAGGGTGACCGGTGCAGACCTGAACCCGACAGATCTGAAGGAAGCGCGTAAGCGGCTCAGCCTGCATGACCGGCTGGGCGAACATGGGGGCGGCATCTGGAGCCTTTCCGCGGCCAATGTAACCTGCCTGCCCTTCCCCGACAACTGCTTTGACCTTGTCGTCTGCAGTGAGGTGCTGGAACACATTCCTGATCATGAGTCGGCCATGCGAGAAATCATCCGGGTGCTCAAACCCGGCAAATCGCTGGTGGTCAGCGTTCCCCGCTACCTGCCCGAGCGCATCTGCTGGGCATTGTCTGATGACTACTTCAACGCCAACCAAGGCCATGTTCGCATCTATCGCAAAAGCGAATTGATCGACCGACTGGAGCGGGCGGGCACCCGCTTGGTAGGGCATCATAACGCCCACAGCATCCACGCACCATATTGGTGGCTCAAGTGTTTGATTGGTCCGACACGAACGGACTCGGCGGCAGTCAACCTGTACCATCGCCTGCTCGTCTGGGATATCATGAAAAAACCATGGGTAACCCGCTGGATCGATCGTCTGCTCAATCCGTTACTGGGAAAAAGTGTGGTGTTGTACCTGCAAAAAACCCAGGCAGGCAGCCGTTCAGACGAAGATCGTCATATCCATCAGCACATCCAGCCGCCCAGACAATGGTACTCGGGAAAGGAATGATTTCACAGGCAGGAACGGGCGCCACTGTCATGTCTAAGGCCGTCCCCTTGAGTCACCGAAGAATCAATTCGGCAAGGCGACAGTCCTCGACTTTCTGCGCGGCCCACAGCAGCTTCAGGTATTGGTCCCGCATGCAGTGATCATCGGGGTTGCTATCGCCCATCACGATCTCCGCGGTTTAATTGTTTATCGCCTTCAAGGTGCCGTTGAAAACCACGACGCCGGAGAGCTTGCCGGCAATGTGTTCGATCAGTTCTTCATCGTTGATAAAAACAGCCCGGTTGAACATCTCCAAGTACGGGCCCAGCTGCTCGAAACGATCCAGAATCAGGTAGTCCACAAGCACTCCCCGTTGCGCGGGAGCCTGGGCATCGCGTTGATCCGATTGACTCGGCCGCAACACGGATGGCGGGACATCCAGCACCTTTGACATTTGGGCCAGGTCGTCAACCGTGGGCTTCTGCTTACTCAGCTCAATTTTTTTATTTTCGTCCGTCTTGTCTCCACGCTCGTATTGAAGGCCTTGGCACCAAACTGGCCTTGGTTCAAACCCAGTCGTTGGCGTAGGGGTTTTCAGACTCAGTAAAAAAAATTGACCCGGGTCTGCAAGGACAATTATTGATAAGCGCCGATACTTAATTTACTGCACGCGAAAAAAGATTGGTACCGCGTTCCAGGCATCTCGCGAAAGCGGTCATCTCACTCCATGCCCAGAGCGCCCGTTACCCTGGCGGCAGACATTAAATGAGTCTGTGGGGCTTTGCACCAAGCGTATCTATTCAGGTGGTGCAAAAACACGAACCCCATTGAATCGGTGAAGCGCGTCTTATAAATAAATTAAACTTTTTTTTCAGTATGTTGGAAGCCTTTGAAAGCAAACCATCCGGTCTGGAATCCCACTTCTTCGGGGCCAAAAAAGCCCTTGACATTCAAATCATGGTCGATTATTTAAGACGCTTCTTTAGTCGTCAGCGCGACAAAAGAAGCCTTATAATCCCCAGTAGCTCAGTCGGCAGAGCAAGTGGCTGTTAACCACTGGGTCCGCGGTTCAAGTCCGTGCTGGGGAGC
>NZ_JBFELV010000377.1:0-5092 GCF_041551955.1 Desulfosarcina sp.
AGCAGCAGGCTGATCAGGGCCTTCTTGTCGTAGGGCTTTTCGCCGCGAACCCCGTCCAGAATGGGGTGGGACTTGGTTTCGGCGATCATGCGCTGGGCTGAGCGTCTGGAGATGGGCAGCACGCGGAAAGAGACATCCTTTATAATTTCCACCATTACCCCGCCCAGCCCGTACATGATCACGGGACCGAACTGGTCGTCGATCTTGGTGCCGATGATGACCTCGATGCCTTTACCTACCATGGGGGAGATCAGTACCCCTTCGATGCGGGCATCGGCCTTATATGCCTTGGCGTTTTTGATGATTTCCCGGAAGGCTTTTTTCACCTGATCCTTGCCGGACAGGTTGAGCTGTACGCCTTTGGCATCGCTTTTGTGGAGAATATCCGGCGAGGCGATCTTCAGGACCACCTTGCCGCCCATGGCTGCTGCTGCCTCTGCTGCCGTATTTTCCGTGGTGGCTAACGCGTCGGCGGTCACCGCCGCACCGTGAAATCGGAGCAGCTGTTTGGCCTCGGCCTCGAGCAGCGCCGTTCGGCCCTGTTGGTAAACGCTGTCGATGATCAGTTGCCCCTCGGGTTTGGCTTTCGCCTCCCAGTTTAACACAAAGTCGGACTTGGCGTGGTAGCTTTTCAGGTACCTGCCGTATTGGGCCAGCACGCCGATGCACTTGCAGGCGATATCCAGGCTGCCGTAAACCGGGACGCCGTAGTAGCGCAGCAGGTCCAGGCTGTGGGGTTTCTCCGAATTGTAAAGGCTGTGCACGATGATGGCCTTTTTGCGGCGCTTGACCATTTTGCCTATCTGGTGGGCCGCATCTTCTTCCATCAGGGCCAGGCTCTCGGCAAAGCGGATGCCGTAGCCGCCGAACAGACCCACAACCAACAGGCCGCCCACATTGGGGTCGCCCAATATAATGTTGGCGCAGTCGGCGAAGACGGCCGGGTTGTCGTCGGTGCCGCCGGCAACATCAATGGGGTTTCTCACCGCGGCCCCGCCGGGGAGGATGGCGCGCAGTTTTGCCTGGGTCTTCTCTTCCAGCTGCGGAATCTTTACGCCCAGGTCGGTGAGGGTGTCGGCGGCGATGGTGGCGTGTCCGCCGCCGTCGGCCAGGATGGCGATCTGGTTGTTCTTGATCGGCGGGAGGCTGGAGAGACTCTCGGCAGCTGGGAAGAGTTCGTCGGAATTTTCGATGACGATGATGCCGGCCCGTTCAAATGCGCCTTTGGCCACTTCGGACATGCCGGCCAGGGCGCCGGTGTGGGAGCCGGCGGATTGTTTGCCGGTGGAGGAGCGCCCGCTCTTGAGCAGGACGATCGGTTTGGTCTCGGTGGTCTTATAAGCCTGCTGGAGAAATTTGCGGCCCTCGCGCATGCCTTCCACATACATCAGGATGGCGCGGGTGTCGGGATCCTGGCTGAAGAATTCCAGGTATTCGTGGAAGCGGATGTCCGCCTCGTTGCCCACACCCACGTAATAGGTGAAGCCTTTGCGGCTCTGCAGTTTGGCTTCGGTGATCAGCGTCAGGGCCATGTTGCCGCTCTGGGTCAGCAGGGCGATGTCCCCTTTGGGCGAATGCTTAAGGCCCACCAGGTTGAGGTTGTCCTTGAGGTTGATCATGCCCGAGGTGTTGGGGCCGATCAGGCGGATGTGGTGACGGCCGGCTACCTTCAACACCTCGCCTTCAAGCGATTTGCCCTTGGCGCCGGTCTCGCCGAATCCCGTGGCCAGGATGATGGCACCCTTGACCCCTTTTCTGCCGCAGTCTTCCAGCACTGCGGGGACGGTTCGCGCCGGGGTGGCGATGAGGGCCACATCCACCTCTCCCGGGATTTCCGAGACGGCGGTGTAGCACTTCAGGCCCATGATGCTCGGCTCCTTCGGGTTGACCGGGTAGATGGCCCCTTCGTAGCGTTCGTCCAGAAGGGTGCGAATGGTCTGATAGCCGCGCTTAGTGGGCACCTTGGATGCGCCCACGACGGCGACACT
This sequence comes from Desulfosarcina sp., assembly GCF_041551955.1. Classification (GTDB taxonomy): domain Bacteria; phylum Desulfobacterota; class Desulfobacteria; order Desulfobacterales; family Desulfosarcinaceae; genus Desulfosarcina. The sequence continues at coordinate 1,989 of NZ_JBFELV010000377.1, forward strand.
GCGGGCATTCAAAACATGCTCGAGTCCCATGATATACTCCTTTGGCTTGACGGCTTCATAAAAAGCCCGATATCTGCGTTACGCTTCATCCCTCCTCACTGCGGAGTGCTACTTGCACGCCTCATTCGACGGGATTCGCAAGCCTTGATCTCGGGCTTTTTATGAAGCCTCCGATGTTGGTATGGTGCCACGTAAATCGAAGTAAATCGATTCCAATATCCTGCGGGGCAGGAAAAAATACATGAAACCAGTTATGGAATCTAAAACGCCAATTCCATAATTCCTGAATTCGCAATCTCTCAATTCGTCTTACTTCTTGCGGTCTTCAAAGGCCGTTAATGAAGTTTGCCGCTCCTTGGTGGAGACGCAGGCCAGGCAGGCTTCCACTTCGAAGTCCATTAAGGCCTCCAGGCTGGTTTCACCCTGGGCCATGTTGAGCCCCTTTTTGATCATCTTCAGGGAGAAGGCCGAGTTGGCCGCGATCTTGGCGGCCATCTCCATGACCGTCTCCATGAGCTTTTCCGCCGGTACGGCATGGTTGACCAGCCCGATGCGCTGGGCTTCCACACCGTCGATGGTCTCGCCGGTGAAGAGCAGCTCCCGGGCCTTTCCCGGGCCGATGAGGTTTTGGACCAGCCGGAAGGCGCCGCCGGTGACCGACGAGGTCACATTGGCCTCGGGGCTGCCGATTTTGGCCTCCTCGGCGGCGATACGGATGTCGCAGGCCAGGGCCAGTTCGTATCCGGAACCGATGGCGAAACCGTTGACGGCGGCGATGGTCGGTTTTTCAAATCGGATAATGGCCCGGGACACCTCCTGGAGGGACATCAGGTAATCCCGGTAGTCTTCGATGGATCGGGTCTTGGATTCCTTGAGGTCGGCGCCGGTGGAAAAGGCGCGCCCTTCGCCGGTGACGACAACGACCTTGATCGCTTGGTCCGCTCGGGCATCCTCCAGGGCGGCCTGCATGTCCAGCCAGAGCCGCTTGTTCATGGCGTTGAGTACCTTGGGACGGTTCAGTCGGATGACCGCCACCCCGTCCTGCTTGTCGTAAATGACGCATTCCAGTTCCATGGCTTCTCCTATGGCGGGTGGTGCATAATTTGGGCGGAAAGATGCGGCCCCTTTTGGCCTAAAAAATCGGGCGGGTCAAGACAATTATACCCGATTAGGCCAATACTTCAAGAGCTTGGCCTATCAACCGGGCAATGGGCAGTTGTCGGGGGCATCTCACCTCGGCAGCCGAGTAGTCTGCCTGGATCATCTTTTTGCGGACTTCATCGGGAATGGCGGCGAAGCGGCGTCGGGCATCGTTCAGATCCCCGTAGCTGCGGGCATACATGAGATAGCGCATGACGTCGCCCACGGGGAGGTTTTCGGCGATGGCGCCTTGGCAGATTTGCGTACAGCCGGCGCAATAGTGCGAGAATGTCTCCCGGGCATACCGGTCCAGGTGCCGGCGGTCGTTGTCGGTCAGCGTCGTGCGATCGACGGCTGCAGCGATGTTGGCCATGAGGATCGACATGGTCGGCATCTGGGAGCAGATGGCCGAAATCTGAGGATTCTCCCACACCGCCTTGAGCTTGGCCTGCTTGTCGGAAAATCCTTTGTTGACGAAACGGCCGGCCAGCTCCAGTTCCCGTGAGGTGCCGGTATCCACGGCGCCGCCGCCCTGGGTCTTCATGGCGGTGAGACCGATGCCGGCGTCCACGCAGGCCTTCACCGCCGCCTTCATTTTCTCTTCATGCATCAGCCTGAAATTGTAAGTCATCATGATGCCGTCAATCCAGTCCAGCCGGGCGGCATCCAGCAGGCATTGCTCCATATTGGAATGGGTTGAAAAACCGAAGAGGCGGATCTTGCCTTCGGCCTTCTGTTCGGCTGCCCACTCGCGCATGCCGCTGTCCATTTCATCTGCGTCCCGGATGGCATGCACGAAAAAGAGGTCGACGTGATCGGTGTTCATCCGTTCCAGGGAGGTCGCCAGGTCATTGCTCATGCCCCGACTGCTTCGGGAGGTGGATTTGGTGACTAGGAAGATCTTCTCCCGTTGTTCTGGGTAGCGCTTGAAGTACTGGCCGATGCCCTCCTCGCTGCGGCCGCCACTGTAAACATGGGCTGTGTCCCAGTAAGTGACGCCCCAGCGGATGGCCTGCTTGAGCATGGTCTGGTTGGAGGGGATGTCGAACATGCCCCCCAGGGAGAGGATGGGGACCTGGATGCCGGACTTGCCGAAAGGTCGTGTGGGCACGCCGGTGGTGTCGGCGGATTGGGTCGGTGTGGCGGCGTGTGCTCGGTCGCGCCCGGCAAGGGGTGCCAGCGCGGTGCCTATTCCGGCGACGCCGGCGGATTTGATGAATGATCGTCGGGAGATTCCCTTTTGCATGTCTTTCATGGGATTACCTCGTTACCAGTGGGTTAAAGGATGAACGTCCAACATCGAACGCCCAATCTCGAATGAGAATCGACAACAAACGCCGAATGGTAAACCAATATGTCCTTGGGATCGTTTCCAAATATCCCTTTTGCCTCATTTTATGTCCTCGGACTTTTGTCTTCTGACATCCGGCCTTCACAGCAATAGCCGATGGCGCCGTTCCCTCGTTTCGTTCTCCGCGGTCACCCGGATGGCCCGGCGGCCCTTGACCGGGCATTCGTGCTCACAAACCCCGCAGCCGATGCACTGGGCCGGGTCCACATAGGGCAGTTGCAGCCGTACCAGCACGGTGATCCGGTCTCCTTTACCCGCCACATCTACAAACGGATGGTCCGCCAGGGTAACACCGCTGGAGCCGATGTCGGCAATTCTGGCGGGGGGCACCCCGGGGTTGCCGTCAATGGACACATAATAGTCTCCGGTGGCAAATCGGTCGGAAGGCAGTGCTGGACCGTCGAATGTCAACTGGTTTCCCTCCAGGCTTCGAAGGCGCCAATCGCCGCCCAGGCGAATCGGCCGGTACTCATCACGGGTGAAAGCGGCACGGGCAAGGAGCTGGTCGCCAGGGCGATTCACTACAGCAGTCCGCAGGCGTCCGCGCCTTTTGTGCCGGTGAACTGCGGCGGCATTCCGGAGAATCTCCTGGAAAGCGAACTGTTCGGCCATG
>NZ_JBFELV010000378.1:0-5071 GCF_041551955.1 Desulfosarcina sp.
CAGTACATCCTGCTCCCCGGATTCCACTCCCAGCTTGGCCATGACACACCCGGATACTTTCAGTCCCCTCGCAAAGTCCGGGTCGGTGAGGTGCCGGGTGACCCGGGCGAACCCATACCAGGGCTCACCGGGCAGGTGGTCGATCAGATGCCCCGGCATACGGGGAGACAGGGCATTGTCCAGAAAATAGACCAGCCCCGCTGAAGCTTGAATCGCCACCTGTTTCAGATCTTCCACAATCGCCTGGTAACTGCCCTCGAACATACGGGCGCCGGCGTCATTGAAGACCATCAACCGGCCGTCAGCGATCTTACTCAGGGTTTCGATACGAATCATAATTCACTGTTGACGGCTTTGTAAATAGTCCGATGTCTGCGTCACGCTTCATCCTTCGTCACTGCGGCGCATGTTTACTGCCGCGATCCCTTGACAGCACGAGACCTGAAGTCCTCCAGCTTTGCCGGAGGGTAGTCAAAATGAGATAAGCCATGCCATCCTTGGAATTCACCATTCGTGACATCCAGAAAGGGGGTAGAAACTTGGCAATATCCATCATGATACCTCTATTTCATCTAAGCGCACATGACGATGTTATGAAACGGCTCACCGTGCTCACAACCTGCCTGGTTGCTCCGCTTTTTCGCCGTTGCATGCCTTAACAGATGTCAGCCCATCTGTTTTGCACCGACATCATCTAGACGCCCTATGCGCGTGTCTTCGGCAGGCATCGACATAAGGGTGCAAGGCGGACTGGATGCGTGCCTGAAGGATGGCCGCCGGTATCGCGGGCAGGGCTCCGCTGGTGATGGCTTCGGTCAGGTCGGGGAGGAACTGCAGCAGCAGCGGGCGCGGAATGGGCTTGCTAAGGTTGTGCATCAACTGTTCACAGGCCTTTCGGGCTTCGGTCCGGGGCCAGTAATACCGGATGCGGTCGCGAAGGCCGTACCGGCGCAGATAGTGTCGCTCCTGTGCGGTGCCGTGGCAGTGGGTGTCCCAGTGTTCGGGGTGGGCCTGCATCAGCCGCTCCATGACCGCCATCAGGTTGGACGGATGGGCCAGGCCGGGGAGTTCATTTTCGATGTGGGCCAGGGCAAAGAGCGCTTCGCGCAGGGCAAAGGTGAGACAGGGGCCGATTTTGAGCAGGGTAAAGTGATCCCTTACCATCTGTTTCAGGGCCGACGGGGTCTGATAATCGACGGCGTGAATTTCAAATGTCATGGCGTTGGGCAACCGCTCGTGGAATGCCGACAGTTTCGCTGCCGCCTGCCAATCGTAGGCGGCCACCCGGTGGTTGTCGAAATCCACACCGGGCTGCACCACCACGGCGACGATCCGCTGCCAGGCCTGCTCGACTCCCGCCCGACTGAAGGCTTCTTCATAGTGCGCCAGTTCAACCTTCAGGTCCTCAGGGTTGGTGACGGTCATGGTCCCGTCCGGCCCCAGGGCTCCGCCCGGTGCCGGCACCTCGGTTCCGATCACATATAATGGCGGTCGTTTTCGGAAATGGCCGGCGGCTGATTCGGCGGCCCGGCACAGGGTTGCGGCCCGCTGCGCCGCCAGCCTCGTCGGCAGGCGGCCCCCGGGGTCATCGGCGCACGAACGGCCGGTGTCCAGATGCAGCTTACCGTACCCGGCGGCCACAAAGGATCGGGTCAACGCCTCGGCGTGAGCCATGGCTTCCACTGCCGGCAGGTGGCGCCAGAGGTGGGGGCCGAGATGATCGGCCCCCAGCAGGATCTGCTCCGATGTCAATCCTCGATCGGCTGCCAGGCGCGTCATGTGGTCGGCAAAATCAGCCGGGGTCATGCCGGTATAACCGCCGGACAGGTTGACTTGGTTGGCCGTGGCCTCCACCAGCAGCGGCGTGCCCTCCTTTTTGGCCTCGACGGCGACCGCCGCCAATACCAGTGGATGCGCCGAGCATACGGCCACTTGACCTCGGCTAAGGCCGGAAAAAGGCCTGCTGCGCAGGTCGTTCAGCATGTGATGCGACGATCTTTCAGCATCTCGTGTAGAGTCCCTCTTGGCTATCGGTCCGGCGCCGTGTGGGTATACACCACGGCAGGTTCGGGTCGCTGCAATTACATTTTGTAGCCGATGGCACGCAGGAAGGATTTTCGTTTGGCGATATCGGCCTCCCCCTCAATGCCTTTGGCGGCAAAACCGTCGATGACCCCCAGGATGCCGCGCCCCAGCGAGCTTTCAGCAATGATCACTTCGACCGGATTGGCCGTGGCGCAGAAGATCCGGCACACCTCCGGTACCTGTTTGATCGTGTTGAGGATGTTGACCGGGAACATGTCGCGCATGAAAATGATGAAACAGTGCCCGGCCCCTAAGTTCAGGGCGTTTTTTTGGGAAAGCCCGATCAAGCCCTCATCCGTGCCGGCAGAGCGCACCAGGCAGACATCGGAGGCTTCGCAGAAGGCGATGCCGAATTTGGCGCCGGGCACCGTATTGACGATGGCCTCATAAACATCCTCCACGGTTTTAATGAAGTGGGACTGCCCCAAGATGAAATTGAGCTGTTCGGGATTGTCGATCGTGACGGTTTTCATTTCCATGGCATCTTCTCCTTTATCAAATTGAGCCTGTCAAGGAAATCTGGGTGGCGGTGCATCCGGACCCGTTTTTTTAACGCGGTTCTACCGCCAACAGGCTGTTCCGCCTTTCGGCGCTTTTTAGCGGGCGGCACCCCCTGCACGGGAAGGCCATTTCAATTTATTCAGAAAACGCCGGTTTAACAAGTCTATTGTGGAGGCAGGTCCGGCTATCCCTGCTGATGTTTCACCACCTGTGCGCAGCCTGGCAGCTCTATCGGCTGCTGTGCTGAAGGCACATGGGCAACCTGCCGCCATTGCCTCTCAATCAAGGCCTCACCCCTCACGGTGACTGACGGCCCCGGTGGCGAAAAGAGCGTCGACCCAAATTTTTCCGATCGGTGTGCAAAAATTGCAACCGAATAGGGTCTGGTTTGGTGGCAGGGCCACAAATTACAAATGATTTCAATGGGGAAAAAATTGGAATCGAAATTGCTTCTCATTGAGAAGACACCCATTCCAGCTCCGCGTTGTAAGGCCTGTTGCCCAGATCCTCGCATGAGACCCACACCATTTGGCTTCCTGTTCTCGATAGGCCTCGGGAGTCGCGACGCACCGACGTCGCAATATAAACTGTAAACCATATGAGAGGAGGAAGAAATGAAGACGTTTTTGATCGTTGCTGCATTGGGTTTTGCCTTTTTTTTCGTTATCGCCTGTTCGGAAAAGCCGCCGGCCACCATGGGGCAGGTCGAACAAAGCGAAACGAAGGCATCACCTCAGATGGCGGCATCGGCCGGGGCCGAGGTTGCCGAGATCGACGGGAGGTTGGTTCAGACTGAAAAAGGCCTGGCGCTTGCCACAGGAACGGATGCCTATGTGGTGGCCGGCAAGGACCTGTCGGAGATGGTCGGCAAACTGGTCAAAGTCACCGGCACGATTGCCGAGGTCGAGGGCGGTCAGGTCATCGATGTTATGACGGTTACCCCCATCGAATAGGATTGATTCACAATATCGTGAAGTATATGGCGCCTCCCGGTTTCTTTGACTGGGAGGCGCCATTGTCATTCTTGGCAGCCAGTTTGCGCGGGGCGGTGATGCCGATGCCGGCTTTGCACGGTTCGGAAAAGCAGTGCTTGTAAAACAGGTTGGTCACCAGGGGCGCTTCGCCGCCGTCACTCCCGTTGCCCCCGGCAAGCGGCGTCGTCAACACAGTGGTCGAGCCCGGGTGCTTGAACTCGGCACTATGGATAATATAGTGGGCGCCGACACACAGCTCGTTGCCGGACTGCAGGGCCATACCGGCCGGGTTGAAAAATCGGTGCTGGCAATCTGGGCAACGGATTCCGCACCGGCGTAGGCATACTCAGCACTGGCGGCGCTCTGCTCGATGATGGCAAAACCCGAGCTGGCTGCGCTGCCGTTGAAGAGAAGAACGCACGAAAGGGTTGCCACCGCCAGAACCAACCAAGACCCGTGTTGTTTCTTTTTCATAATCCCCTTCCTCCTTTTGTTTTTGCCGTTTTAGCCGATGATGATACCTGACTGGGTGAGAGCGCTTTAGCATGCGCTATCGTGCCGCTGAATTAACCGGGGCCCCTGGAGTGATATCGCGCGTTCTGTTGTGCCAGCACGGGGGCAGCAGGTCGATGAAGGGGATGAATTACTGTTCAATTGTCAGCTGATTGGCGCGTGCTTGACAATGGTTTTTTTATCTTTAGGCCGATTTCCAGGCGGCCTGCGCTGAGACCCGGGGCCAAACCTTGATTTGTGACCCCAAAATAGCTTATTGAATGGTCACGGTTGGATAACCGATGGATTAGCGAAGTGGTTGTATCGTGCCGCACGGCAGCGGCGATGATTGTTTTCTGCCGGCGGGCACGACGGGTGAACAGAGGCTGATCCCTGTGATATGGGCAGATAGCGGGTACCTGTGGAAAACGTTGGAGATACTGAATCGATGCCGAAGATCTATCCAATCGGGGGGGGGAAAGGCGGGGTTGGCAAGAGCTTTGTCGCCGCCAGCCTGGGGGCGCTGATTGCCAGGCACGGCAGGACGGTTGCCCTGATCGATCTGGATCTGGGCGCCTCCAATCTGCATACCTTTTTAGGGATGTCGGCGCCCAGGGACGGGTTGAACCGCTTTTTGAATAAGCATGCGCCAACCCTGGAAGCCACAGCGGCTCCCACCCCGGTCGCGAACCTCTTTCTGATCAGTTCCTCCACTTGTTCCATGGAGATTGCCAACCTGTTCTATGCCCAAAAAATCAAGCTGATCCATGCCATCAAGAGGCTTCCCTTTGACTATGTACTCATCGATCTGGGTGCCGGGACCAATTTCAACACCCTTGATTTTTTCCTGACTTCCAGCAGCGGGATCTTTGTGTGCACCCCCGAACCCACCTCCATTGAAAATGCGTTCCGATTCATCAAAGCCGTCTACCTGAGAAGAATCAAACAGCTGATCAAGCGTTACGATTTCGATGCACAGGCAAAAGCGGCGGTGCTGGTAGCGGCGTCCAATGCGCTGA
>NZ_JBFELV010000379.1:0-5065 GCF_041551955.1 Desulfosarcina sp.
CATCCGGCCGACGCCGCGTCCGTCGACCGCTATTTCAGAAAGTACGGTGACATCGCCTGTAGGTTGTTGAACGAGGCCGGCTACGATTTCTGTACGGGCGGTATCATGGCCAAGAATCCGCAGTGGTGTCAATCCTTGAGCCAATGGAAGGTCTATTTCAGCGATTGGATTCACGCCGCCGAAGCCGAGGACCTCCTTCAGGCCAGTATTTTTTTTGATTTCCGACGCGGGTTTGGAGAAGATTCGCTGATTGTCGATTTGCGTCGGCATTTGTTCGCCTCGCTAGACGGGTGGTCTGGTTTTTTCCGGCACTTGACCGAAAATGCCCTCAATTTCAAGCCGCCCCTCGGATTTTTTCGCAATTTCGTGGTTGAATCCAAAGGCCGCCACCGCAACGCGTTGGACATAAAAAGCGCCATGACCCCCATTGTTGATTTTGCGCGGGTGTATGCACTTAAAAACAGGATCGAGGAGACCAATACATTGGAGCGGCTCGATCAGCTCAGGATCAAGAAAGTCATTTCTCCGCAGGAATATGAAGAACTTGAAAAGGCCTACAGCTTCCTCATGCAGCTGCGATTTGTGCGGCAGATCACCGCCGTCATGGACGATAATAAAAAGCCCGACAATTACATCACGCCCAAAAAACTGACCCACATCGAACAAACCATGCTCAAAGAGATATTCAAGCGACTCGAGAAATTTCAGTCCAAGATGAATTTCGAGTTTATCGGCATTGCCTGATGGTCGGGTAAAACAGTCGATTCGGGATGGCAACGATCCAGCGGATCAGAGATGACATGACACCAGGAAAGACGATGAGCCGGGATGAATTGGAAAAGCGGATACAAACCCTCGAGGCGGATAACCGTAACCTATCCCGGTCGCTGGCCAAACGGCATGCCGATTTCGATGCCCTGGCAAAACTGACCCGTCGCATTGCCGATAACGCACCGGATATGATCTGGGCCAAGGATATGGACAATCGCTACCTGTTCGCCAACCGGGCCCTTTGCGAACGCCTGCTCATGTGCAATAGTCCTGAGGCGGTAGCGGGTAAGAACGACGTTTACTTCGCCGACCTGGAGCGGTCCAACGGCCAGCGCCACACATTCGGTGAAGTGTGTGAAAATTCAGACGAGATCGTAAAAGCCAAGCAAAAGGCGATGCGGTTTGTGGAGGACGGGCTGGTTCGCGGACAATATCTGGTACTGGACGTCCACAAGGCGCCGCTCTTGGATGAATCAGGGGCGATGATCGGCACCGTCGGCTGCGGCCGGGATATCACCCGCGATCGTCAGATTCAGAAAGATTTGAATGAAAGCCGGGCCAGCCAGCAGCTGCTCATGGAGACCGCCTCGGATTTTGCCGTCTTCCGCCTTCAAGTGAATCCGGTCCGTCCCAGGCGGTTGAAGGTGATTTTTGTCAGTCCGTCGGCAAAAGATATCGCCGGTGTCACACCGTCGCAGGAAGTGCATCAGTGGTTTCAGGTTTATCCGGAGGATCGCAAGGCGCTGCGTTACGCCTATGCCAGGGGTTACACGGATCTCAAATTTAACCATCGATTCAGGGTGTTTCACCGCGTCATGGCCCAGTGGCGCTGGATGCATGTGATTGCCACCTGTGTCGACGGGCAGCAGAACCGTTTCGTCAATGGCATCATGTTCGATATTACCGATCAGATGAAAAGCAAGGAGGCACTGGCGGCCAAAGGCCGGGAACTGGAGTCTCGATCCGACAACCTTTCAGAAGTGAACACGGCACTCAAGGTGCTGTTAAAAAAACGGGATGAAGACCGCAAAGCCCTGGAGGAGAAGGTTCTATACAATGTCAAATCCTTGATCCGTCCCTATTTGAACAAGATGAAAACAAGCGGGCTGAACGCCAAGCAAAACGCCTACCTCGACATCCTGGAGTCCAACCTCAACGAAATCGTTTCGCCGTTGAGTCGCAAGCTTTCCTTCGATTACCTCGGATTCACGCCGACTGAGATCAAGGTGGCCACCATGGTCAAGCAAGGCAAAAAGGCCAGGGAGATCGCTCGCATGCTGGGCATCTCCACCCGGACGGTAGAAGGATATCGATACGCCATCCGCGATCGGCTCGGCATCAAAGGCAAGAAAGTGAATCTGCGCACCTATTTGCTCTCCATCCAGTAGCCACTGTCCATCCAGAAACGGCATCTTGCGGCCCAGCGCTGCATTCTCCGGATATTGACAAGGACTGAAGTCCAAACCCATTACCGGAGAAAATTGAAATACCAGGCAATGAGGCTTTCGCCGAAAAACAGGTAGATGGTGGCCCCCATGGCCAGAAAGGGGCCGAAGGGAATGGCCAGCCGCATGCCTTTTCCGGATCGGATCATGGTCAGCAGACCGGCGATAGTGCCGATGGCCGATGCAGCGAAGAGGGTGAACAGTATGCCCTGCCAGCCGACCATGGCGCCGATCATGGCCAGCAGCTTGATGTCTCCGCCGCCCATGCCCTCTCTTCCAGTCATGGACTGGTAAACCCAGGCAACGGCGAAAAGGCTTCCGCCGCCTGCTAGGATGCCGATGGCGCTGGCGCGCCAGGTGACGCTGGGGACGGCCAGGGCAGCCAGAAAGAAAAGCGGGATCCCGGGTAGTGAAATCGTGTCTGGAATGATGCGGTGGTCCAGATCGATGAAGCTGATTACGATCAGCGTCGCAATGAAGGCGAAAACGACCAACCCATGCAGCGTGGGGCCGAAGCTGAGGGCGCAGGCCAGGGCGAAGAGCCCGCCCAACAACTCCACAAAGGGGTAGCGGATGGCGATGGGTGCCGCACAGCTGCGGCATTTCCCCATCAGCAGCAGATAACTGAGGATAGGGAGGTTGTCGTAGAAAGGAATCATCGTCTTGCAGCGGGGACAGCTTGAACCGGGATGAACGATGGACAAGGCGGCCGGTATGCGATAGATGCAGACGTTTAAAAAGCTGCCGATGCAGGCGCCGAAGATAAATGCCAGTATGTTCACCGTCAGTGGTGTCGTCATGTCAGTCCATTCATGCGTGTTGGCCCGAAGGATCGTCTTGTTCTGGAAGCGTTTCCAGACAGGATGCTAAAGCTTCTTAAAAGAACCGGCGTACCATTGTCAAAGAAAAATTAAGTGTTATTATATAGAACATTTTACGAAACAGCCATCTTAGCAGGGCTGTGAATGAAGTTTGGTATCGAGATCTCCAGGAGTCAAGATGGGTGAAACGGATAAAGATGATCTGATCAGCATTATCGAGGAGGACGATCCGGAAGCGGTCATTCCAACCATCCTTCCCATGATGCCGGTGCGTGATGTAGTGATCTTCACGGATATGCTGTTGCCCTTGTTCGTCGGGCGTGAAAAATCGGTCAACGCCATCGAAGAGTCGATTTCAAAGGACCGTTACCTGTTTGTGGCAACCCAGATCGATCCGGGCATCGAAAACCCCAAACCGGATGAAATCTACCAGATCGGAACGGTCAGCCGGATTTTGAGGATGCTCAAGCTTCCGGACGGTCGCGTCAAGGCACTCGTCCAGGGGATCGCCAAGGCCAGGATTGCCAAATACGTGCGCAAGCGGTCCTTGTTCCGTGTGAAAATCGACATCATCGAGGAGCCTGAATCCTCCACCGTCGACCTGGAAGCCGAGGCCCTGATGCGCAATGTCAGGGAGTACTCCGAGAGGATTCTCACCTTGCGCGGCGAATACACCAACGAAGTGGGATCCATTCTCACCAGCATCAACGATCCTGGTCGGTTGGCTGACCTGGTGGCCTCGAACCTCCGCTTGAAAATTGACGAAGCCCAGGCCATCATCGAAATCATCGACCCCTTCGAGCGCCTTAAAAAAGTCAACGACTTGTTGTTCCACGAAGTGGAATTGTCTGCGATGCAGGCCAAGATCCAATCCGAGGTGAAGGACGAAATATCAAAAAGCCAGAAAGACTATTTCCTGCGCGAGCAGGTTAGAGCCATTCACAAGGAACTGGGAGAACTGGACGAGCGCACCCAGGAGATCGACGAGTACAGAAGTAAGATCAAACGCGCTAAAATGAGCCAAGAGGCCAAAACGGAAGCCGACAAACAATTACGCCGGCTTGAACAGATGCACCCCGATTCTGCAGAATCATCGGTGGTACGAACCTATCTGGACTGGATGGTGGAGCTGCCCTGGAGCAAGTCTACGACCGATGTCATCGACATCAAAAAGGCAAAATCCGTACTGGATATGGACCACTATGGCCTGGAACGGATCAAGGACCGCATTCTGGAATACCTGAGCGTTCGCAAGCTCAATCCCCAGACCAAGGGGCCCATTCTTTGTTTCGTGGGCCCGCCGGGGGTGGGAAAAACGTCGCTGGGTCGGGCCATCGCCAATGCCATGAAACGAAAATTCGTGCGCATTTCCCTGGGGGGCATACGGGATGAAGCTGAGATCCGGGGACATCGGCGCACCTACATTGGTGCGCTGCCCGGGCGAATCATCCAGGGGTTGAAGCAGGCCGGCTCCAACAACCCTGTGTTCATGATGGACGAAATCGATAAACTGGGTGCCGATTTTCGGGGCGACCCATCCTCGGCGCTCCTGGAAGCACTGGATCCGGAGCAGAATTTTGAATTCAGCGATCACTACCTCAATCTCAGCTTTGATCTGTCCAAGGTCATGTTCATCCTGACCGCCAACATCTCAGATACCATCCCGTCCGCGCTGCTGGACCGCATGGAGGTGATCAACCTGTCCGGCTATACCGAGGACGAGAAGAAAACCATTGCGAAAACTCACCTGATTCCGCGGCAGGTCAAAGAGAACGGCATCAAGCCCCGTCAGATTCGCTTCAGCGATGCAGCCGTCGTCCAGGTCATCAACGAGTACACCTCCGAGGCGGGGTTGAGAAACCTTGAACGCGAGTTGGGGACCCTGTGCCGAAAATTGGCACGACGAATCGCCGAAGGGGCGAGAGGCCCGTTTCAGGTGACTCGTCAGTCTCTGGAAAAATACCTGGGACCGCCCAAGTATTATCCGGAAATGGACAAGGAACACAGCCAGGTGGGGCTATCCACCGG
>NZ_JBFELV010000380.1:0-5061 GCF_041551955.1 Desulfosarcina sp.
CCAGCCCTCTCGATATTGGCCATCGTAATCATTCTGCTGGTTCTTATGGGCATCTCCACCTATCGAAACCTGGACCGACAAGCTTCGGTGGCGATAGATTTCCTTCATCGCCAGGGAGTCGCCATGCTCGATGCGGTAGAGGCAGGTGCCAGAGCAGGCATGGCAATGCATATGTGGCAGGAAGATTCTATCAAGAGTCTGATTAATGAGGTAGGTAGCAATAAAGACATCGCCTATATCTATATGGTCGACAAGCGCGGACGTATTTCTCATCATTCCAATCCTGAGGATTTCAGCATAATAGGGCTACCCCCCGAATCATTTGATAACGCTCAGCTTCATGCAAAGATTCGAAAGCTGGAAAATGGTGAAAAAATCTACGAACTGTCAAAACAATTTACAGCTTCAGCTGTTACCGGCCACCATATGATGATGGGCAGCACAAATCGATCGGATCACGTCGGAGAACGCATTGTTCTGGGTTTAAAAATGGATTACCTGCAAATAGCCAGAGAATCCGACAGCCACCATGCCATGATGATGGCTGGGATCGTCATCGCCCTCGGATCAGCTGCCATTTTTTTTACATTCATTATTCAAAATTATTATCTCGTAGAAAAGACGTTAAGACAGACCCAAGACTACACCAGCCAGGTAATTTCGAGCCTCTCTTCTGGTATTGTCAGTATCGATAATAAGCTAAATATCACTGCGTACAACGAGAGAGCATTAACACTTTTGGAAATCGACAGGAAAGATATAAAAGACGTGCGTTTGGAAGAGGTTCTGGACTTTACATTCATTGGAGTCGATCAGACACTGTCTAACGGCATCACCGTTTTAGATAAGGAGATCAACTTTGTTTGTGGCGAGTCAAGATCAAGACCACTGTCAATAAGCGTGACACCGCTAACCAAGGAAACCGGCAGCTTGGGCGGAGCCGTTATACAAATTAGGGATCTCAGTGATATAAAAAAACTGGAGGAACTGGTTAGGCGCTCAGAAAAACTGGCCGCCGTTGGTGAACTGGCTGCCGGCGTCGCTCATGAGATCAGAAACCCGTTAAGCTCCATTCGTGGTTTTACGCAATATTTAGGTCGGGGCTTTGATTCGGAAAGCTCCGAGAAGAAGTGCTCTGATATTGTCATTAAGGAAATTGATAGAATTAATAATGTCGTATCTGATTTGATTTGTTTTTCCAACCCGATGGAACCTGACTTCCAACCAGCAGATATAAACCTGCTCATAACCCATACACTTCGCCTTGTTGAAGCTGACGCAAAGGCTCAGAATATTGTCATTGATACTGATTTTAAACCAGACTTGCCTGAAATTTCGATGGATGAAGGGCAAATTACTCAAGCACTCCTGAATATTCTTCTTAATGCCATACAAGCCACAGGCTTGGATGGAAGATTAACAGTCACCACAAATTTGATTAAGAGTGGCACACACATATTGGTGTCAGTCGAAGATGATGGCCCCGGAATCAGTGACGATGCTAAAGGAAGAATTTTTGATCCGTATTTTACCACGCATGAAAATGGTACCGGATTGGGTTTACCGATCGTTCATAAGATTATAGAAAGCCATGAGGGATCTATACATATAATCAGTCCACCTCATGGTAAGAATACAGGGTGCAATATATCAATAGAAATCCCGATTGTCCAAAAAGGGTGATAATTTAATCACCGATCAAGTCATTGGGAGAAAAGGCGTGGTCGCACTATGAAACCAAATATTTTAATCGTCGACGATGAAACGCCTCACCGAGCAATGCTTGACACAGTATTGTCCGCAGAGGGGTATAACGTCATTCAAGCGGAAGATGGAGATGAAGCCATTGAATTGGTCGGGAATCAGTTTTTTAATCTGATCCTGATGGATGTCCGAATGAAAAGGATCGATGGTATCAAAGCTCTACAACAAATCCTAAAAATCAGCCCTCAACTGCCTATTATAATAATGACAGCATACGGATCTGTTGATTCTGCTGTAAAAGCCATGAAATCGGGTGCTATTGATTATATCACTAAACCAATCGATATAGACATCCTAAAGATATCAATTGATAAAGCATTGACCAGCCAACAAATAACTGAAGAAAACGCTTTGCTTAAGGAAAGACTTGGCGAAAAATTTGACATCGCTGGCATCATCGGTAGAAGTAAACCGATGAAACGTCTTCTTGAATCGATTAGTATGGTGGCACCATCGGATGCCAATGTTTTGATTTTGGGTGAAAGTGGAACCGGCAAGGAACTTATTGCGAATGCAATTCATCAAAACAGCTACCGAAAAGATAAACCGTTTATTAAAATCAATTGCGCTGCGCTTCCGGATACTCTGCTTGAAAGCGAACTCTTCGGACATGAAAAAGGTGCTTTCACAGGTGCTATTGGTAAAAAAATGGGGCGCTTCAAATTGGCCGATAAAGGATCGATATTTCTTGATGAAATTGCCGAGATGGCGCCACCGACACAAGCAAAAATTCTAAGAGTAATTCAGGAGCAAGAGTTTGAACCAGTCGGCGGCACCTCATCAATTAAAGTCGACACCAGAATCATCGCTGCCACCAACCGAGTGCTAAAAAAAGAGGTCGAAGAAGGTAACTTTCGTGAAGATCTTTTTTACCGATTGAATGTCGTTGAATTGAAAGTACCGCCATTGCGAGAAAGAAGTGACGATATCCTTCCTCTATCTAATTATTTTTTGGCAAAATACACCAAGAAAAACAAACGCCAAATTTCTGGATTCACTCCCATGGCTATGGATTTATTAATGCGACATGATTGGCCGGGAAACGTTCGCGAACTGGAAAATATCATTGAACGATCGGTTATTATGACACGTAGCAATACAATAAAATCGACAGACCTCCCCGCAACACTGAGGGGTGAAGATTTAGATAAGGTAACAGAGCCTGTTGACCTAACTCCTGGAAGGTCCCTAAAAGATGTTGAAAAAGAAATGATATTAAGGACATTGGAGGAACACAATGGTAATCGAACACATGCCGCCAAGACATTGGGTATAAGCCGAAGAACGCTTCAATTAAAGCTTAAAGATTATGGAATAACTTGACTCTAACAGGAGTCTAAGGCCCCCAGATTTTTTTAACTCTGATTAAAAAAAGAATATGGAGGATTGTAGGTGTGATCAAAAATATTTTGCGACAAAACAAGGTCTTTTTCGCAATAGTACTTTTGATCGCTATTTTTTTTTCAGTTGTGCTATATTTTGGCGTCAGTCGAATCTATGATAGGGAAAGCCGGTGGCGACATGAAACCGCGTCTCTTGAGCTAGATGTTGGTAAGATAATCGTCCAGTCCTTTTTCGCCAATTTCAAGCACCACCTGTTCTTCATACGTGATATGACCAGTGTCCGAAATTTTGCCAACAGCGACTTTAAATCCGAGCGGTACCAAACCGAGGTTCAAGGATTAATTCATAATTTTTCCAGAGCATCTGAAGAGATCTATCAGATTCGCATTCTCGACGCCGAGGGTCGGGAAGTTGTCAGAATCGATACCAAACCTGACGGCAAACCTCTTACAGTTGCCCCAGAAAACCTGAATAACGAAGAACGTAAAAACTTTTTTCAAGAAGCCTTATACCGTAAAGATCATATCTACATATCGCTGATCGATTTGAATGTGGACCACGGCACCGTTGAAGATTCCGCATCTGCTGTGATTCGTATTGTTTCTTCACTATTTGATAATAATGGAAAGCAAAGAGGCCTTCTAATTGTAACAGTTGATGTTTCCAAACTTTTTCAGATTTTACCCAAAAACATGTTTGTTCAGACCAAATCGGGTATGGTCCTTTCATTACGAGCCGATGGGTCGTTAACGGCAAAGACGCAAGGCTACCATCTCGACACTCAAGAAGGAAAGCTTGTGGTTTCGGATACGGAAACCATTCATTACTCAACAGTAAACCTGTTTTCCGGACGACAATTGGTTATTGGACTCTACCACCACCACATCGGACTAAAGACAGCACTCCAGCGACTGATATGGTTGTCTGCAATGCTGTTTATCATTTTTATTGGGCTGGTAATAGTTCTCAGTAACATTGACATTAGACGACTCAACGAAAGAAACCGTGCACAAATGGCAATTGTCACTTCGTTAGTGGAGTTGACTGACTCAAGAGACCCACAGACCGGAGCACATCTATTGCGCACAAAGACCTTTGCCATGCAATTGGCAAAACAGCTTAAGAAAAGTAATAAATATGCAAACATAATTAGCAAAGAGTTTATAGAGAATATTTATGAAACGGCACCCTTGCACGATATCGGAAAGGTTGGGATTCAAGATTCAATTTTATTGAAAGCGAGCAAACTGGACTTCGAAGAGATTCAAGAAATGCGTCAACACCCGTTAATAGGGGGCAAAGTGCTTCAAGACATTATTGATCAATATGGAATACACCAGCCATTTATCATCATGGCCAAAAATATAGCCGCATTTCATCATGAAAGATTCGATGGAACAGGGTATCCTGAAGGCTTGAAAGGGGAAAATATTCCGTTGGAAGCACGAATTTTCGCTCTCGCCGATGTATATGATGCACTTAGGTCTGAAAGGCCTTACAAACAATCACTTAGCCACATTGAAGTGATAAATAAAATACAATCTGAGAGTGGCAAACATTTTGATCCAGATATCGTGAACGCATTTTTAACCATCGAAAAAATGTTTTCAGAACTTATTTATAATGATCATAAGAATACGCAAAATGGATTGAGTTTGATTTAACAAAGTCACATCCAAATGCCGAACATGTAACCGTCATATATTTATCTTCCTGCTTGAACGAAACCCTATCAATACTTCCTTATAGTCCGTCCTAAGTACTTTGACCTGTCGCTCAATAACTGCACATCAAGTAGCTATTGTAACCACCATAGGTGCGAACTTATTTTGCAGCAATTGTTGAATTGCTTTAAAGATTCAATCCAATATATTCAACAAAATATTATTTCAATATAGAATGTCCCAAAAGGTATTAAAACCTTAGAGGATTATATCCGTGAAGGCTAAATAA
>NZ_JBFELV010000381.1:0-5058 GCF_041551955.1 Desulfosarcina sp.
CGCATCCAGCCCCTGGGTGAAGCGCAGGATGGTCAGGATCCCCCCCACCAGCAAAATGGCACCGGCCACGATATTGAACGGTGAGAAAATCGGTTTGCCCATGGTGGCTGTATTCTCAGACATAAAGGATTCCTCCTGAAAAGTGTCGTGAGATTCGGCAGCGACGCCGATTAGGCGTCTTTATCTTCTTTTTCCGGCGCTTCTTGCGAAGCAGCGGCCTCCGCCCGTGCCTTGGCGTCGGCCTCGAGGGCTTCCTTCACGGCCTTTTCGACCGCGGCGGTCTTCTCCTGCTTGGCTTTTTCCATGCTGGCGTCCATTTCGGCCGCTGCCTTTTCACCGGCTTCGGTCAGTGCGGCCGCCACCGCCTGAGCCTTCTCTTCGGCGGCGATCTTTTCCTTGCGTTTGCTCATGGCGTAAATACCGGTGAGCAGGACGGGCCAGAGACCGACCACCATGGGAACTGCGCCTAAGGCGCCGGCCGTGAGTTCCGGTGCCGGCGTCACTCCCAAATCCATGCGCATGCCGATGGTTTCAAAGGGAACATTGGACAAGTAAAGCCACGAGGTGCCGCCCATCTCGCGTTCGCCATAAATGTGGTCCACATATTGATCCGGTCGGCGGGTGATGCGCTGGCGGGCAATTTTGAGCAGGTCGTCACGCTTGCCGAACACCAGTGCCTCGGTGGGACACGACTCCACGCAGCCGGGCAGTTTGCCTTCAAGCACCCGCGGATGACACATGGTGCATTTCATTATCCGGGGTGAAAAGGCACTGTCGTACTCGTAGGTCGGGATTTCGAAGGGGCAGGCGATCATGCAGTAGCGGCAGCCCACGCAGACGGAGGCGTCGTAGACCACCGCCCCCTCTTTGGTTTTCGAAAAGGCATTGACGAAGCATGCCGAGGCGCAGGCCGGTTCCAGGCAATGGTTGCACTGGTTTTTAAAAAAAACTGGCCTGCCACCGTTGCCCGGCTTCTGGTTGACCACGGTATAGGTTTTGGCGGTGGTGCGCCGTTGATTCTCGAGTACGCTAAGATCGGTAAAGGGTTTTTCCGGCGCCGGCAGTTCGTTGACCACATTGCAGGCGCCTTCACACCGGCGGCAGCCGATGCACAAGGTGATGTCGTGCAGAACGGCCATGGAATCCGGATAGCCCTCGAAATGGTGTGTGGTTGCGGCAGACGCCTTACGGCCGGCGGCAGCGGTCATGCCCGCCGCGCCGATCCAACCGAGAAATTTTCTCCTGGACAGTGACATGTTTCACCCTCAACTTGCGGTTTATGGCCGGATCGTGCGGCCCCCTATCCTTTGTTCTTTTCTACATGACAGGCATTGCAGTCACGGGCGGCTGGTTTTTCAATGCCCATATTCTGATGGCACCCGATGCACTGTTGATGGTAGGCCCCCAGCAGGCCCGGCCTGAAGGCGTCGTCGGCTTCAATCTTTTCGCCATGGCAGCTGCTGCAAGCCGGCGGTTTTTCGGCCGGCGGGCTGTGATGGTGACAGCCTTGGCACAGTGTTCCCTGTTCACTGTGGTAGTAGCCAGCCAGCTTACTGTCGCGGGTTTTGTCGACCAATGCATTGACGATTTTCCGGTGCGGTAAAACGGCCGGCTCGAAGCGGTCCGACAGCTTGCCGATGGTCACTTTATCCGGGATCTTGTCGGCAGGGTATATTTTCGCTTCCAGATCACGCGCCTGCAGCAAATCCATCGCCACGTCCGCGGTTTCTTCGGCATTGGCCGGATTGACATAGGCCGGCAGCGGCGCCATGTGGCAGGCCAAGCAAGAGGGATCCTGGCGATTGGTTTTCTTGCCCATGAATGCATGGCAGCCGGCACACTCGGGTGTTTTCTGTTTCTCCAGGTGGCAGCCCATGCAACTGGCTTGAGAGGATAGGCTGTGCATGGCCTGGGCCAGCTTCACATTGCCGCCCTCCTTCTTGCCGGCGTTGGTGTGGCAGCTGGCGCAAGACTGCAGGCTGGCGTGGTGACAGACCTTGCAGCTGCTACTATAGGCCTCGTGGGATTGATGATCGAAAGGCACGGGATACATGGCCGTCGACCATTGGTCCCTGGGAAGCGCCTCTTCACCGGTCTTGACCAGGACGACATCCGGTTGATTCCGTTTCATGCGGGGAACGTTTTCGATCACCTCGATGCCCACCTGAAAGTCGGCATCATGGCAACCGACACAGCTGACCGGGCCTCCTTGCTTGTTTTTGGCCAGGTTGTCCCGGTGACAACCGATGCACTGATAGTGTGAGGCCTCCTTGCTGGCGATGACGTTGTCCACCATCGTTTCTTTATGACAGTAGACACAGGCGCCCTCTTCTCCCTTGACATAGATCAGTTGCTTGGCCTGCTTGTCGTATTTGTGGTGGCAGCTGTCGCATTTTTCCGCGTTGGCCTTGACGTGGCGGTAGTGCAAGGATTTGTCAAAGGCGAGATCCTTCCACGTTGAGGCGACCGCGGGATCTTCCCGATGACATCCACCACAGGTTTGGGGGCCGCTTTTCAGGTCCTGCCCAGACAGCTCGCGGTGGCAGGCAATGCAGTTGACATGGTAGATGTCGGCGACGGTCTGACGGTCTGTTTCGGCCAACCGCATGTACTTGGGCGACAGGCGTCCTTTTTCGTCGGCCATGTGGCAGACATTGCAGTCCCGGTTGATCCGCGCCAGCGCTTCGGTGTGGCGGCTGTGAAAATAGGGCACCGGTGGCCGCTCAAGCGGTCCAAAGGTCCTCATGGTATCGATCATGATCAGGCCCGCCCCGGTTTTTGTCGGGCTTTCAACCGACGTATCGACCTTCACGGCCCCTGCGGCAAGCAGGAAAACCATGACCATGACCAGCAGCATGCCACCTGTTTTCAAATGAACTGTTCCTTTCCGCATCGTTGACATCCTCAGGGTATGCAGTTCTTCGGTTCGTGCGGGAATCCCGCCCTCATTGCTCGCCTGGCCAGCCGGTATCCCGCTCCCGGTCGATCAGGTCCTGGAAAGAGGTTTCGTCATAAATATCGAAAGCCGCCTGTTTCACCCGAATCCACATGGATGAAAAGGCGCAGCGGCCGTCAAACGGGCAACTGGTTTTTGATACGCAGGCGATGCAGTCGCTGGGCGAAAGTTCTCGGCTTAGAAAACGCAGCACATCCCCCACCGAGACCTGGTCGGGCGGTTTAACCAGAAAATATCCGCCATAAAAGCCGCGTTTGGAATCAACGATGCCGCTGGCCTTGAGTTGATTGAGGATCACTTCAAGGAAGCGCAGCGGAATGGATTGGGCGGTGGCGATGTCCGAAATCTTGACCGGCCCCTGGTCCATATGTTTGGCCAGTTCAAAAATGGCGCGCAGGGCATACTGGTTTTTTTTGGGTGGAACCAGCATCCGAATCCTTCTTGGCTAATATCTTGACCCGTAAGATCAGGTTCTTTCCTGACTGTAATAGTCGGGATAATTGCTGGTTGTCAATTATTTTTTTATTTTTTTTGAAAAATTTAAAAATACAAATTATTTCAATCTATTATAGAAATATGAAAGCGGTTTGGATTGGATGTTGCTTCTATAATTTAGGGTAAATACCCAAAAAAATAGGCCCGGCGCACCATGGATGCCGTGGATGATCGGACGACCATCCAGGCCCTGATCGATCAGGAGAAAATAAAGATTGGCACCGATGGGGTCGAGCGGAAGGCCGGCAATCGTCGCTATTCGGTTAGATCGATGGTCGTGCCGGCCGGTAACCTACCGGTCGGCTGGTTTTCCTGTCAGATTGATCGTGAAGACAGACCCCTTTCCCGGTTGTGACGAAATATCGATGGTCCCCTGGTGACGGTGAACGATGGCTCGCGTGAGCATGAGGCCGATGCCCGTGCCCCGTTCACCCTTGGTGGTAAAAAACCGCTGAAACAATCGGGCTTTCGTCCGCTCGTCCATTCCGCAGCATGTGTCCGCCACCTGATAGCAAACGCCCCCGTCCTTTTGCATGCGGACCGACAAGGTGATGCGCTGGGCGCCTTTCGCTGGATCCGTATCGATACAGGCATCCATGGCATTGGTGACCAGGTTTAACAGGCACTGATGGATGCCCACAGGGTCCATCCACGTCGGGACCAGTCCGGCCGCCACGTCCAAAATGAATTCCATCCCGTGATCCCGGGCCCGGCTTCGCATCAAGTCGAAGACTTCACGGGCGGGCTGCGCGGGGTTCACCTGTCGATATTCTAGACGGTCGGTTTTGGCAAAGTTCAACAGGTCTAATGAAAGGTTTTTAATGCGGTCCACATTTCCCCGCACCAATTCCCACCCCTGCTTTAGATATGCAGCGTCTTCCCCTTCGATGCCTTTTGCCAGAACGAACATGCCGCCGTCCAGGCCGCCGGTGATATTTTTGATGGTGTGGGAGAGTCCTGCCACCGTCTCCCCCACCGCGGCCAGGCGCTCCGCCTCGATGAGCTGGCGGGATTTTTCTTCCACCAGGTGTTCCAGGTTTTCCGTGTAGGCCCGCAACTGACGGCGCATCTCGATGCGTTCACCGGCCCGCTTGAGGGCAACGATCAATGCATCGTCGGATATGGGTTTGGTGATGAAATCGGTTGCCTGGAACTTGAGGCTCTCGATGGCCAGGTCCATGTCGCCGTGGCCGGTGAGCATGATCACCTCCGTGTCGGGGAAGCGGTCCTTGATGGCCTTGAGCAGTTGGATGCCGTCCATGCCCGGCATCTTGATGTCGGTGAGGGTGATGGGTGGACGGACCGCGTCGAGGATGGTCAGGGCCGCCGCCCCATCTTCGGCGGCATGTACGGTGTAGCCCAGATCGGCCAGGGAGATGCCCAGCACCTTGCGGATTCCCGCCTCGTCGTCTACCAGAAGGATGTCGCCGGTCATGAAGGATCTTTCACAATGGGAAAGTGCAGGTTGAAACACGCGCCGCCATCCGGGTTTGCCGTAACCTCGATCGAGCCGCCGCACTCTTTGACGATACTGTAGCTGATGGACAGCCCCAGCCCGGTTCCCTTGCCCACTTTTTTGGTGGTGTAGAAGGGTTCGAAAATCTTGC
>NZ_JBFELV010000382.1:0-5050 GCF_041551955.1 Desulfosarcina sp.
CTTGGTGAACTCTGTGAAAAGGCCCATAGTGTAAAAATCCATAATTTTATCAAGATGCCGACTCCTGATCATATGGTAAATGTTGATGATAAAATGGACAACGCCTTTCATCTTTTTGTCGTCAACCGCCACGACTCTCTTTTCGTCAAAGACGGGCAAGACATTGTGGGTCTGATTCGATTCTCAGACGTCTACAAGAAAATCAGAGAGACCATGACGGCGTGTCCTGTTCCGGCATAGCCTCTCCGTATGAACGGTTAGTTACATTGTAAGTCCGGTGTCACGGGTAATCTGATCCAAAAGAGGAGGTGATATGGCCAACAACTTCCAAATTGTTGCTAAAAAAAGCAAAAATCAATCCCTGGATTTAAGGCTGTTCGGCGATTTTGACGCATCGTCAGCGTGTGAACTGATCAATTTCTTGGACGAAAGCGTCAATAAATCCAGCAAAGTGGCCATCCACACGGACGGGTTAAGAACCATCGATGGCTTCAGTCTGGATGTCTTTCTTCCTCGATTGTCACAGCTAAATAAAATCCTGGCCGATATCGAGGTGACCGGGCGGTTCAGCGGGGTTTTTCGGGAAGAGTGAGGCATCCTGTTTGTGTATTTTTCCTTATCACAGCGAGCGTGACGGCTTTTGCTGCTGAGATCAAAAAGAGAGGTTAGTCTCCAATGAACAAACAAACCTCTGATAACGAAAACGTGTTGGGTGCTCACAAACGATTTTTTCTGTCAAACCTTCCCAAGCCGAATGCCGTGGTTGAGTTGACCGTCGGCCAGGAGTGGCGGCTAATGGGTAAACGTGGACACCAAATTCTGTTTTGTCTCCATGGCAGCGTGTGGGTGACTCAGGAATGCGACATCCGTGACTACGTGCTCGAACGGGGTGATGCCTTTGTCGTGACCCTGCCAGGGCTGGTACTGGTCCGAGCCCTCACCCAGGCGAGCATCGGCTATGCCGAAAGTCTGGTGCCGCGACCTTTTAAAGGATGTTTCAGTCAAACGGTTTTTAAATAGCGGCCTGACATCTGGTATTCAAGGGTACTACAAAGAAACGGAGATATAAAATGGCTATTCGCAAACAGTCTTTAAAAAGCAAACCCGTGTGCAAGGTCACTTTTAAAATTCCTGAAGAGATGGTAGACGCGGCAACGCAAGCGCATGTGGTGGGTGAGTTCAACGACTGGTCAACCTCAGCAACACCCATGCAAAGATCGAAAAAAGGCGTTTTCAGCGCCACCGTTGAACTGGAAAAAGGCCGATCCTACCAGTTTCGCTATCTGTTGGGCCAATCCCGCTGGGAAAACGATCCCGATGCCGACGGCTATCTACCGACCCATTTTGGTAACAGCCACAATTCAGTGATCCATCTTTAGTATCGCTTTTCGGGTCTCTCTTTTGCTGCATCGCCTGTTGCTGTTCCCAAAGGCAACAGTCAAATTCATCACGATCGGACCAACAGTCTCCCTTGGTGAAAATATGGAAGACACACTGGAGAGAAAAATTATTGAACGGGCTGCTCTGCGCAGTCTGACCGAGGCAGCCATTACATGCCGACCATTCGCCAGCAGCGGCACCACCCGTTCGTCGGATGGGGTCATGCACAATTTTTCAAGCCAAGGCGCCTACATCGAAACAACCGGTAACTATAGGAACGGAACCATTCTCATCGTGCGGATGGTAGGCAATCCGTATATTTCGGCATCAATGGTCGACGCGTTTCGGCCACGCTCCATATGTCTGGCAGAAGTCAGATGGCAGCAGCAGCTGGTTGATGAGAACGCAGTTCGGTATGGCATAGGACTGAAATATCTTGACTGAAAGAGTAACCAATTATGTTTGATTCACAAATTCTCCTGACCGGCATCGTCATTTTTTTTGCCCGAATCTGCGATGTTTCCATCGGTACCGTCCGAACGATCGTAACGGTTCAGGGGCGGACGACCATCGCATTTACCCTGGCGATTTTTGAAATCATCATATGGGTGACTGTCGCCAGCACGGTGATCAACCAGATATCAGACAAACCGTTGCTGGTCATTTTTTATGCATTCGGATACGCCACGGGCAACGTGGTTGGGATCATGGTGGAGCGCAGGCTTGCCTTCGGAACGACGATCCTCAGGATAATCACCCCCGACCAAGGCCCAGCTATCGCCGCACATTTGAGAGAAAACGGCCAGCCGGTGACCATATTCCACGGTGAGGGCAAGCATGGACCGGTAAACGAGCTTTATATTGCCTGCCGGCGACGCGATCTAAAATGGATCCTGCCCGCCGTTCGGTGCATCGACCCGAAGGTCTTTTACGTCATTGAGCAGGCACGGGATATGAGCAAAGTATACCGGCCAATCTGCTCGCCACTTGGCGGCTGGCAAGCGATCAGCAACCGTAAATAATTGAACCGCGATAGCGAGCGCATTCCTTGCCGCTTGTAACGGGGTTAACGAGCGAACAGTAAATCAAATTTCATCCTTACAGTGAACCCTCCCCGCAGCTCAGCCGCGGTGAGGGTTCAATTTAAACAATCATTGATGTCCCCGAACGGACTGGTGATGATGTTATGACAAAAAATAAACCTTATTACATGATATCCTCACTGGAGCGCGGCCTGCGGATGATCGAATTGCTTGCTGAAAATGAAATTTTGACTGTCAGCGAATCGGCTCGCCTGATGGGGTTGAACCGCAGCGTCACGCACCGATTTCTGGCAACCCTTCAAAATCTTGGGTATGTTAGCCAAGGCGACCGTTCACAGTACAAGCTATCCATGAAACTCTTTGAACTGGGCAGTCGTGTGGTCGATCACACTGAAATTCGGACTATCGTCCGCCCGTTCATGCAAAGCTTGGTTGAAATCCATAATGAAACCGTTAACCTTGGAATGTTGGATCGCCAGGGTATGGTAACCATCGATACGCTGACAGGAAAAGAATTGCTCAGCTTTTATTCTCCAATTGGCAGTCGCTCGCCGGCCAATACGCATGCCATGGGAAAGGCAATCCTGGCCTTTTGTGATCTTAAGGTCCAGCAGGCATATATGGATACCGCTCAAATTGATTCCCAGGATCCCAACACCACAGCTGACTCAGGCACCTTTCTTGCTGAACTTGAAATGATTAGACGCCAAGGATACGCAATAGACAATGAAGGATGGGCTATCGGGCTCAAATGTGTAGCCGCTCCGGTATTCGATCATACCAACGAACCGACCTATGCCGTAAGTATTTCTGGACCGGCAAACCGAATGACTCCGGCAGTTATTGATCACCTGTCTCAGGATCTCATCCAGTGTTGCCACAAAATATCCGAAAGGCTTGGCAGCAACCGGAACTGAGTCTCACTTTCCATCAATGATCTGCGTTTCATTCAGGAGACAAAACGGTTAGCCAACCCACATGAAATGAACCGTCGGCACCACTTTCAGCGATGACTTTCATTCAGCCATGAGTCTTAAAATGCAAAAACTATTATTCGATCGCCTACCAACTGAGGGGCCATTGGCTAAAAACAACGCGCAGGTTTTACTGTAGGTATAGACCATGAAAAGATTCAAAAAAGTCCTCTATGTTAACGACTCAACTGACGATCAGGACTGGGCTATCGCCCGTGCTGTCGCTCTGGCGGAAAACAAGCAGGCCGACCTGACGGTCGTGGACGTGATTCCGATCGAGGTCGTCACGGCAGGTATCGGATTGCCGCCTGGCGGACCGATCTCCAACGATTTGAAGGCAGCTGTGGTGGCCGATCACTACGAGCGGCTCGAGGCCCTTGTAAGACCTTACCAACAGCGCCTGAGTATCCGGCTGGATGTGCTGGTGGGCAACACGCCCCTTGAGGTGATTCGCGCCGTATTGAACAACGCCTACGATCTGGTTATCAAATCTGCCGAAAACCCGAACTGGCTGGAAAGATTGTTCGGCAAGAACGACATGCATCTGCTGCGCCAATGCCCCTGCCCGGTCTGGCTTATGAAACCACGCGAAAAATCGAACTACAACAACATCCTGGCGGCTGTCGATTTCGATCCGCTGAACCCTTTAGGCTCGGACCGCGACTTAAATCGTGAGATTCTTGAACTGGCCAGCTTGCTTGCGCTGTCCAACTTTGCGTCCTTACACCTTGCCCATGCCTGGGAAGCCATTGCCGAAACAACTCTTCTGTCGAGGAGCGGCACTTCGTTGGAAGGAGTAGCCGCCTACGCTGAAAAAGAGCGTGCACGCCATGGGATTGAAAAAACGCGTACGCTCCATAGGAAGGGACTCAACATACTGGGCGATGAGATGCGTAAATGGATAGGCGTCGATACCTATGATTACCTCTCTCCGAGCTTTCATCTGCCCAAGGGACCGGCAAAAAAGATGATCCCACGGTTGGCGGCGGAATTGCGGGCGGATCTTGTCGTCATGGGAACGATTGCCCGCACAGGCATATCGGGCCTTGTCATCGGCAATACCGCCGAGGCGATTCTCGATCAGCTATCGTGTTCGGTACTTGCGATCAAGCCTCCTGGGTTCAAGACGCCGGTCAAGGTTGACTCGTGAAAAAGACCGAAAACCCTTACACTCTTCGGAAGTGATTCGCCCGTGATCGATCCAGATGGGAAGCCTTCAAGAAGCGATATCATGCTGAGTTGGAGCGGCATGCGAATGTGCTCGATCCGCTTCTGGAACTCACTAAAGAGGGAATGGTCACGCTCCTTTTTTCCGCAAGAGATACCCGGTGCAACCAAGCAGCTGCCCTCAGAGAATTTATGGCGTCGATAAACGAACAGGCTCGAGCAGTTGAGCAAGAACTATTTCCAAAGGAGTAAAAATTATGCAAGACCGTAGCATTTACATTACCAAGTTCGACCTCGAACGGCTTGAGGATCTGCTTGCTGGAGTCCGCGAATTCAGCTATCGGGATCGAGGCGACCTGGAAGAACTCGAAGCGGAACTCCAGGAAGGCAAGCTGGTTGATTCCAAGAACGTTCCCCCCAATGTCGTCACCATGAACTCCCGCGTAGAACTGATTGACCTCGACGAAAAAAAGCCGATGATTTTCA
>NZ_JBFELV010000383.1:0-5041 GCF_041551955.1 Desulfosarcina sp.
CACAACCTCAACATCAGATCCGTATGCAACGCCCACAGGGATGACGATACGCATGTGCCGGTCCGACAGGGTCCAGTTGGTTACCGGGTTGGCTATCAGATCACTGTTGGGGACGATGATTTCCGATTGGTCAAAGGTCTGGACTATCGTGGCCCGGGGGCCCAAGGATACAATTTGCGCCCATTGGCCGTCGATGGTGACGTAGTCGCCCACCTTCACGGATTGCTCGAACAGCAGGATCAGGCCGGAGACAAAGTTGTTGACGATGCTCTGCAACCCAAAACCGATGCCGATGCCCAGGGCACCGCCGATGATGGTGATATTGGTCAGGTTTAGACCAAGGGCCACCAGCGCCATGATCAAACCCACCAGGATGATGAAATAATGCAGGATACGGGTGATCGAAACCTGGACCCCCAGCTTCATCTCGTGCCTGGGAAACACCCGTTCCATAAGGATGGCCTGCAGCGTAAGCGACAGCAAGGTCG
Source organism: Desulfosarcina sp. (assembly GCF_041551955.1). Taxonomy (GTDB): domain Bacteria; phylum Desulfobacterota; class Desulfobacteria; order Desulfobacterales; family Desulfosarcinaceae; genus Desulfosarcina. The sequence continues at coordinate 489 of NZ_JBFELV010000383.1, forward strand.
CCCCGTATATACAGGCCAGCGCCACCAGAACCAGCCCCATGGTGATCGTATACCCTTTGACGGTGAAGCCGAAAGAGAGTATCGCATGCATGGCGTCGGTCAGCCGACCGTAAACCCGCCAGGCACTCAGAAAGTAGCTGATAAGAAGAATAATAATGCTGATGTTGAACACCGGTGCCAGGCGGTTGACGATGGACTCACGGTTCTTCCGTAAAAACTCGATCCGCTGAATGGGCCGGCTGCGGAAAAAAATATTCAGAAACGGCTTGACCGATACCAGCAGGACATAGCCAAAAAGGATAATGTACAGGGACACCGCAGACGATTCGAACACATACAACGCCAGGAAACTATAGCCGAGTGCCTCGCTGAGAAAAATCGCCAAAAAAATGAGCCCGCCGAGGCGCAGCGCCCATTCGTTTGGAACCGCCTGTGACGACCGGGTGCTGACGATCGTCGGCCAAAACCAGAAGATTGCAGCGATCAGGGCGGCAACGGATACGAAAATCCGAAACAGGGGCATCGGTAGCGTGATGAGCCGGAACAATGCGGTGATACAAACGAATATCGCCAGCCCATAGAACAACCGCGCTTCCCATTGACGCTCCGCGATACCCCCCAGCAATGCCGCCCCCGAAACGGCGATGATGACCGCAAGAATCAACCCCCAGAGCGGTGGGGTCGCATTGAACGCCCCGATGAGAATGAAAAAGCCGATAAAGGAGCCCGCGGCGACGGGCCGGCGTGCGAGGATACCCTGACCTGCATGGGTTTTCAGGTAGTTACGGTTGCGCCGGATCACTCCCGTGATGACCGACATGATCAGAAGCTGGGCCATGACCACCCATTTTCCTTGAGCAAGAAAGGCGTCGTCCGGCCAGGAAACCCTGCGAATGCCTTGACGCAATTCCACCAACAGCTGTCGATTGAACGGTGCGTAATAGGCGAATGAAAAGAGGGACGGGATCGATTGGCGAAGATACTTAAGGGGTGCCTGGTCAATAAACTTGTCATCGATGGCGTTGAGGGTGTGGATGCGGCTTTGGATGGTGATGGCATCGAGTTGCGCCGTCAACAGCCGGTTGACGTTTTCAGTGATGATTTGTCGAGCGTTATCGATGGCCTGGCTGGCCGCATCAATGGCAGCCTCTACACTGTCAGTGATTATCCGGGGCGGCAGTGCTGTCTGCAATTCAAGCCAACGGCGCTGTTCGTCGTCCCAGAATTGCTGCGCCTGCTCAAGGTTGTGTAAGGCCGAGGTTATCGGTTCAAGAATTTCCTCGAAGGCCTCCTTCTGGGCATTGAGGCTGAATTGCCAACTGGTGACATAATCAAAGTTCAGGTACAGTCGATCCGGATCGAGCAATTTTAGTCGCGTTTCGAGTTCCGACAGGTTCTCTTTGATGGCGACAAACGCACCGGCGGCCGCATCGGCGTCCGGAAATGCGGCAACGCGATTCTCCAGGTCGGTCAGCTGTACTTTCAATTCGGCGGCCCTCAGGATCATTCCGGCCACCGTCAGCGAGGGAGCTGCAGCCTTTTCTTTTACCGCGGCTGGCGCGGTGGATTGAATGTCCTCTGCGTGCGCGTTCGCCGGCCATAGACAGACAAGGCATGCCTGAAAAAGTATAAACACGGATATGAGTGGGTTACGGTATATGATAATTTTGTTCTCTGATTAAGGGTGATAAGACCTTCTACATCTGGCTTTCAGGAGCGATTTTCATGAACCAGGCCTTGAAACGGCGCCACCATCTTGTCAACGGTTCCTTGGTCTCGATTACATCTTGGTTGTCGATCCGGGCGTGCCATTCAAGCTTACCCGCGTCGTTTTCGAGTACCCGATAGGCAAGCGTCGCTATTCGTTCATCACCGTTGGTTGTGTAGTTTCTGGCCATGGACGCAGAGTCAATGAGCAAGCCCATCTCAGCGTTGATTTCAATCGATCGCGGATCAAGATTCAGAGACCCGATGAACATGTACCTGTGATCAATTATAATGGCCTTGGTATGCAGGGTAAGCGCATCCGGATCATCTTCATTACCGCTCAGTTCACGGGCCGCGTTGGCACGCATTTCATACAGTTCGACACCAGCTCTGATGACATCCCGGCGGTAGCGCGCATAAGCAGAATGCACCGGCACATGATTGGTCGAAGCCAATGAATTGGTCAGGATCACAACCCGCACCCCTTTGGCCACAAGATCACGGACAAACTGCACACCGCTCTCACCGGGAACATAGTAAGGTGAAATAAATACTATTTCTTTTTCAGCGGCTTCCAATATCTGACCCAGGTCTTGGGCGAGTTTCATGTGCGCATCGTCAATCACGTTTATCAGTTTGTCGGGATCGTCGGACAGCACTCTTGCCGGTCCAAAATACAGCGGCTGTCGATTTGCGAGGAGATCCTGGAGCAGCTGGCTACTTAGCGCTTTTCCATATACGGTGTCATAGATCCCGTCTAGTTCTTCGGCGATGTCTGCTCGAATGTCTCCCAGGTCCTCACTTTTTTCATCCTCGATGAATTGTTCGATGGGTACGGCAAGTGCGTGGTTCCAGTATTGGTCGAAGGATTCAGATATTGCTGCCGCGATGGGGCCCACCGCCAACACATCGAGGTCGACAAACACCGCGTTCTCTTTGAGCTGAAAGTATTCATCGGCAATATTTCGTCCGCCAACGACGCTGATCGAATGGTCCACGGTAAACGATTTATTGTGCATGCGCCTGTTCGCCCGATTGAACTGGCCGACAAAATTAAACGCATAGATGCCGCTTCGGGAGACGGGGTTGAATATCCGGATCTCGATATTGGGGTGTTTATTGATCAATAGAAAACTGTCATCAGGAACGGTAGTAAAGACGTCATCCAGTAAAAAACGGATTCGAACACCCCGATCCGCCGCGTTGAGCAGCGCGTTGGCCATCACCGCCCCGGCAGTGTCGTTTTTCATTAAAAAATACTGCAGATCGATGCTTTTTTCCGCTTTTTCGGCCAACCGGAGTCGGGTACCCAAAGCGTCCATGCCTTGAATCAGCGGATAGAAACCGGATTGATTGACATGTTGAGCGGTTTTGTTAGCAGCGTATTGGCCCAACACCGTATCATCCGCATCGATGATTGCTGTGCTGTAGGATTTTGGTTGTTCCAAGGATACCGTTGCACAACCGGTCAACATCCCAATAAAACTGAATATGGCCAACACATTGCCTAACTTGGAAGCAGTCATCTCAAGACCTTTCGTAAACCGACAGTTTGCCGGGTGAAGGACTAAAACCGAATGGTTGCATAAATCTGGGGCCCCCAGTACTCGTAGTCCACCGACCCCTTCCAATCGCTGTCATCCAGATCTACGTCCAGCTTGAACCAGTTTACCGCCAACCCCAGTCCCAGGTTGTTGAACACCCAATACTCCGTGCTGAGCCTCAGGTTCGTCACGCTGCCGGAGAAGGAAAAAGTGTCGTCATCCAAATCCAGGGCAAAAACCTGCCCGTGAAAACCAGCGGACCACCTGGGGGTGAAATAATAATCAAAAAAGAGCCCCAACAATGGCATGGGCGCATCGGCATCGGCCGATACGGAAAAATCGGCATCCTGGTTGTTCAACGAAGCCGACCCCAATACACTAAACTCCATGGTGTACCAGTGCACACCCAGAGAAGCCCCGAACTCGTATTTATCCTCGTTCATGAACGAATAGGAATAGGCAATGGGGACGATTTGAAATTTGAATTCAGTCGACAAACTGGCTCCCACGGGATACGTTTCATCTCCAATAGTCAGCTCCCTGTTAGCGACGGCACCGGCATCTCGCGTGAAGTCAAAGTAGGCCAACGAAAGACGATGCTTTCTGGCAAAGCGCCAGCTTGCGTCTCCCCAGAACGTCGTTTCATCGCTGGATAGACCCAGGTCATCCTGCAAGTTGACTTCGGTGCCGATCCCAAGGGAGGTGTCCACTTGGGCGCTCGTATCAAAACTGGGCAGGAACACCCCACCGGAAATAGTGAACGTTTCCTCGCCGGGATTGATCCAGTCTCCTGCGTGGGTGGTATTGGGTAACAAGGCAGCCCCAAAAAGAAGCAGGGCAAATAAGAGGTAACCTGGTCGTCTCATGGCTAATCCCTCATTTTCAAATTTAGTGTGCTGATTCATTTTGAAAAATCAAAAACGCGTTGCCAGTCGTTTTTCATGCTGATCACCTGCCAGCCGTTTTCCGACGCCAGCTGATCGACCTTTTCGACGGCATATTCGTATTCCCGCTCAGGGTCGTCATGATTGACGATCATTTGCAGGTCGGGGGTCGCGGGGTTTTTGTCGTCCGAATACCCCAGCATGTCCCGATCCCCCTCCGAGTTGCCCACCGCGATGATGGGGCGTTTGCCGACCATGCGCAGAATATTGACCGGTTTGCCTTTCTCGTCGTTGACCGGCTCGACAAAGGCGTGTTCGCGCCGAAATTCAGATCCGTTGGCGTGCTCGATCCACGTGGTCATCACCTGGGTGCCAATGGCATTCTCTACGGGGAGCCCGATGGACGTTTCAATCATGG
>NZ_JBFELV010000384.1:0-5019 GCF_041551955.1 Desulfosarcina sp.
ACAAAAAGAAAATAAGAAAAGATGCACCGTAGCAACTCTTTTTTTTTCATGGTTGTCCTCCTCTTGTTTCAAGCTGGCGATGCCGCCATAAGAAGAAAGGCCTTCCGATCTGCCTCGCTTCCTATGACCGCGATTAAATCCTCGGCCATCAAAACAAACTTGGCGTCGGGATTGGGTTTTAATTGACCGTCCCGGACAACACCAACGATGGAAACACCCGTGGTTTTGCGGATCTCGCTTTCCCCAATGGATCGACTTGTCATCTTGCTTTCCTGGGACAATCGAATCCACTGCAGATCAAACTGCTGCTCAGCCCCACGGAGTTGAGAAAGTATTCGATAGCTGTCGTTCGAATCAAACAAGGCGGCATAAAGTTCCTGCCGAAATTTATCCGTGTGCCTTTGAACTTCTGTTGGAGGAATCTTTAGATGGAGAAGGGACTGGCGTGTCATCTCTAAACTCGCTTCAAATTCTGGGAGAACGACTGCCGAAACCCCAAGATCTTTCATTTCATTGAAATAATCCGGTCCGGGGATTCGCGCTACGATTGCAAGCTCTCCATTTAGACGTTTCGACTGAACAATGGCTGATCGCGTCACCGCGAGACTGGGTATGGTTAGAATGAGAAGCGATGCCGTCTTGATTTCCGCGGCTTCAAGAACAATCTCCTGTCTGGCATCTCCGTAGACCACGGACATGCCAGATCCTTTGGCTTGTTCAAACCGCCTGTGGTCAAGTTCGATGATGATAAAAGGTACATGCAGGCGCTTTAAAATTTGCGCAATCTGAAAACCCACTTTCCCGCCGCCCGCAATAACGACATGTCCCCGATAGCCATGATCGGAAATGTTGGAGGTTTCCAGAATTTCATGGCGAAACCAACGCTGCTTGAGCGCATAGATTTTTGCTGTTTGGCCTGAAATCAGTGGCGTGAGTATCATGGACAGAATTGCTGCGGTCAAGACCAGGGCGTATAGGTCGTTGCCGATGGAGCCGGTTGACAGGCCTACCCTGGCCAAGACAAAGGAAAACTCGCCAATTTGAAAAAGACCCAATCCAACGGCCAGCGGAATGACATTACGATAATTGAAAACACGGGATACCAGGGCAAAAATAAGGCCTTTGCCAATGCATACGGTTACGACCAAAAAAATGACTTCCCCAATATGGCTGAATAAAAATGATGGATCGAAGAGCATCCCGACCGATGAAAAAAACAGCAAGCCGAAAAGATCTCGCAGTGGAATGATATCGCTCAAGGCCTGGTGGCCATAATCCGACTCGCTCAAGACCATTCCTGCCACAAACGCGCCAAAGGCAAAGGAGAGCCCCGCAAGGTAGGTAAGATAGCCCACGCCGAGCCCGATGGCGGTAATCGCCAGCAAAAAAAGCTCCCTTGAACCGAGTTTGGCGATATGCGACATCAACCGAGGAAGCAGCCGCATTCCAAGCAAAACCATTCCCGTAATGAATCCCCCCGCCTTCAGGGCCGCAAAGCCAAGCGCCGGTAATCCAACGGCCGGATGGTTCAGTTGTGGGAGGATAATCATCATCGGTACCACAGCCAAATCCTGGACGATGAGCATCCCGATCATCACCTTGCTGGAAAGGGTTCCCAGCCAGCCCTGATTCATCAGCGTCTTTAGAATTACCATTGTACTTGAAAGCGAGACAAGCGCACCGAGCCAGAGCGAGGACTTCCAATCCAATCCCATGAGGTGGCCGATCCCCGAACCGAGCCCCACGGTGAGGGCCATCTGGATCGGGGTTCCCACCAAGGCAACCATCTTGACAGGCTTGAGGTCCTTGAGAGAAAATTCAAGCCCAAGCGCAAACAACAGGAGGGCAATACCGATCTCGGCAAGGAGTTCTATCTCGTGAATTTCCGAGACCGTCAGGCCTCCGGTATGGGGTCCAAGAAAAATCCCCGCTGCAATATATCCTAAGATGAGGGGTTGACCCAGCCGTTGCATTAGCAAGCCACAGAAAAATGCGGCTACCACGAGAAGGATGATATCGGTTGCTATACCCATCTATATTCCCTTCAATCGGGTTCCTTTTTTTTATAAAAACCAGTGCATTAAAAAAATGATGCGATATATGACACGCCAGAGGCGTGTCAACCCAAATCGGATGGGTCTTAATTTCTCCCTGTCATGAACAGCTTCCCTCATTCGGGCAGAGTTTGGTTCGCATTTTGGCTTTTATCTGGGGAAGAAGAATCCAGATCCCCAGTATGACCCCCCCAGACACGGTTCCTAACATGCCGATGGTGTGGATTTTATCTGTCCAGTCCAGCGAAATCAACCACATGGCAAAAGCGCCCAGCATGAAATAGATGAAGATCAGGAGCGAGGAGGCTGTCCCCACATGCCGGTCGACTTGTTCAAGCACCAGGTTGTTGCTGGGAGGTCGGCTGAGGCCGAAAGAGAAAGAAATAGTTGCCATGGGCAGGGCCAGTCCCCAGGGGCCAGGTATCCAGCGCACGATCATTCCAATCCCACCGACCAGAATTCCTGCAAAGCCGGCGGTCAACAGCCCCCTTGAGCCCACCCGGCCCAGCAGCCGTGTGCAGGAAAAAGCACCTACCATAATCGCGGCCGCGTTAAGGGCGAAAAAATACCCGAATACCTGCTCCGACAGCCCCAATCGGGTGATATAGATGTCCGCCGATCCGCCGATGAAGGCAAAGTGCGGCAGCACCATCAGGGACATCATCAGTGCAAAACCCATATATCTCCGGTTGCTCAAGAGCTGAAGGTAGATCCCGGCAGTCTGGAGGGCGCCAGTGGCCACCGGTGTTTCAAGGGTTTCCGGCATTCGAAACACGCCGATCCAGGCAAGCGTGCCGATGGCACCCTGGATCACAAACACCCACCGCCATGAGAACCAGGTCAGCACCCAACCGCCGAGGACCGGCGCCAACATGGGTGCCAAGGCCATGATGACGCCGATATAGGCCAGGATGCGTTCCCGTTCATGCACGTCGTAGACATCCTTGCTGATGGCCAACGCAAGGGCCGACGCAGAAGCTGCCCCTGCAGCCTGGAGCACCCGGAAGAAAATCAGGCTGACCACATTGTCCGCGAGGGCGCACAGGAGGCTCGCAAGAATGAAGATGCCGATACCGACAAGCAACAGCGGCCGCCGGCCGAAGCGATCCGACAACGGCCCATAGAACAGCAGAAAGACGCAGTAGCTGACAAAAAAACCGACCAGGGTCAGGTTGACCATTGCCAGGGGCTGCTGCCAGGCGCGCTGAAGCAGGGGGATGGCGGGAAGGTACATATCGGTCGAAAGGGGAGGGAAGGCTGCCAGTAGCGCCAGCAGCAAAAAGGGTCTTTTTTTGTATGACATATTCCAGTTGTCGCTTGAGAAATTAGATGATGGTAATGGTAAATGATGCTCCACGTCGTTTCTTTTTCTTCACCGTCAACATATCGTAAGAATTCATTTTGGATAGTAAAACCTGGCTTTCCAAACCGATATGGGTAGCTTGTCGGGAACCGCTCGAGACCTTTATTGAGTAGGCATGGCGTCCAGCGCTGTCTCCTGTGATCGGCCATGACCCACCCATTGGTGCATGTCTTCGATCAGCAGATACAGGCACGGCACCAGAATCAAGGTGATGACCGTGGCGAAGAGAATGCCGAAACCCAGCGACAGGGCCATGGGAATCATGAACCGGGCCTGGCGGGAGGTTTCGAAAATCATCGGCGCCAGACCGCCGAACGTGGTCAGGGTGGTCAGGACAATGGGCCGAAAACGGCGCAGGCCGGAAATGCGAATCGCTTCGAGCGGGTCGATACCTTCGCGCCGCTGCCGGTTGGCGTAATCGATGAGCACCAGCGAATCGTTGACCACCACCCCGGCAAGGGCCACGATTCCCATCATGCTCATCAGGCTGAGGTTGTATCCCATCAGCAAATGGCCGAGTACCGCACCGACGATGCCAAACGGAATGGCGATCATGACGATCAGCGGCTGACTGTAACTGCGAAAGGGAATCGCCAACAGGAAGTAGACCGCCAGCATGGACAGAGCAAATCCGCCGATCAGGCTCTGCATGCTCTCTTGCATGTCGGCCTGCCGCCCCTGGTAGCCATAGGTAAGTCCAGGGTAATCACGGGCCAGTTCGGGCAAAATGGTGCTGTTGAGGGCGGCCTGCACCTGGCCGGTTTCCCCCATGGGTTCCACGTTGGCGCTCACCGTCACCGTGCGCCGGGCGTCCCGGCGGCTGATGCTGGTGTAGGCCCGTCCCCGCTCAACCATGGCGATCTCGGCCAGCGGCACAAAGATTCCCGCCGGGGTCTGGATCATCAGATGCTCCACATGGTATTCGCTGGTGCGCTCGTTTTCGGGCAGCCGCACACGGACGGTCACCTCGTTGCGGCCGCGCTGCTGGCTGAGGGCCTCGGCACCGGAGAAGGCGCTGCGCACCTGACGGGCCACCTCGGCAGATGTCAGGCCCAGGCTCTGCCCTTCGGGCTTGATGGAAAAGTCCAGCTGCTGTTTTCCCGGTGTGTAGCCGTCGTCAATATCCTTGACGTTGGAAAACCCGGCCAGGCCTTCGGCCAGGGCAGCACTGGCCTGGTCGAGCACGTGGATATCGGAATGGGAGAGTTCAACGGTCAAGGACGCCCCGGAGCCGGGCCCGCCGCCGTCCGACTCAAAGAGAATGGATTCCAGGCCGACGACAGGGCCGAGCTTTTCCCGCCACAACTGGGTCACTTCACCGGTGTTCAAAGGGCGCACCCCGGCATCGGTCAGGTAGGCTTTTACTTTCACCTGATTTTCATCGACACTGGAAAAGATCCCCTTGAGCAGCTGGTCGCCGCCGTTTTCACTAGCCACAGCATTCATGGCAGCGGACAGTTTTTCCTGAACGGCCGCCACCTTGTCCATGGGACTGCCCACGGGAAGGACAGCGGTTACCTCGGCCTGGTCCGACTCGACCCGGGGCATCAGGATCATGCCGATGCGGCCGCTGAGGGCGTAGCTGAGCACGACGATCAGCAC
>NZ_JBFELV010000385.1:0-4994 GCF_041551955.1 Desulfosarcina sp.
GGGTCTCCTTCTCTTTCTGCCCGGCAGCACGGGCCTGGCGGACCCCATCGGTATATGCGTCTTCTTTTGATTTGACCTGTTGGGCGGATCCGTCAATTGCGGACTGCATGCCGACCATTTTTTCTTTTCTCTCCTGCAGTATTTTTCGAATGGGCTTGTAGAGCACCATGTTCAAAATCCAAATCAACAGTAAAAAATTCACGATTTGCAAGACTATGGAACCATCGACGCTTACCATCTAAGAGCCTCCGTTGAAGTAGGATTAAATGTTCCCAAAAAACAATATATTGTCTATAAATGATATGACTTACGAAAGGTGCGAACTCCGGCGGTCTATACCATCCGCGTCCCTGAAATGTCAAAGGTTTTTTAAAAATTAATCCGTCATCCGGATTTCTTTTCATCTCGCGTCGTTTCCACCGATTTTTTTTCAACCGGCAACGGATCTGGTTTGGCCATGGTGCAATTCCCGTTAAAAAAAACGCCCGTTTCAATGGAAATCACCGGCGCTTGGATATCGCCGGTGATTTTGGCCGGCGGGTAGACGTCGATGCGCTCGGCAGCTTGGATATGCCCATTGACGGTTCCCTTGACAATGGCTGTTCCCACGCGGATCTGCGCGTCTACCACCGCCCGTTCACCAATGATCACGGTGCCTTTCTCGGAAACGATTTTACCACTGACCGCACCATCCAGCCGGATGGTGTCTTTAAAAGTCAGGGTTCCTTCGATGGCGGTCCCGACTCCCAACAGTGTGGAAATATGGTCTGCATTCTCTTTTTTTTTCATCGTTTCCCCTTAAGTTTTAATAGAATAAAAAATATTTCCCATCCCGACGACGATGACCGCCTGCCGCAATTATTCAAATTTGAATCGGCGCATGCTCACATTCATGAGCAGGCCGATGCCGATCATCATGGTGATGATCGACGATCCGCCATAACTCACAAAAGGCAGGGTCACCCCCACCACCGGCATGAGTCCCATGACCATCCCGATGTTGATCAGCACCTGCCAAGCGATCATGGCGGTCACCCCCACGGACAACATGGTTCCAAAGGGATCCCGGCAACGGCCGGCAATGCTCAGTCCCCAGGCAATGATAATCAAAAACAGAATGACCACCGACAACGACCCCATCAGTCCCCACTCTTCGGCCAGCACTGAAAAAATGAAGTCGGTATGCTGCTCCGGCAGGAAAGACAGTGCGTTTTGGGTACCCTTTAAAAAGCCTTTGCCGGTGAGCATCCCCGATCCGATGGCAATTTTGGATTGAATGATATGGTAACCGGCGCCCAGGGGGTCCCGGTCCGGATTCAAGAAGGTCAGGATGCGTTGCTTCTGGTATCCACGCAAAAAAAACCAGACCAACGGAACGAGCAGGGTGAAGGTGGCCATCAGCCAACTCAGCGCCCTGCGCTCGATCTTGGCAAAAAGGGTCATGGCCCCGGCAATGAGCGCAATCACCATAGCCGTGCCCAGGTCCGGTTGGCGGACAATCAGGGCAAAGGGCACCGCGGTAAGAAACGCCGGCACCATCAGGTCCCGTAAGGTTAGCCCCTCGGTATTGATAAGCTTGGCAAAATAACGGGCCAGGACGATGATGACGGCGACCTTGGCCATTTCGGAAGGTTGGAGGGTGAAGGGGCCCAGGGAGAGCCAGCGCCGCGATCCGCTCACGTACTTGCCGAAAAACAGCACTGCCGTCAATGAAATCACGGAGGCCAGGTAGATAAAATTGGCCAACCGTTCGAACTGCTTGTAGTCAAATAAAAAGCAGAAAATCATGGAACCGAAGCCGACGCCATACCAGATCAGCTGTTTTCTGAACAGGGTTAGATCCGGCTCGACCGCTCCAGCGGACACGGCACTGTATAGGGCCACCAGCCCAGCGATTCCGATGGAAAGGGTAAGCGCCAGAAGCCCCCAGTCAAAGCATTGCAACAATCGTCTATCGAACATGGATCAATCTCCCTCGGCGGATGTCCTCGGTGCGACATCCAACGACGCATCGGCTTTCGGTTGGCCGCCGGACAGATGGAACCGGATCATCTCGGCCGCCACCGGAGCAGCAGCGCTGGATCCGTGCTCTCCATGCTCGACCATCACCGCCACTGCAATCCTGGGATTCTCCCGGGGTGCATAGGCAACAAACCAAGCATGGTCCTTTATCGACCCCCAATCATTTTCGCCCTCGGCGGCATCGTCCCGCCTTCCTGCAACCTGGGCGGTCCCTGTCTTGCCACTCATGGCCATTCCTTCCAGCCGACTGCGCCACGCAGTCCCGTGCCGATCATTGACAGCTTGGAACAGCCCCTCTCTCACTATCCACAAGTTTTTTTGGCTGATTGGAAGCCGCCCTGCGACCTGGGGGACACTCTCGTACATGGTCTGCCCGTCCGCGGTCCGAATGGTTTTGACGATCATGGGTCGATAGCGCATACCCCCATTGCCGACCGCAGCAGCCACCATGGCCATTTGCAAAGGCGTGGCCAGATTGAAGCCCTGACCGATGGCAATTGACAGCGTTTCGCCCTTTTGCCAGGAAACGCCCATCCGTTTTTTCTTCCACTGGGCGGTTGGAATCAAGCCGCCCTCTTCGTTATCGAGATCCACGCCGGTGGGTTCCCCCAAGCCGAAAGCATTGGCGTACCATGCCAGGCGGTCTACCCCAAGCTCGAGTCCTACTTTATAGAAATAGACGTCGCAGGACTCGCTCAAGGCCTTTAAGACATCCACCTCACCATGTCCCCACTTCTTCCAGCACCGATAGGTCCGGTTGCCAAACTTGAGAAAGCCGGGACAGAAAAATGAGGTTTTCTCATCGATGACACCCTCTTCGAGCCCGGCGGCGGCGACGATGATCTTGTATGTAGACGCCGGCGGATATTCTGCTTGGATGGCCTTGTTTTCAAGCGGGTGCTGGGGATCCGATATCAAGGCGTTCCACTCGTCATGAGACATGCCGGAGATAAAAGCATTCTGGTCGAATGAAGGGCTGGACGCCATAGCCAGGATCTGACCATTGGATGGATCCACCGCCACGGCTGCTCCCGCCAGGTCCGCCAGCAGCTTCTCGGCTGTCTGCTGGAGGGACTGGTCGATGGACAAAATAATATTGTGGCCCGGAATTGCATCGACCGTATTGAGCACCCGAACCACCTGGCCAGTAGCGTTGACCTCCACCTGCTGGCCGCCACGCTTGCCGCGTAGCCAATCTTCATTGACCCGCTCGATACCGTATTTTCCGATATAATCACCGCTTTTATAGTCGTTGTAAATCGTGCTCTTCAGTTCCTCGACGCTGATCTCCCCCATATAGCCCAGGAGGTGAGCCGAACTGGGGCTGAAAATATAGTCCCTGCGGGGAGAAACGTTGACCAGGATGCCGGGCAGGTCCCATCGGTTCACCTCGATGGCTGCCAGCGCATCCCGACCGATATCGGGTTTGAGCAGAACGGGCTTGTATGCACGGGTTCCCCTGGCTTTCTCCAGGCGCTCCCAAAACTGGGCTTCGTCAAGGCCCGTATATTGGGATAGCTTTTCAATGGTCTGCTCAAGTGGATGGGCATCTTTGACGGTGATGCTCAGGTCGTAGGAAGGCCGGTTGTCCGCCATGAGTCGGTTATGGATATCGTAAATCAACCCACGGGGTGCATCCACGCTTCTTAATCGAATGCTGTTGATTTCCGATAACCGTCGAAGCTCTCCGCCTTCGATCACCTGAAGGAACAGCAGACGGGCAATCAGCACCACAAAGGCGGCAATGACCACCGTCAGGGCAGCACTCAGCCGCTTGCCGAACCAGTCGCTGTCCACATTGTCCAAATAGTTGGTCAAGGCGTCCTCAGAGGGCTTTTTTCCGCATAGAAGGATTTTCTTGCCCGCTCGACGATTTTCTGTCCACGGATGAAAAAAAGCATCAAAAAGGGTCCGGTCACCGCTCCCCAGAGCACCTGCCCGGAAACCACGGGAAGAATGGACTCCACCGGCCAGGGCGCCGACGCCAGCACCACCGCGGAAAAGGCTACCACCAGACTCTCGAAAACGACACCGGCGGTGACCAGCAGCGGCATTAGAATCACATTGCCTACCTGCAGGAACTGGATGGCCCAGCGCACGCCCACGTACATCCACAGATAGGCGGTTAGGTAAACGCCGAATACACCACCGGATATGCCGTCCATGGCCAACCCGCTGAACAAGAGAACCGGAATGGCCCCGCGCGGCAGATGGTAAACCCCTAAATAGACCACGAACGGCGCCAGTAGGTCGTATAGGTGCACCGCTGCACCGCCAACCAGTAGCGTCGTCTGAAAAATAATCAAAAACAGGCAAATAACTACGTGATAGCCGTAAATCATGATTCTCCGGGAGGACTTTCGTCAACCGGTTCGGAAATGATAAACACTTCTTCGAGGATTTCGAAATCCACGTATGGGGTCACCGACACCTTCTGAAAGATACCGGCGTTCTGTCTGACGATTTCGGAAATGCGCCCCACGCGAAACCCCTTGGGAAACACGCCATCCAGGCCGGAAGAAACCACCATGTCCCCCACACTGATTTCATGTTTTCTGAGGACATAGTCGAATATGCAGTAATCGGCCCCGCCACCCTTGACTATGCCCCGCGCACGGGTTTTCTGCACCAGGGCATCCACGGCGCTGTTGGGATCAGTCAGCAAGAGCACCTTGGAATACCCGGCCGACGCCTCTACAACCACGCCGACAATCCCCTCGGGAATCACCACGGGAACGCCCTGCCGAACGCTGTCCCGGGTTCCCTTGTCCACAATGATGGTCTTTGACCAGGCAGACGGGTCCTTGCCCACCACCTGAGCGGCGATCATAGGTCGTGGAATCGCTTTTTCAAAACCCAGCATATGGCGGAGCCGGTCGTTGGCTATTTCGGTTTCGCTGCAGCGGTTGAGCTGCTCTAGGCTTTGTCCCAGCGCTTTTTTCAGTCGCTGGTTCTCTTTGGCCGTGGCGACC
>NZ_JBFELV010000386.1:0-4992 GCF_041551955.1 Desulfosarcina sp.
GCATCAAACGTAAAGTTTACACCTTCAGTTCCTGTTATAAAGTCAACTGTCTCGAAAACAGTCGATGCACCAGCAAACTGGGGGATGCTCAAGAGCATGATTGCCATGATTACCCAACCAATTTTTAATTTCATTATATTACCTTCTTTTTTAAGTTAATACTGGTTTTTGGCTGAATTGTACTATCGGCCACAGTCATATGTTGAAATCCGTATCACTCCGTCCCCACCCTTAAATGGTGTCGGTCGTGGATCGGATTTTTTTTGAGGATTAATTTACAATAATTTAATTATATCCCGGTTGCAAACATCAACTCACAAACCAGAATCGCACGTCATTTTGCTGCCGTGCAGAAAACTCGAAGCATTCGGCCTTTAAAGTGAATTGGGTGCCTTGATCGTTAAATTTTAATTCTGGTCTTATAGTGTGGGAGAACTTCAACCTTTCATTCGTCAATCAACGATCTGAGATGAACTTTTTTTACTAATCAAGTAGTTCGGAATCAAGAATCGTACCAAAAGCACGTATTGTAAGTAACCCAGGGGGTCGGGGGGGTAGGGATTTCAGTGGTGTCATTCCCGCGACGGCGGAGATATATAACTATCCGATAACAATAGATCCCCGCCTTAGCGGGGACGACAGCAAAAAGGGATTTTCGACTTTTTGCGGGACCGTCAATATTGTGGGTACCTCTGCGCTAATGCAATCCGAGGTGGGTATCAAGTTACGGAATTTGCGCACGGCAATCTTGACCGGTGGTAAATTTCGTAACGCCGACAAGATCAGGATTGGCGACTATTAACACCCAAATTGCGCTTTTTAGGTCGATTTTGCCCTGCCTTGCCTGGGTTTATAACGTTTTTCAACTGTCTGGTTTAATTTTTTCTTGAGGATGCGTCATCAGGCCTTTGATGCTCTGGGCGATCAGCTCCAGCCTGCGGAGGATTTCCAGCCGCGTTTTGTTCTTCGGGAGGGTCTGGTCTGAGATCTGCTTATGGTATTGCCTGGCAAGGGTCGACAGCAGGTCTGCCATGGCGTGGTCATCTTGAATGTTGATCTTTTCAGTTGGAGACATTTTTTACCCGGCGATGCTGACCGACAATAATACCCGTTCTTCCGACAACGTCGAGAAAAGGGTGTCTGGGGTGATCGCACGATCGTCCATCCTGGCGTTTCGGATGCCGCGGTTCAATTTGTCGGGGTAACGATCCGCAATCCGCCGAAGATCACCCCCCCCCACCTCGATACCCGCTTCCAGCAGACCGCCGCCGATCTCCTTGGCCACCATGTTGAACAGCTTGACCGTGACGCGCCCCGTTGTTTCGCAGATGCCGCAGTCATCGCCGGGCAGTGAGATGTCCCTGCGAAAGGCGGCGTAGCGTCCGCCCTTGCGCATGGTGGCCCCCAGCAGGCCTGGCATGGCCGCACTGAGTGCCAGAACCGATCCGTCCTGAACCACCGCCTTGTCCACGTCGTCCACCGGCCGGGCATCCAGAAAGAGGGTTTGGACCCGCTGGTCGAGGTAACCGTCGGCGATGCCCAGTTGGCCGCACAGAAAATCCCGCAGGGTGCATCCGGTTTTTGCGGTCAGGACCACGCCTTTTTCAAAAAGGGAGTAAAAAAGGGGTAGACCGGATGCGTTGACATGCAGGTGGAGTCGGATCATGGATGGTTCTCCGGTGGTGACGGGTGGTCATTCATTAAGCAAACGGGGAGACCCTTTCGGATCTCCCCGTGCCTTGATTCGTAAATACCGACAAGGATCTGTCTTACCAGTTAAAGACCGTATCCAGTTCCTCATCCGTGACGCCGAAGGTGACGTTGTGGGGCGCCAGGGCTTCGTTTTTAAAGTAGTCGGGCAGCCGGTCGTCCTTGGCGGTGAAGCCGGCGGCCAGGTTGAATGCGCGCTCGTTTTTCAGCACCGACTTGCCCAGGTTGGTGACGTCATCGGCGGTCATCGGCTGGCCGATGAAGGCGCCGACCAGATCCACCAGTGCATTGAAGGTGTCCGGCTGATCCAGAATGGCAAAAGCGATGAACAGGCACATGCCGGTGGAGTCGATGGCCGCGGTGGCGATCTGCAGGTTCCGGGACAGTTCCACCTGTCCCTCGGGTTTGAGGGCGTCCACGCTGCCGCCCACGCCCAGCAGGTTGGTGGCTACGGCGTAGCCGGCGGTGTGGTCGGCCCCCATGGTGGTGGTGGCGTAAGTCACGCCGATGCCCTGCACGGCACGGGGGTCGTAGGCGGGCATGGATTGGCGTTTGACCACAGGGACCCGCTCCACGCCGAAGCACTGGCCGGTAACCGCGGCGCCGTTGCCCAGTATCCTGCCCAGCGGCGTCCCATCGCCGA
Organism: Desulfosarcina sp.; assembly: GCF_041551955.1. GTDB lineage: Bacteria > Desulfobacterota > Desulfobacteria > Desulfobacterales > Desulfosarcinaceae > Desulfosarcina. Next base: position 2,354 of record NZ_JBFELV010000386.1, read on the forward strand.
CTTCCTGGACCAGTCGAATAGCTGCCTGACCGTCGCCGAACTTGGCCAGCCCGGCCTCCATGGCCACCCCGATGGTGGCGCCCATTTCGATGGTGTCCACGCCGAAATCGTCATCCATGCGGTCCAGTTGGGCGATCACATCCAGATCGTCGATGCCGCAGTTGCCGCCGTGGGCCCAGACGGTTTCGTACTCGGGCTGCTTGGTGAGGAAGTTGCCGTTTTTGCCATAGAACGTGCCGGAGCAGCGGATGATGCAGCCCCGGTGGCAGCCGTGGGTGGCCGACCCTTCCCCGCCGCGTTCGTTTTCCAGGGCGGCCTGGGTTTCGCCGGAGATGTTGGATGCGCCGGCAAACTGGCCCGTCTGGAAATTGTTCGTTGGGTAACCACCGGCCTCGTTGACCACGTTGGTCAGCACATTGGTGCCGAAGGTGGGAAGGCCCTCGCCGGTGACCGGGTGCTTGCGCAGCCCCTCGGCAAAGGCCTTGTTGGCGGCCTTGAATTTTTCGGGCTCGGCCGGCGTGCGCATTTTCAGGCCCTCGTCGTCAAGAACGATGGCCTTGATTCCCTTGGATCCCATGACGGCCCCGACACCCCCGCGCCCGGCGTGGCGGGTGGGGCGCTGCTCCATGTCGCTGACGGCGATGGAGGCGGCGGACATCTTCATTTCACCGGCCTGGCCGATGCTGATACAGGCAGCCTTCTTGCCGTACTGGGCGACCAGTTTTTCCACGGTGGCGTAGTTGCCCAACCCCTTGAGATCGGCGGCGGATTCGACCTTGACGCCGTCTTTGTTGATAAAAACCTTGTACCAGCTGTCGTCTTTCGCCTGTCCCTCGAGGATTATGGCCGCGTAGCCCAGTCGAGCCATCACCTGGGCGGCCTGGCCACCGGAATTGGCCTCTTTGATGCCGCCGGTGAGCGGGCTTTTGCAGCCCACGGAGAGTCGCCCGGACATGGCCGCAGCCGATCCGCTGAGCAGGCCCGGCGCGATGACCAGTTTGTTGGCCCCTCCCAGGGGGTGGCAGGTGGGGGGGACTTCCTTGGCCACGACGGTCGAGGTCATTGCCCGGCCACCCAAGCCGGCATAGGCTCCCAGGGCGTCGGTCTTGACGGCGGGTCCTCCCGGGGCACTCACGTTGATTCTCAGAATTTTGTCCATAGTTTCCCTCCTGTCCCAATGCGGATGGTGTTTTAAAAGATCCGTGGTGTGATGGTCCTTTTGACGAGAGATGAGAACAATAGTCACCTTTCAATGTAATTATGAGTGTTTGCCGGTAATGTCAAGGAAAACCAAAAATGACAGCCGGGATTCGGCCAATCGGCATACCGGTGAACCCAGGCTGTTTTCGTCGGTTTTTCGCCCACTGGTGAATGGGGCAGAAAAGGCGGGGCAAGGCCAACCGATAACGGCAGGTGCAACGCAAAAAAACGCGACAACCTTGTCCAACTCTATAAAGAATCTCTGCGCTCTCAGCAAACTCCGCGATTATCAAAATGAAAAGGACGCCGAAGCAATATTTATCGGTTGATGAACTACCCGTGTTTGCCTTCAAACATCTTCATGAAATCCACCAGCGCTTCAACTGCCGCCAGGGGCGTCGGATTGTAAATCGAGGCCCGGCACCCGCCCACACTGCGGTGACCTTTTAGACCACCCATGCCGTTTTTCATGGCCTCGGCCACGAAGGTTTTCTCCAGATCTTCGTTGGGCAGGCGGAAGGTGACGTTCATCAACGAGCGGCTGGCCTTTTCCGCCGTCCCTTTGTAAAAGCCGCTTCGGTCAATGGTGTCGTAAAGCAGGCCGGCCTTTTTCCCGTTCAGCGCTGCCATCTTGTCCAGTCCGCCAATGGTCTCTTCCAGCCATTTGAGCACCAGCTGAACCGTATAGATGGCGAAGCAGGGCGGCGTGTTGTACATGGAGTTCTTCTCGGCATAGGTGGTGTAGCGCAGCATGGTGGGGATCTGCCCTGGGGTGCGGGCCAGCAGGTCGTCGCGAATGACCACCAGGCATACACCGGCAGGTCCCATGTTTTTCTGGGCGCCGGCGTAGATCAGCCCGAACCGATCCATCTCCAGTTGCCTGGAGAAGATGTCTGAACTCATGTCCGACACGATGGGGACGCCGCCGGTCTCCGGGAACTGCGCCCACTGGGTGCCCTTGATGGTGTTGTTGGAGGTGATGTGGGCGTAGACCGCATCGGCGTCGAAAACGATTGACTGGGGAATATAGCTGAAGTTGCGGTCCTCGGAGGAGGCCGCGACGTTGATGGATTTACCCTGGATGGTGGCCTCTTTGATGGCCTTGGTGGACCAAGTGCCGGTGTTGACGTAGTCCGCCGAGTCACCGGTTCCCAGCAGGTTCATGGGCACCATGCAGAACTGCATGCTGGCGCCGCCCTGGAGAAAGAGCACGTGATAGCGGTCGTCCAGCTTCAGGATTCGCTTGACCCGCGCCACGGCGTCATTGATCACATCGTCGAACCACGTTGACCGGTGGCTGATTTCGGTGACCGACATGCCCGAGCCGGCAAAATTGAGAAAGGATTCTTGGATCTCTTCCAAAACCGGCAGGGGCAGGGCCGCCGGCCCGGCGTTGAAATTGTGGATTCTGTCCGCTTTCATCGTAAATACCCTCCATA
>NZ_JBFELV010000387.1:0-4986 GCF_041551955.1 Desulfosarcina sp.
CATGAAGGAAAATGGATCATGACCAGAAAAAAAATTGTCGATCTGCTTCATTCAGAAACACCCCTTGATAAATTGCATATAAAGGGATGGGTGAGAACGAAGCGCGATTCTAAAAATTTTTCCTTCCTTGAGGTCAATGACGGCTCTTGTCTGAAAAACATGCAGATCGTGGTTGATGAAAGCGTACCTGAATACACGGAAATTAAAAAACTGACCACCGGATCGGCGGTGGCCGTGTGGGGTAACCTCGTTTCTTCCCAGGGCGGTGGGCAGCGATGGGAAATCCAGGCAAACAAGACAGAGATTATCAGCTTGGCGCCCGAGACGTTTCCATTACAGAAAAAACGCCATACGGATGAGTATTTGCGGACGATCGCCCATTTACGGCCGCGAACCAACAAATATGGGGCTATTTTCAGAATTCGTTCCGAACTCTCCTGGGCGGTTCATCAATTTTTCAGGGATCGGGGCTTTCACTATATTCACACCCCGGTGATTACCGGATCAGACTGCGAGGGTGCCGGTGAACTCTTTCGCGTAACGACGCTGAATCCATCCATACCGATGACATCAAACGAAAAAGTGGATTACGCCAAGGATTTTTTCGGCAAGGAATCCAATCTTACCGTTTCCGGCCAACTCTCCGCTGAAATGTTCGCCCTCGCTTTAGGTGATGTCTACACGTTTGGTCCCACCTTCCGAGCCGAAAATTCGAATACCAGCCGTCATGTGGCCGAATTTTGGATGATTGAACCGGAAATGGCTTTTTGCGACCTGGCCGGCAACATGGATTTAGGTGAGGCGATCATCAAGCATCTTGTCGGCTTTACCATCGACAACTGTTCGGAAGACCTTGATATATTTGCTCGTTTTGTTGACCGCGCGCTGATGAAAACACTTGAAAATATAATCTCTTCGGATTTTTTACGTATCCCCTACAAAGAGGCCATTGATCTCTTGATCGGATCCAAGGAATCCTTTGAGTATCCGTTGGCGTATGGATCAGATCTTCAATCCGAACACGAACGCTATCTGACCGAAAAACATTTCAAAAAACCGGTAATCATTTATGATTATCCCAAAACCATCAAACCGTTTTATATGCGTCTGAACGATGACGATGAAACCGTTGGCGCCATGGATATTCTCGTGCCGAGAATCGGCGAATTGATCGGCGGCAGTCAGCGTGAAGAACGATTGGATGTGCTGGAAAAACGCATGGCAGCGTCTGGACTGTCCAAGGAGAGTTACTGGTGGTATCTGGACTCGAGGCGGTACGGGACTGCCCCGCACAGCGGATTTGGATTAGGTTTTGAGCGGTTGTTGATGCTGGTTACCGGTGTGTCGAACATCAGGGATGTTATTCCCTTTCCCCGAACCCCGGGGAACATTGATTTTTAAAGAATAACGACCCACTTTGGTAAAAAAAGATTGATATGGATCGAATTGATGATGGCTTTACCATCATGCTTGCTTCAGGCAACGAAGCTTAGCCAACGATTCTGCATAGCCGTAAAGGTGGAGGCCTTTACTTTCAACGATCATTTCTCCATCCTTGACGCCAATTTCACCGGCCATGTATTCTTTTAGATTCTGAATACCCGCCAAGTTGGCCGGCATCCCCCCCCACAGATCCCATGATCGGAAATAAACCACAAAATGGAGGGTCTCATCCTGTATCCGCGTATCGATGGATCGTAAACAGGGTGGATCGAGCAGCACTAGGTCGGACGGGTGAGCCACCTGGAGCACCATCTGGTTATTTCGGGATCCAAATCGCTTGTAGGTGTCTATTATCCACTCGATCTGATTCAAATACACCGAACCATTTTCTTCAAACACGATTTTTCCATCAACATCCCTTTCGTCGATGATGTCCCGGTTTTTTTCTTTCCACCAGCGACGTTTATCACCGGTAACAGGCACACGCGTCAAACGCTCACCATAGGTGTAGGACTCTCCGGGTTCTTTGTGTCCGGTCATCAAATATTCCACATACGACCGCTGGTAACCCTCTCCTCCAAAAATATAGGCCTCCTCAACCGGATTCGGAATTCCACAGGATGGCGGTATGTCAGGAATCAACGGCAAGGATCCGGGATATTTCACATGACCGATGAAATAATCGTATTCAAGTCGCGTCTGACCGGCATACGAGCCGCGGTCTATTTTAAACCGGCTGCCCGCATCGAGAATATCGTGCACCGCTTGAAACCACAGGTCCGGCAGATCTCTGGCATCGATTCGATGAATTTTCATTTTCACACACCTCGGCTGGCATTAACCATGATCAACCGACGACCCTCTTTCAGTATAAAATTGTTTTTTTTTAAAATACGATAACCATTTCCAATAAATTAGGTAAACGTAAACGTGTGGTTCCCTAAAAAAAATATTGACAAATACAAAGTATTTATGGGAATCAGTAACTGCTCTTTAATGCAGATAACCTGACCGACCGATCATCCTGAAGCGGATTCTATCTCCCTGAAGCGGATCCTGACCAAGAAGCAGATACTGGATTTATTATTTGCAATATGAAGGAGCACACCCATTTAAGAACCCCTGATTTTCCCATGGAATTTCAGGGGTTCTTTTTTTGGCGATCATATATCGAGCATACTGACCTCCAATGCATTGTTTTGAATGAAATCCCGCCTGGGCTCGACTTCATCACCCATCAGTATGGTAAATATCTCATCCGATTCAACTGCATCTTCCACGGTCACTTTTAGTAGATTACGCTTGTCCGGATGCATGGTGGTCTGCCATAACTGCTCTGGATTCATTTCACCAAGACCCTTATATCGTTGGATATTTATACCTTTTTTCCCATCTTCAAGTAAATATTGCAAAAGGCGTCGTTTATCTTCCATGACGACAGGTGCTTCATCACGATCCTTAGTGTATATTTAAAACGGCGGGTTGTCATCCGATGCCAATTTTTTATCTAACAGCAAGCATTTTTGATAATCTGATGAATATATCAAACTCCTGCCAAGGGTAATGACCTGCTGGTAATTGTTTTGATCCATTGATCTGACAATTAACTCAAAAATTTCATCTTCTTCATTCCAAGCCAACGCTTGCACACGGTATCCTTTGTTTTCGAGTTCTTCCTTTAACCGAATCATGTTGTCCCGGTTCTGCAGGAACGCTTTGTCCTGGACATCCGATTCAATCATCATCTCTACAATCAGAGGATCAAAGCCTCGGTTTTCAAGTTTTGCCATGGCTGAAGCATACTCACTGACATCACACAAAAAAATGAAAAGATGATGATCTGACAGCATTTTTTGATTAGGAACAATGTTGACCTGTTTTCTTTCACATATTTTTTTCAAAATAAAATCATTTAGTTCTCCATCATCTTTCATATATGATTCGCTTTTTCCCTTACCGACTTTAAAAAGCGGTGGTTGGGCAATGTACAGATAACCTTTGTCCACCAGTTCAGGCATCTGGCGATAGAAAAAGGTAAGCAGCAGCGTTCGAATGTGTGACCCATCCACATCCGCGTCCGTCATGATGATTATTTTGTGATACCTTATTTTATCGATGTTATATTCTTCTTTTCCGACGCCGGTTCCTAAAGCGGTAATGATATTTTTTATCTCTTCGCTGCGCAGTATTTTATCAAACCGCGCCTTCTCCACATTTAATATTTTTCCCTTCAACGGTAAAATCGCCTGAAATTTTCTATCCCTGCCTTGTTTAGCAGACCCTCCGGCTGAATCCCCTTCAACCAGAAACAACTCTCGCAGCGCCGGATCGGAAAGTTGGCATTCCGCTAATTTACCGGGAAGGGTAGAATCGATCAGCGCTCCTTTATTCCTGGCCATGTCTCTCGCCCGCTTGGCTGCATCTCTCGCTCTGGCAGCATCCACCGCCTTTTCCATAATTTTACGTGAGACAGCGGGGTTTTCTTCCATAAACGCACTGAGTTTCTCATTGACCAGTGACTCTACCAACCCCTTTACTTCACTGTTGCCCAGTTTGGTTTTGGTTTGCCCTTCAAATTGGGGAGACTTTATTCTTACACTGATAATTGCCGTCAACCCCTCCCGAACATCATCACCGCTTATTTTAGCTGAAAGATTTTTCGGCAGATTGCCATTTACGGCATACTGGTTGATTGATCGCGTCAAGGCCGCCTTAAAGCCGATCAGATGAAAACCACCTTCCACGGTGTTTATATTATTAGCGAAAGAGAAAATATTTTCTTTATAGGTGCCGTTGTATTGAATGGCGACTTCAATATTGACATCGTTTCGATAACCCTCGATAAAAACCGGTTCGTGAAGAACCGTGTGCCGTTTATTCAAATATTCTACAAATGAAACGATACCGCCTTCGTAACAATAACTTTCATTCTTATCGAACCTTTCGTCTTCGATAGTTATATTGACGCCTTTGTTGAGAAAAGCCAATTCCCTTAAACGACGGGACAATATATCGTAGTTGAATTCGGATACATTAAAAATCTGGTCATCTGGAATAAAATGAATCCGGGTTCCTCTTTTTTCAGTCTCGCCGATCACCTTCAATTCACTGGTTTTTATCCCTCTTTCATAGGTTTGGTAGTAAATCTTACCCTTGGCGTATATTTCAACTTCAAAAAATTTTGATAGGGCATTGACCACACTCACCCCTACCCCGTGAAGTCCGCCGGATACTTTATAGCTGTCATTATCGAATTTTCCGCCGGCATGAAGTTTGGTCAGCACCACTTCCACCGCCGGTACATTTTCCGTCCGATGGATGTCAACGGGAATTCCCCTTCCATTGTCCTCCACACTGATGCTGTTGTCGGTGTGAATGGTAACTCTAATATTTTCACAATAGCCGGCCATGGCTTCATCGATACTATTGTCCACCACCTCGTATACGAGGTGGTGAAGACCGGCTACATCCACATTTCCAATGTACATGGATGGCCGCAAACGAACCGGTTCAAGGCCTTCTAATACATCTATGCTGTCTGCA
>NZ_JBFELV010000388.1:0-4927 GCF_041551955.1 Desulfosarcina sp.
TCCATAACCTTACCGAGTTGAGATGCATGGCGACACTTCCTTGTAAGTCTTCGTTTGAGTATACAACCAAGATTGATTAGCAATAATAATACCATTGGTCGATGTCGTCCCCAAAGCCTTATCCATGCTATCTTTGGCTATGATTAGAAACGTCGTCAGACGAGGATGCGTCCGGAAAACCAGACAACATGTGACAAATAATTGACAATATCCGGCAACGATCTCGCAATGAATGAGGCAGCCTGCTTGAATGAGTCCGATCAATGCGCATATTGTAGATTACTTTTTTCACCTGAGGCATGGACATGAACCTGCTGAGCAACTTGATTCGCCCTTACCTATACGCCCGGTATGGCTTGCATCGGATGACCAACACCGGTGCGTTTAGACGCGACCGGGTTCGAACCATCCATACCTCTGCCCAGCCCCAATGGAATTCACTTAAACAGGCCGTCTGGCGATACCATATCAAGCAATTTCACGAATCCTCGTGTTCCGTGGCCAGTGTGGTTTCATGCATCAACGCCATCAGGTCGTTGGAAAACAATGACATCCATCCCATCAGTCAAACCGACATCCTCGATCGGGTGACCACCGGCCACTGGAAAGAACGCATGAGCGATAGGGGATACCGTGGACGCCGGGGACTGCCGCTGCCGCTGTTGGGCCAGGTGGTCAAAGACAGCATCACTGCCTACGACCTAAAGGTTCGAACCGTCGATATCGTCCAGACACCCAAACATGCCCCTGCAAAAGCACCTGTCCATGCACTACTTAAGAGCCGTCTGGGTGACTTCGATCGCCATGGCAATGGCTTGATCATTACCCACTTCGATCAAGGGGCCCTTGTCCCCACCTTGAATATTCCCCACATTTCGCCTGTGGGCGCATACGATTCAACCACCGAGCGGGTCACCATACTCGATGTGGATCCCGAACAGGAAAATCCCTATCAGGTGGATTTCGGCACTTTCTACAAGGGGCTGTCCTGTGATTACCATCGCGTATTTGAAGCCTTCGGGTACGGCAGCGGCGGGTATGTCTATATTCAGATCCGGTAGGTGATGGGCGCGTAGTTGCACCTTCCGGGGATCATGGTTAGGTTCTTGTTTGGATGGTGGTCATTGTAATTTTTTGGTTATTTGTTTTTTGGCTGTTTTACTTGTCTACGTAGGCAAAGGAGCAGAACCCGTTCAACACACCTGCAAATATGACGAACCCGAATCAGCGCATCTCCCGGAGACGGTTCATGGGCAGACTCTCAGCGGCATTCAAAACCTTGCTGGCAGCCCAGTTTATGCCCCGGGTGGTGCAAGCGGCCACAGACACCCGAGACTCATCGGCGGGACTTCACTATCGCCCGCTGAACGGTGACAGCCTGCGGGAAATAGCCAGACGCAAGGACCACCACGGGTCGGGCATCTTTCTTAATCCCATGGGTATCCCGCGCGACGGCCGATTCTGGCAGGTGCTGTCGTGGAAGCTTTTTCATAAAAATGCCTACGGTGATTTCCTTGACGACCAGCCGATCTCACCCGTCGTCATCGACTGGGAGCCGGTAAAGGCCCATCGGGGTGTTTCGGTCACCTTTATCAAACATTCAACTGTGCTGATCAAAGACATGGATCGTTTCCTGCTGATCGATCCGGTGTTCAACGACATCTTCTGGTTCATCAAGGATTTCACACCCCTGGCCTTCAGCCTGGAGAACATGCCGCGGCCGGACCATGTATTGATCACCCACGGCCACTACGACCATCTGGATCATCGGTCCCTGGCAACATTCAATCCCGGCACCCATGTGATCAGTCCCCTGGGATACGACAGGGAATTCAAGGCAGTGGGCATGACCCATCGCACCCCGTTGGACTGGTTTGAGCACACCAGTGACGGCGCCAGAGAGATCACCTTTCTGCCCGCCAACCATTGGACGATGCGAAACCCCATCGTCGGCCCCAACCGCTCCTTGTGGGGAGGCTACCTGATCAAAACGGCCGGTGGACCGACGATCTATATTTCCGGAGACACCGCCTACTTCGATGGATTCGAGCAGTTGGCCGCCGATTACGACATCGACCTGGCCATCTTCAACATGGGCGCCTATGCACCGCGGTGGTTCATGGCGCCCAGCCACATGAACCCGGCAGAAACAGTCCAAGCCTTTCAGGAAATCGAGGCCAAACAATTGATGATCGCCCATTGGGGAACGTTTCAATTGGGCGACGAACCGGTTCACTTTCCGCCGGCGGACCTGGAAAAAGCACTGGGCGAAAAGGGCCTTCTCCAGCGATGGATCCCTCTGGGTCATGGTGAGACCTACTATTTCTGATACGAAACCGTATCGAAAGGGACGGGCAATGGAAAGATTTCTGATTGTCACACTCCTATTCCTTTTCGCCGGCCCCCAGGATCTGTTGGCCGGTCGCCACCATCACGGAACGCACCATCGGTTCGGCATACGAGCCGACACCCAACCACGGTCACAGGATATACAACGTCGATTTGAACGATCATCCGGGCGTTCTTCCCACGACCTGCGCAGCCGCTTCAGACTGCCCTCCCGGCGGCCGTTGCATCCGGGATCCCAGGCAAAGCCGGTTCATCCGGGCTATCCGGGCTATAAACCCGGCAGGCCCGGGCATGGCCGCCCCGGTTATTGGTGGCCTGCCAGTACGACCGTGGTGCGGGAAATCCAGCCGATCGTCATCGTGAACAATCCCCCTCCGGCAGCACCGACACCACCTCCCGAACCAGAGAAAGTTTGGGTCCCGCCTGTCATGGACACGCGCACCGAACCCGGTTATTGGGATTACGGCGTAAAGAAGGTGTGGATGGGCGACCACTGGCGGTACGAGCAGGATCATGAGGAGCGGATCTGGGTGCCCGCATTTCAGGTGAAATACGTCAAGCAGAAAGGGTACTGGAAACGGGTTGAGTAGGCGCAACGGTGGTGTCAACCCAGACAGAACAATTGATGCAGGTCAAGGATTCCGGCTCGAAGCTGTGAAATAGTGGCTCAACAGCAAATGAATTGAAAAAAGGACACCCTGTGACCAAGAATGGCCCTCCCCTTGAACCGGATGTCAACGCCGAGGCGCATGTGGACCGGTTCTTAAAGATCGTCAACCATGTTTCCCGCCAGAACATCAATAGGTGTTGGCATTGCTGGGCCTGCGGTGGGGGATGCCCCTTCTCCGAGCACATGGACTTTCTACCCAACCAGGTCATTCGCCTGGTCCAGATGGGCAGAGGCGAAGATGCGCTCAGGTGCAACACCATCTGGCTCTGCGTGGGCTGCCATACCTGCTCCAGCCAGTGCCCCAACAGCATCGATGTGGCGGCGGTCATGGATGCCCTTCGCCAGTTGGCCATCCGTGAAGGCATCGCCGCCCCGGAAATGGACATCTTCCGCTTTCACAAATACATCTATGAATCCATCGAGCGGCACGGACGGCTGAACAAACTGGCGGCGATGGTTCAGTTCAAGGTGGGGTCGGGCAGGCTTTTCTCCGACCTGCAGGCGGGCCTGCAAATGATCACGCGTGGAAAGCTGGAAATCCTCCCCCAGAAGGTGGCCGATCGTGCTCAATTGGATCGGATTTTCACCCATTACGACCGGCGCAGGAAGAGCTTCGAGACCCATGAATAGAATCAATCTGGCTTACTACCCGGGGTGCACCCTCAGCTCCACCGCCCGCGAAATCGACGAGGCGCTGCATCAGGTTTGCAATCGGCTGGACATCAGCCTGTCGGCACTGCCGGACTGGAACTGCTGTGGGTCGTCTTCCATCCACGCGGTCAGGCCGCAGTTGGCGGTTTCCCTGGCCGCACGCAACCTGTTTCAGGCCCAGTCCATGAGCCAGGACCTGATGGTCATGTGTGCCGGCTGCGCCAACCGTTTACGCGTGGCGTCGAACCAGCTCCGCAGCGACGACACCAGCCGCCGGGTCAACCGGGAAATCCTGGAAGACTCTCTCGAGCAAGACCTGCGCGTTCATCATCTGATGGATCTGCTGCCCGGACGATTGAACGAAAAACCATATCGCGATGCCCTGCAACAGCCTCTGACGGGTCTGCGTTATGTGCCCTATTACGGCTGCCTGCTGGCTGCACCGCCGGAACTCAAAAACTACCCCGCGCTTCATGGCAGCATGGAATCGGTCATGCGCTGGCTGGGCGCCGAGACGCTAAAGTGGGGATATCAGGCAAAATGCTGCGGGGCTTTTTTGTCGGTGGCCCGACCGGACATCGTGGCGCCCATGGTCGTGGACATCATGGACAAGGCCATTTCGGCGGGGGCCGAGTGCGTGGTCACGGCGTGTACCATGTGCCAGCTCAACCTGGAGCTCAGAAGCTCTGCTGGAAAGCGGCTGCCCGTTTTTTCAATCGTGGAACTGATGGCCTATGGCATGGGCTCCGCAGACCTGCCCCGCTGGTTCAAAAAACATCTCATCGATCCGCTGCCGCTGTTCAAAAACAAACGCTTCGCCCTCTGACCCATCCCCTTGGCCATCTCCACCCATCGACTGGCATCCGGTTCGCTGCGTTCCTCGACATCGACCGGCCGTTGGGTTGGTTAACTGCCGCGATGGATTGAACCCGCATTCAGGCTCATGTAATATCCGCGTTCAAAATACTGGGAGGTCCGACCGTCCAGAACAGCCTCGTTTTCGTGAATGTAACGCGAGCCGCTCCCCCAGGCGCCGCAGGCCAGTACAGCGGTGTCGCCGAGACTGAACTTGCGGCCGCAGGCCACGCACCCTTCGGCGTTGGTGGTGTTGAGGGCTTCAAGGTCCATGATGATTTTGGGGTTGCACGCATTGATGTCATTCATTGTCTTTTCCCTTCGTTTCGGTTACTTCGATTTATCCGATAGAGTATTCATCATCCGGGCAAATGCAAACCGGAGCAACCCATCCCAGTCAGA
>NZ_JBFELV010000389.1:0-4925 GCF_041551955.1 Desulfosarcina sp.
ATCTTTGCGGTGAACCAAAACAAATTGAATGAGTTTGTGTTTTCAATCCAAGTGGAAGCGAAAGCATAAAGCAAAAAGGGGGTGGAATCGCGTTTTCGGCAAAAATATAAAAATCTTGTTTGTACTTTTATGAACCCCGTTTTTTAATTTAAACATTTGGGAGGGATATGATGGCACCCGATTTTTTAGTACATGAAGCCGTGGATGGCGTAGGTGTTGTGGTGGTTGAAGGTTTGAAAACCAATCAGGAAATCACCGGATGGATCATGAAAGAAGATGAAACTATAACCATTAAAATTTTAAGTGATATCCCAATCGGTCACAAAGTAGCGCTAAAGGATTTTGCGGAGGGTGACACCGTGATCAAATACAACACCGATATAGGCAAAGTTGTCGCTCCGATCAAGAAAGGCGAGCATCTTCACGTACATAACGTTAAAACAAAGAGGTGGTAAGAAATGGAAACTAAATTTTTAGGCTATCGTCGTGAAAATGGTCGGGTTGGTGTTCGTAACCATGTCGTCATCCTTCCACTGGATGACCTTTCTAACTCTGCATGTGAAGCGGTTGCCAACAATGTAAAGGGCACCCTGGCACTTCCCCATGCCTATGGTCGCCTTCAGTTCGGTGCTGACCTCGATCTGCACTTTCGTACCCTTATTGGAACGGGTTCAAACCCCAACGTTGCAGCGGTCGTCGTTATCGGTATTGAGCCTCAGTGGACCAATAAAATTGTCGAAGGTATCGCGGAAACCGGCAAGCCGGTCATGGGCTTTTCAATTGAGCAGAATGGTGATTACAACACGATTTGTGCTGCCTCAAAAAAAGCCAAAGAATTCATGCATATAGCGAGTGAATATCCGCGAACCGAGTGTGATGTCAGTGAGCTGTGGATCGCCACCAAGTGTGGTGAATCCGATACGACTTCAGGAATTGCAACCAACCCGACCGTTGGTAATGCCTACGACAAACTCTATGAGAAAGGCAACACGCTTCTTTTTGGTGAAACAACTGAGTTAACCGGTGGTGAGCACCTTGTGTTGGAGCGCTGTGCAAATGATGAAGTCAGAAAAGATTTTCAGTTCTACTTTGATCGTTATGCCAAAATTGTCGATGACAACAAGACCAGTGATCTCTCTGACTCTCAACCGACAAAAGGCAACATCGAGGGCGGATTGACTACCATTGAAGAAAAAGCACTTGGCAATATTCAGAAAATCGGCACCAAGGCACCCATTGTTGGTTGTCTTGAAAAAGCGTTTGCGCCGACCGGCCCGGGCCTCTGGTTTCAGGACTCCTCTTCCGCCGCGGCTGAACAGGTTACGCTCTGTGCCGCTTCCGGTTTTGTCATTCATTTCTTCCCCACGGGACAGGGCAACATTATAGGCAATCCAATCCTGCCTGTTATCAAGCTTTGCTCAAACCCGCGTACGCTCAGAACCATGGCAGAACATTTCGATGTAGACGTTTCCGGCTTGCTCCGTCGGGATATGAACCTGGATGAAGCGGGTGACAAGCTTCTTGAAATGATGATCCGTACCGCGAACGGTCGGATGACTTCCGCGGAAGTACTCGGACATCGCGAATTTATTATGACCAAGCTGTACGAGAGTGCATAACCAAATTGGTAAGCTTCTTGTGTACGTATCACTCTGCACTTCTGGTGAGTGATACGCAGCACATGGGAGCCCTATTTTTTTAGCTTTTGCGGAAATGGGGTTTAAAATTAAGGTAACACAAGCAAAAACGCATAAGGATGTAAAAAATGGAATACATTAAAAAAGCAGAGCTTTCAGCCGAAGAAAACAGCAGTAAAGCACGCAAGGTAGTAGAAGGCATTCTTGCGGACATCCGTGCCAACGGCGAAGATGCGGTTCGTGCGATTGCAAAAAAGTTTGACAATTGGGATCAGGACTTCATTCTTTCTCCCGAGAAAAAAGCCCGTCTTATTGCCAGCGTTCCTGAAAACGCGAAAAAGGATATTCAGTTTGCCAACGAACAGATTACCGCGTTCGCCAAAGCACAGCGAGACAGTATTCAAGATTTTGATATTGTCACTCCGGCAGGCGTGCGTGCCGGACAGCGGGTGATTCCCATGGATGTGGCGGGATGCTATATACCGGGTGGGCGTTTTGCGCACACCTGTTCCGCACTCATGAGTATTGCCACCGCCAGGGTTGCTGGCGTCCCTTTTATCGTGGCCGCCACGCCCCCACGTGGAGAAGCCATCGATGCATCCGTATGTTACGCCATGGATCTTGCCGGAGCCGACATCATTCTTGAGATGGGCGGCGTACAGGCTATCGCCTGCATGGCCTACGGCATATTTACCGACAAGCCGGCAAATATCATCGCCGGTCCGGGCAATGCCTTTGTTGCCGAGGCCAAAGCGATTCTTGCGAGTGAAGGCGTTTGCGGCATTGACCTCTTTGCGGGACCTTCCGAAATTGCGGTTATTGCTGATAACAACGCTGACCCCATGACGGTTGCCATTGACCTGCTTTCCCAAGGAGAGCACGGCACCAACTCTCCGGTATGGCTTTTCACCGAGTCCCGGGAACTCTGTGATAAAGTGATGGAACTGATGCCCAAACTTATCGCGGATATGCCGGATCCGGCCACGCCTGCCCAGTCATGGAAAGATTACGGCGAGATTATTCTTTGCGACAGCCCTGAAGAGGTGGTAGCGGTAAGCGACCAATATGCGCCTGAACACCTTGAAGTATTGGTTGACAATCCTGAATGGTGGCTTGAGCGCCTGAGTTCATACGGGTCTCTTTTTATGGGTGAGGTCAGCACCGTTACCCACGGAGACAAATGTTCCGGCCCCAACCACGTCCTGCCGACGAAAAAAGCAGCCCATTTCAGTGGCGGTTTGAATGTACATAAATATTTAAAAATCCTGACATATCAGGAGCCCGTTGACAATAACGTAAGCAGCCTGATCAGTGAATATTCTTCACGCCTTTCCCGCATTGAAGGAATGGAAGGGCATGCACGCGCCTGTGACTGGCGTCTGACCAAGTACAACCCGGGCAAAAAATGGGATTTCAAGGTATATCAGCATCCAAAGTATTAACCCAGTTACAGCGCCGGGGCCATAAATGGTGACCGTTCTCCTGTTTTACAGGAAGTCCTTGTGCATGAAGCGTACATCCTGACCAAACGCTACGAGAGTGCGTAGATCGAGAAACCCTTACGGAAACATTGAAACACAACGGTCTTCACTCCGGTCCGGTTACCGTTAGCGGCACCCTGGTCAGAGTGGAACCGATAGAAAACCGGGCTGTTTGGACCCGTATACGGCAAAAGGATGATAACGCCTTATTGAGATATTCAGCAAGCGATCGTTAAACCAGTAAGCGTAACCCGGAGGTGAGAAGCCATGACGGCAGAACAAGACAACAAGACAAACGGCAGAAGGGGGAAAGTTGCCCTGTTTACCTTTTTCATTCTTTTCGCCATATACTTTGTCAACGTGCTTTTCGGTAAAGCGACGGTCTCCTATGGTTTGAATCTGCCGCATTTAGGAAATGTGGCCGAGTTCCTCCTGCTGTCCGTGGCCTGCGTAGCGTTGATCGTAGCGGCTTTGAAGAGAGAAGCTGCTGAAAGTAAATCTTCAAATGAGATAAAAGGAGATGAAAAATGACCCATGACAAACAGAAGGATTCCGGCCTGAAAATGGTAGAGCGGCGTCGTTTCATGGAATTGACCACCAAATTTGGATTTACGGCCGCCACGGTGGCGTTGTTCAGCGGCGTATTGGGTTCGAAAGAGGCCAGCGCGCAGGTTGCCAAGGAGGAACAGACACGCCAAAAGGCGGCCAAACACACGATGAATATCGCCACGGCCTATGTACTCACTGCCGACCGCAGCTACCCCATCATGCAGTTGGATATGAAGGAAAATATCCAAAACTGCACCAATGGAGAGGTTTATGTCAAACTGGCGCCGGGCGGCCAGCTTGGCGCCGGCTCCGCACTGGTCCAAAAAGTTCAAGGCGGTACGATCCAAGCCGCCCAGCATTCGATTTCCAACTTTGCCCCTTTCGCTCCGGTGACCGATTTAATCAACATTCCCTATTGGGTGGGTACCAATCAAAAGTTCGTCAACCTGGTCACTTCAGATGCCTGGCGCAATGAAGTGCATACCAAGGTCGCCGCCTCAGGTTTCAAGGTGCTGTGGTATGTCGTCATCGATCCGCGTGTGGTCGCCACGCGCAAAGGAGTTCCCGGCCCAATCAAGACGCCGGATCAGATGAAAGGGATCAAGTTTCGCGTGCCTGGATCCAAGATTCTGGCCCAGTTCTACCAGTTGCTGGGCGCCAACCCCACCCCTGTGGCCTGGGGCGAAACCTCTTCAGCCATCAAGCAGGGAGTGGCCGATGCATTGGATCCTTCCGTAGAAGCGCTGCATGTGTTCGGTTTCAAAGATATACTGGACTGGGTGACCTTCAACGGCGCCGTGCCTGACAGTCAGGTTTATTCCTGCAATCTCGAATGGTTCAACTCGCTTCCCAAAAATGTACAGGAAGGCATCGATTTCGCCAGCGAAGTCACCATGCAGCAGAATCTGGCCAAAGTGCCGGCTGCCCGCGCCTATTCCATGGCCGAGCTGGCCGCAGCCGGGGTAAAATTTTACGTACCCACGGCGGATGAAAGAAAGCAGTGGGTGGAGAAAGCCGGCGCTCAATTGCCTGCATGGGACAGTTTCAAGATAGAGCTGGCCGGATCGTTGGATAAATTTGATGCGTTCCTCGAAGCGGCCAATACGATGGGCCGATACTACGTGCATGATGTCAAGGCTTAGATCTTGATCCACGGCGGCGCCGATCTCGAATGAGGCGCCGCCGGTTCACAAATGAATATTTGCAGGAACATAAGGATGTGACGCATGACGATTCGAAATATCCTCCACAATATTGA
>NZ_JBFELV010000390.1:0-4924 GCF_041551955.1 Desulfosarcina sp.
AGCTTCTCTGGAAGCGGTTGGTTTTTTTCCACACGCTGCGTAACTTTAATGTTGAATATAGAAAAACCAGCACCGTTTGGAAGGTTTTGATTCTGACCCATTCCACCCATCATCATTCCACGTCCCATTCGTCTGCCCCCCATGCCTCCGGTGTCGAAAGGAAGGCTTATCAGGGATGTCTCATATCCGACTTGGCTATCGTAAAAATCGGTCCAGAGCTCTATCCTTTCCCCAGGGCTTAAAAACACATACTGACGGCGGACCGGTCTTTCCAACAATCCACCATCTGTGCCGATGATGGTAAGGGGGCGACCATCTTTCCACGCCAGTTTATATATTCGCGAATTGGAGCCATTTAACAGGCGTAATCGATACGCACAGGTCGATACCGGCAAGGTAAAATCAGGTAATCCATTGACCATTATCATATCACCCAAAAAACCAGCCATCTGTTCCATCCTATGGCCAGAGGTGTATATGAGCTGATTGTCTGTGCCAAACGTTCGGTCCTGTAGTACCAGAGGCACATCATATTCATCGTCGGGCAATCCCACGGCTCGCTCTTCTTCATCGGACACTATAAAAAGACCTGCCAGACCTCGATAAACCTGTGGGCCGGTTCTTCCGTGGGGGTGAGGGTGGTACCAGTACGTACCGGCTCTGTTATTGACCTCGAATTCGTATAGGTAGGATTGCCCTTGCGGAATTACATAGCGCGGATGCCCGTCCATAATCGCAGGGACATGTAAACCATGCCAATGCACAATCGACTCTTCAGGTAATAGGTTTTTAAAACGAATTCGTATTTTCTCTCCCTGACGCACTTTTATGGTCGGGCCAAGATAGCTGCGTGGAATTTCAACCACTCGGTTTTTATTGCCCCTATGCACAACCGCTTGGTACTGCCAAATTTGAGTGGGGTCTCCAGGAAAGATGGCAACTTCACTCGGTCGAGCCGTAAGGGAAATATCTAAGTCCGGGAGAAATTCTGTGTCTGCAAGCGTCTTTGGGCTTTGCGCTGCAGCTGAATAATCTGATAGGGGCCAGAACCCACCTGTTATCAAGCCCAGCGTTCCGTAACCGGCCAGTTTCAGGAATTGCCTTCTATCATTCTCGCAGTAAGTCCAGAATTCCTTGCTTCGTTTTTTCATTGAAGATCACCATGTGTGAGCTATTGGAGTATATCTTTTTTCATCGATTCGAATTCATCACGGGCTATTTCACCTTTGGCATAGCGTTCCTTCAAAATATCCATTGGCTTGGAACCATTGCTGACAATAGAACCGCCTCTGCTGCCCTTGGTTTGAATCAACCATTTAACAAAAGAAACTATCCCTACGATAATTAGACCCCAAAAAATAATCATTAATATCATACCGAACCATCCCATACCCCAGTCGCCCATCATCCATCGACCCATGTGCCAGTTACTGTACCTGCCGGATTGGGCCAATGCAGGACTTAAGTAAATGTTGCTTAGGATCAATATGGCCAATGACCACGTAAACCCCTTTTGAAGCCCGTTTTTGTAAGTCATGTTACACTTCCCAATCGATTTGTCGAAATACCGAAATAAGGCTGATAACTTACCACCCACAATATCCACTTCGACCAGGGCCATATCCCATCATGTAACCGTTGCCTCTGTGGTTTTGATTGTATTTTCGCAAAGTAAAATCGTGGCCCGAGTCACTATAGCCGCTTCTGTAATGGTCTGCATTATTATAGTACTTTTGCCCATCGTAACCATGTCGGTAAGGACCATGGCCTATGCCACAACCTGCCAATGCTGTTAAAGCAAACCCAACAACTGCAACAATCAAGATTGGTCTTACAGCCTTTTTCAAAGATTCGATTTTCATCGGAGCACCTTTCTTCTGATCTATTGGTCTTTTTAGGTAGTCCAAGAATTCATTTTAAATGAGTGGGGCGGTGAGCACCGCCCCATCACAAGTGTTTTCAATACGGCTTTTGAGCCTACCACATGCAATATCTGTCACCACGAGGACCGTTGCCCATCATATGGCCGTATCCGCTATCGCCACGTCCATAGTTTGGTACTGATTTTCTGGCCTGGATTTGATAATCCAGTCGTGTTTGATCCAAATCACTTTGAAGCTTGGAAATTTCACTCTGCAAATTGGAAGCCTTGCTGGTGTCAGGGTTTTCCTTTGCCAGCTCGCTTCTCAATGCCAGCTCTTTTTCGTAAAGCATTTGCCGGTTATTCTCAGTGGCCTTAAAAAATTCATTACGCTGTTTCTCTATTTTGGCTATTTCCTGTTCAGAAAGATTGCCGTAATATTGGCCTTGGCCATGCATAGATCCATCCCCGTGATTCCAATTTGCACTGTTATTGCCTCGCCGCATTCCGTAATTGCAGCCATTACCCCAACCGGCAAACGCCAGGGTAGTAAAGCCAAAGATCGCCACAACCGTTAATACGATGATTCCTTTTGTTTTCTTTTTCATTTGTGCCTCCGTAAAATTAGTTGATTTTCGTTTGGTTTTAAAAATAGCTTTTTTTAAAACCCCGCAATGTTAAAAACATGATAGAGCAATGGCTATGCCAGACTTTGGTCGAAGCAATCTTGTACATACATAACTATACGTAAATATGAGTATTATGGAAAAAAGTATGTTGCTTAGGCGATCAGTACGGTCGATAGCCTATCATTGAATCTGTGGTGTTTTTACACACCTTCAGGCGGATATTATTTGATAGTGGGGTATAAATAACCAGCCAGAAAAATGATAGGAAATGGAATTGGATCAGGGGGTAGTGGGCAGGAATAGCTTTTAAACAAAATCTTTCAACCAGTTGGTAGAGATCAATCGACACCGTACTCTTTCAGTTTGTTGTGAAGGGTTTTCCGATTGATCTTTAACCTCCGTGCGGTTTCACTTTTATTGCCACCAGTCGCTTCAAGGGTGGCAAGTATCGCCTCTTTTTCAATATCTTCCAAGGGACGGTTGGCTGCAACAGGCTTTGGCCGTTCAACCCAATCACTAACCTTTGAATAGGGTTCGGTGATATTTGAAGCCAGCTCTTTTTCTGTGATGTTGTCACCGGTTAACAAAATCACGGCTCGCTCAACTGTGTTTTCGAGTTCCCTGACGTTTCCTGGCCACTCGTATTTTAAAAGCATATCCATCGCCAACGGGGAAAATACCTTAACCCTTTTGCGGTTTTTTTTAGCATATTTTTCTAGAAAATGCTGCGCAAGCAAAGGGATGTCATCTTGCCGCTCCCTGAGGGGTGGCACATCCAGCGTAACAACATTCAGGCGATAATACAGATCTTCTCTGAATCTTTCCTTGGCGACTTCTTCTCCCAGGTTCTTGTTTGTTGCGGCTAATATACGCACATCCACGTTTAAGGTTTCATCGCCACCCACTCTTTGAATCTCTCTTTCCTGAATGACACGCAGCAGTTTGGCCTGCATCATTGCTGAAGTTTCTCCGATTTCATCCAGGAATATTGTCCCCTTATTGGCTTGCATAAACCGTCCCTCACGACGCTTGTCGGCTCCTGTGAACGCCCCTTTTTCATGACCAAAGAGTTCAGATTCCAGCAGCGTTTCAGTCAGCGCTGCACAGTTTACAACCACCAGCGGATGATTCTTTCGGCTGCTGTTGTGATGGATCGACTTGGCGATCAGCTCCTTGCCCGTTCCGCTTTCCCCAGTAATTAACGCAGTGGCTTCAGAGGGTGCGATCATCGCCAGCATATCAACCAAATCTTTCATCGCCTTGCTTTTTCCGACGATATTTTTCAAATCGTAATCAGCGCTCAGTTTGTCTTTCAGATCTCTATTTTCTACTTTGAGACTGGTATGCTCCAATGCCCGTTCAAGGGTTAGCTTCAACACATCAAAATCAAGCGGCTTGGTCAAATAATCGTATGCTCCGGCTTTTAAGGCTTCAACTGCTGAATCGACCGATGAATAAGCGGTCATGATAAGTATCGGAATGGCTGGATTGTATTCTTTGATTTGTTTTAAAGCTTCTATTCCGCTCATTTCAGCCATTCGAATATCCATCAAGATAAGATCATAGGGGCGCTCTCTAACATGCTGAACCGCCTTCGTTCCATCATCTACCTCAGTGGTTTTGTAGCCCCAGCTTGTAATAATTGTTTTCAGAGTCTTCAAATGGCTGCGATCATCTTCGACCACCAATATGTGAAATAGCTTTTCGTTGCTCATATATCCCTCATCAAAGCTTTTTTGCTGGAATACTGATTGTAAAGGTAGTACCCTGATCAGGAGTACTACGGACCTTTACACTCCCGTTGTGGGCTTCGATTATTTTGTGGACTATCGCCAGCCCTAAACCGGTGCCTTTGGTTTTCGTGGTATAATAAGGATCAAATATTTTGTGCATATTTTGAGCCTCAATTCCTGATCCGGTATCTCCAATTTCAATGACTATGAGGCTATCATCGGACAAGGAATTTTTAATACTTAGCTGACCACCTTTCTCCATCGCCTGAAGCGCGTTTAAATACAAATTCAGAAGGCATTGAGATAATCGATCCGAATCGATTTCGGTTGTTAAAGGCTGTTTGGTTAAATACAATTTAATCGAAATATCCTTCGTATGAGCTTCTTTTTCTATAAGCCGTACCGAATGCTCAATTAATGAATTCACATCCGATCTTTTAAGGTTTAAATCTGTCGGTCTGGCAAACTCCAGCAATTCGCTGATGACCCGGTTCATGCGGTCCACTTCCTCAATCATAACACCAGCCATCTCTTTATCACCACTGTCTTCATCAAACTTATTCTTAAAATAGGATGCGATGCCTTTAATTGAACTTAACGGATTTCTAATTTCATGAGCAACACCTGCGGCAAGGCCTCCGATTGCCGCCAGTTTTTCCTTTCGGCGAACTTCATCCTGCAATCGACGGACTTCGCCAAGG
>NZ_JBFELV010000391.1:0-4920 GCF_041551955.1 Desulfosarcina sp.
AGGCGATCAACTGCGCCAGGGCTTCCAAGGCGTAAAGATACCCCGAAGCCCCTAACCCGGAGATCTGCGCGGTGGCGATGTCGGCGATGAACGAGCGGTGCCGGAACGATTCCCGCTTGTAGATGTTTGACAAATGGACCTCGATCGTCGGTACATCCAGGATCAGTACCGCGTCTCGGATGGCCACACTGGTGTGGGTCAATGCGGCCGGGTTGATGATCAGGCCCCGTGCCCGTCCAACGGCTTTTTGGATGGCCTCAAGAATTTCTCCCTCGTGGTTGGACTGGAACAAGGAAACTTGGAGGCCCAGCTCAGCGGCCCGGGCATGCAGGGAGGCGTTGATCGCTTCCAAGGTCATACTGCCGTAATGGTCGGGCTCACGTGTCCCCAGCATGTTGAGGTTAGGGCCGTTGACCACCAGAATCAATGGGTTTTTCCGACTGTCAGCCACCGATACCCCCTTCTACCATTTTGCCTTGAGCTCGGAGATGGTCCGTCCATAGTCGTCACTGCCGAAGATAGCGCTGCCCGCCACGAATACATCCACCCCGGCGGCCGAGATACGGCTGATGGTGCCGGCATTCACGCCGCCGTCGATCTGGATCAGGGTGGACAAGCCACGCTCGCGGATGGTCGTCTTGAGTTGGGCAACCTTGTCAAGGGCCGACGGGATGAATTGCTGACCGCCGAATCCGGGGTTGACGCTCATGATCAGGACGAAGTCCAGGTCACCCAAAATCCACCGGAGGGATTCCACCGGGGTGGCGGGATTCAGGGCCACCCCGGCCTTGGCCCCTTGTTCGCGGATCAATTGAATGGTTCGATGCAGATGGGTGCAGGCCTCCTGGTGGACAGCGATATAGTCGGCACCGGCATTGCAAAAATCTTCGATATAGCGTTCCGGCCGTTCGATCATCAAGTGGACATCGATGGTCAGCTCGGTAGACCGGCGCACCGCTTCGACCACCAGGGGTCCCATGGTGATGTTGGGGACGAAACAACCATCCATGACATCCACATGGATCCAGTCCGCCCCGGCGGCTTCCACCGCGCGAACCTCTGCCCCCAGTCGAGAAAAATCTGCCGATAAAATCGACGGTGCGATACATTTCATCTTCACCTCTTTTCACCCGTTCAACGATTCGCTTCTTCGATCGATGCCCCTACATGATCCGGGTTTCAACCAGTTGACCATCCACATACACCAGTATCGTGGGGTTACCACTTTTTGGAATCAAAAGCCAGATCTCTTGGCCCGGAGCCAAGAAATCATCGAACAGGCTGAGTGAAATCTGCGGAAGGTTCATCCTGACCTGCACCCGTTTCTTCAAAAAACCGTTTTCCAGAGAGAACCTGAACAGTTCAACCTGATCCGCGTTTTCGGTCCCCCCCGTCAAGCGTTCCTCGTTGGATCGGTTTACCGCCATGTCTACCGAGTTGCCCGGCGCAACGCGGTGTCCGGCCGGGGGGATCTGATCCACGATGGTATCCAGCGGCGTTCCGGTCCGGAGAACGATCCGGATGGTTCCCACGGCCAACTGCAGCTGTTCTAACTGGCGGATGGCCGACTCCAGGCTTAGGCCGGACAGATCGACCATGGAAAAAGCCGGGGAGGAAGGACCCTGACTGATCAGCAGATCTGCACAGGTGTTCCGAGAAACGATTCCACCTGGCGGCGGATATTGGGCCATGATCTGCCCGGGGTCGAAGCGGGGACTGGTCATGCCCGACAACACGCCTTGGCACAAACCGTTTTCCGTCAAGAGGATCCGGGTCTGCTGGAGGGAAAGGCCCTCTAAGTTTGGCATTAAAATGGTTTCCGCCCCGCGGGAGACGCGAACTTTTACGTCACGACCCCGCTTGATGGCAGCGCCGGCATCCGGATCCTGATCGATGACGTGGTTTTTGGGCACCTGGTCATGATATGCCGTGCCTTTAACGCGGGTATTGAGTCCCAGGTCCGAGAGAATTTCAAGGCCGTACAGGATGTCCTTGCCCACCAGGTCGGGGACAATGACGGTATCTTCACCTTTTATGATCAGGGTCAGAGACACGTAGGCCCCAATCCCGGCCATGGCCATGAAAAGGGTAACCAGCAAAACGATCCTCAGCGCCTTTTTCGCCAGACGCCTTACGGATGAAGCGGGGGCAGGGGATGGCATGGGATTAAAAGCTTATGGTCAGGCACAGGGCGGCTCCCTTGGGTGACGGGGCCAGTGATAAGGAGATCTGCCTGTGCTGGTTAAGACGTTCTCGATACGCGTTAATCTGGTCACGGTTGTACTTGTGGGCACTGGAAACGGCACCATAGATGTTGCCGGCATAAAACCCGAACCCCACAAAACTGATCATGCTGCCGAGGGCGTATTGCTCGTTGTCAAAGGACTCCCAGGCTGCCCAGATCAGACCGGCGTTGATTAAAAAAGCGGTGGCCGCATCCTGGTACCTGCTGGTATACAGCTGGCCGCCGCCGGGCACGATCGAGAGAAAACCGGCGGTAGTCGGATGCTTGAACGGGATGGCACCGCTCAGGGCCAGGGACTGCTTCAGGTTGGCCACCTGGAAGCGGTCCCGATTGTCGGGTGAAATTCGATTGAAGGCCTGGTCGGCGGCGTTCCAGCGGCCCTGATCCACATGGAGCCAACCCAATTCGTAGCGGACTTGATCGATGACATCCGTTGATGAAGACAAGGCCTCGAGGTTGTGCAGATCCACAATGGCCTGCTCGATCATTCCCTGGCGCGCATGGCTGCGGCTGAGCATGAAAAAGGCCTGGTTGTCCAGGGGCGAACCTGCGAATCCAACGGTCTGCTGGTTGAAGATTGCCGCTGCCGCCTGATAGCGGCCGGCCCTGAAGTGGGCAACGCCCGTCTGGAATCGGGCCTGAGGAACCCTGGGGTCTGCGGGAAAAAAATGGATAAAACGATTGAACTCAGCAACCGCCTCGTCGACGGCTCCTGAGTCGAGGCGGGACTGGGCATACCGGTATTGGCTGTCCGCATCGATCGTCAACCGGGCGAAGCCATGGGCAGGCATTGCCATCAAAAAAAGGGGGGCCCCGATGGCGATAATCAGAAAACGTAGCATGGGTTGAAGCATCTTGAGGCATCCCATCCGTCAGGGTCGCCAGACGTCATTGTTGTGAACCGGATCCTGGCAGCGGATGCCCTCGCGGGTCATCACGGACGGGCTCAGCTTTAATTCGTCGCGGCCGCAGCGCATCAGCCGGTCGCTGGCCATGATCCATCCTTTGATACTTCCATGGCGCTGCACGGCCTGCAGGGCATAGCTTGAACACGAGGGGGTCATGGGGCAGCGGTGGCCGTCCGCCCCGGACAGGTACCGCTGGAAAAAGCGGATGGGGCCCGCCATGGCCGGCATGGATTCCTCCGAAGGGGCCAGATCGGGTGCCTGAGGCCCGGCCCATGCGCTGCCGACAAACAGGCAGCACAGCGCTGCCAAACGAAGGATTTTCATGATTCACCTTTAGTCGACTGTCGGTCTGGCCCGAGGGGGGCCGACAGTCTGGTTTAAATCTCGACCATCGGATGCCCTTCATCCAAGGCGGAGCGGCGGGATCGCTTTGGCGCCTCATTCTGCCGATTGGGTTGAGCGCCTCATTCAAAGGCTGCCGGTACCCGTTCATCCGGTCCTTGCTGGGTCACCCGCAGGACCTCTTCGATGGTGGTCGTTCCGGCCAGCACCTTTTCGATGCCGCTTTGGCGCAGGGTTTTCATGTTGTACTGCAGGGCGAATTGTCTGATTTGGGTGGCATCGAAGGTTTTCAGAATTAGATTTTTCAACCCTTCGCGCATGTGCATGATCTCAAAGATGGCAATGCGGCCGCGGTAGCCGGTGTTAAAGCACTTCTCACAACCCTTGGCCTGGTAAAGGGTGTGGTGTCTCAATTGCGTCCGGGAAATGCCGATGCTCTCCAGGATCACGCCCGGGGTGTAGGCCTCCTTGCAGTGGTCGCACAGTACGCGTACCAGCCGCTGGGCGATAACCGCCACCACGGCGGAGGAGATGAGGAAGGGCTCGACACCGATGTCAACCAGGCGTGTGATCGCACCGGCCGAATCGTTGGTGTGCAGCGTCGAGAAAACCAGGTGGCCGGTAAGGGCCGACTGGACAGCGATGGTGGCGGTCTCTTTGTCACGGATCTCGCCGATGAGGATCACATCCGGGTCTTGGCGGACGATGGCACGCAGGCCGCGGGCAAAGGTGAGATCGATTTTCGGGTTCACCTGGATCTGGCTGATGCCTTTGAGCTGGTACTCCACCGGATCTTCGATGGTGATGATGTTGATGTCCGGCTTGATGATGGAGGCCAGCACGGAATAGAGGGTGGTGGTCTTGCCGCTTCCGGTGGGGCCGGTCACCAGGATGATGCCGTTGGGCTGGGTCACCAGCTGGTTGAACAGGTCGTGATCCTCTGGCGACAGCCCAAGTTCCTTCAGGTTGAGGACCTCCTCCGATTTGTTCAACAGCCGCATGACCACCCGTTCACCGAAAGTGGTGGGCAAGGTGGACACCCGCACATCCACATTCTGGCTGCCGATTTTGACTTCCAGGCGTCCGTCCTGGGGCAGCCGCTTTTCGGCAATGTTGAGTTTGGCCATGACCTTGATTCGTGAGATCAGCGATGCCTGAATCCATTTGGGTGGTGTGAGCAGGTCGTAGAGGATTCCGTCCACCCGGTAGCGCACCTTGAAGCTGTCCTGATAAGGCTCGATGTGAATGTCGCTGGCGCGGGCCTTGATGGACTGTGAGATAATATGGTTGACCAGTTTGATGATCGGGGCATCGCTGGTGTCCTCAAGGAGATCGGCCGTGTCCTCGATCTCGCTGATGATGGTACTGCCGTCCTCTTCCATGTGCTGTACCAGCTGTTCGGCGGTGCCCCGGCTCATGTCGAAG
>NZ_JBFELV010000392.1:0-4919 GCF_041551955.1 Desulfosarcina sp.
CTTTGCCCGCATGGGCCGCTTCGGCAGCCCCTATGCCGCCCTGAGCTTCACCGCCGTCGATCCGGCCCTGGCCGAATTCGACCCCAAGGCCACTCCCCTGGAGCAGTTCATCGAACTGGTCGACGCCGTTCACGCCCGGGGAGCGCGCCTGTTTATCGATATCGCCATCAACCACACCGGCTGGGCGGCCAGCCTTCACGAAACCCATCCCCAATGGCTTTCCCGGGAACCGGACGGCCAGATCGAAAACCCGGGCGCTTGGGGGGTGGTCTGGGCGGATCTGACCCGTTTGGATTTCAGCCATAAAGATTTGTGGCAGTATATGGCCGATGTCTTTCTGACCTGGTGCCGCCGGGGCGTAGAGGGTTTTCGCTGCGACGCCGGCTACATGATCCCGACGCCGGCCTGGCGGTATATGATCGGCAAGGTCCGGGACCAGTTCCCCAACGTGATCTTTTTGCTGGAAGGGCTCGGCGGCAAGATCTCCGTCACCCGTGACCTGCTAAACTGGGCCGATTTCAACTGGGCTTACAGCGAGTTGTTTCAAAACTACGACCGGGGCCAGATCGAACATTACCTGCCCGGCGCCATGGAGATCTCTAAGACCGACGGCACCGCCATCCATTTTGCCGAAACCCACGACAATCCTCGCCTGGCGGCCACTTCCCCGACATACGCCCGCATGCGGATCGCCCTGTGCGCCCTGCTCTCCAGCCAGGGGGGCTTCGGATTCGCCAACGGGGTGGAGTGGCTGGCCACGGAAAAAATCAACGTGCACGGTTCCCCGTCCCTGAACTGGGGGGCGGTCGAGAATCAGGTGGATCGCATCCGTCGGCTCAACGCCCTGCTCACGGTTCACCCGGCGTTCTTTCACCCGGTTCGCATCGAGATGATCCAGCAGGGACCCGGCAATACCATCGTTGCCGCCCGTCGTTGTCAATCGGGTGGAAACGGACTGCTGATTCTGGTCAATCTGGATGCGGCATCGGCCCATGACGCGGCGTGGTCCCGGAGCCGATCCCCCCTGGACGGTGATTCGACCGTTGATCTGCTCAGCGGGGAATCGGTGTCCATCGGCGGCGACGGACAGACGGGGCGAGTGTCGTTGAAGCCGGGGCAGGTGCTATGCCTGACCAACGACCCGGCCGACCTGGAGCGGGTCATCCACGCCACAGACCGGTTCCCGCGCACCCCGGATCACATCTTTAGGCAACGGCTCCGGGCAAAGGTGCTCGAGGTATGGCGGTTTCATCGGGGAGTCGGAGACCTGGGCCAATGGGATCTGGACCAGGCCACCTTGCAGTTGCAGACATCACCTCTCGATTTCTGCCGGTCGATGAATCCCGCCGGCACCACGCCGCGAACCGTGGCCTGGCAGTTTCCCGTCGACCTGCGGCGGGAGGTGATGGTCCCGCCGGGCCATTTTCTGCTGCTACGCGGTCCGCGCCCGTTTCGGGCGTCCATATCTGAAAAGGGGACCACGATGGCGGTTGAAGAGAGTCTGATCGACGCCGGCGGCAACGCTTTTATCCTGTTTCGCCCGCTGCCGGTGGCCGGTCGGCATAAAACGCGAACATTAAAACTTTCCTGTTACGATCCGGGCGGTTGCACCCACCACGAGTCACCCCTTTTGTACCTGACGGCTGCCCGGCAGGTCAGGGTGAGAAAAATCTTTGCCCGGCCGCGTAAACGGCTATCCAGCATCCATATGCTGGGCACCAATGGACGCGGCGCCATGACCCGGGCCCATGCGCATTGGGGTCTGTTGCCCAGCCGTTACGATGCACTGCTGGCGGCCAACCTGAGCCCGGTGGTTCCCGAGGACCGCCGTATCCTGTTAACCCGGCTGAGAGGCTGGGTGGTGTTTCAGGGTTTTTCCCAGGAGGTCGGTCCGGACTGCCTGGATGCGTTCGGGTTCGATTTCGATGCATGGGGCGGCTGGCAGTACCACATTCCTTCGGGGCAGGGGCAGCACGTGGTGTTGAGCGTCGGCATCCGCATGCCGCCGGGAAAAAACGCCATCGACCTGGTGTTCTACCGGCACCCGGCCCAGGGCCGTAAGGATCGTTTGGCTGACGATCGGCCGGTGACCCTGATCCTGCGCCCCGACTTAGAGGATCGCAATTTTCACGGGGCCACCAAAGCATACACCGGTTCGGAACACCACTATCCGTCCGCGGTCACCTCCCGGGAAAAGGGGTTTATCTTTCAACCCAGCGGTGAACATGCACTTGAATTGGAAGCAGAACGGTCTGAATTTTTCGTCGAGACCCAATGGCAGTACATGGTTGACCACCCCCAGGAAGCCCAACGCGGCCAGGACCCGCATTCGGATTTGTTCAGCCCCGGCTACTTCTCCGGACCGCTGGCAGGCGGAGAAAGCGAGACCCTCAAGGCCCGAGTGGCGGGCGAATCCGGTGCGTCCGAGGAACCCGACGTTGATCTGCGGCGACGGATCAGCCGCTTTTTCGAGGCCTCTCCCCAATGGGAACCGCCGGTGCCGGCATTGAAGAAAGCGCTCGACCAGTACATCGTCAAACGGGATCAATACGCGACGGTGATCGCGGGCTATCCCTGGTTCCTGGACTGGGGGCGTGACACCCTCATCGTGGTGCGGGGTATTATCGCCGCCGGACGTCATGAGGAAGCCCTGAGCATCATCGTGCAGTTTGCCATGTTCGCCGCGGACGGCACCATTCCCAACATGATCCGCGGTACCGACACGGGCAACCGGGACACCTCCGATGCGCCCCTGTGGCTTTTTCGGGTATGCGACGAACTGGGGACGCGGGTGGGTCAGGCCAGACTGCTGAAAACCGACTGCGGGGGGCGGCCATTGAAGCAGGTCCTGCTATCCATCGCCCGGTCCATCATGGCCGGAACCCCCAACGGCATCGTCATGGACGAAGGCAGCGGACTGCTCTTCAGCCCGTCGCATTTCACCTGGATGGACACCAACTATCCGGCAGGCACCCCGCGCCAGGGATACCCCATCGAGATCCAGGCACTTTGGCAGGCTGCCCTGGCCTACCTGGGCCGCGTGGATGCACCGGAACCTCGCAAGCGATGGCAGCGTCTGGCCGGGCAGGTGCGTCAATCCATTCTGGACCTGTTCTTTCGTGACGAGTTGGGCTACCTGTCCGATTGCCTGCATACCGGCCCCGGCACGCCGGCCAGCCAGGCCGTCGCCGACAACGCCCTGCGGCCCAACCAGCTTTTTGCCTTGACGCTGGGGGCGATAACGGACCGGAAAGTGGCCCGGCGAATCCTTTTTGCCTGCCAGGAACTGATCGTCCCCGGGGCCATTCGCAGCCTGGCGGACCGCCCTATCGATCCGGAGCTGCCGGTCTATCATAACGGCGTGCTGGTCAACGACCCCAAGACACCCTATGTGGGTGTCTACGAGGGGGATGAGGATACCCGCCGAAAACCGGCATACCATAACGGTACGGCCTGGACCTGGGTTTTTCCCAGCTTTTGCGAGGCCTGGGCCGACTGTTTCGGTTCCGGTGAGTATGAAACGGCCCTGGCCTGGCTGGCCAGCAGCAGCCGGCTGATCAATGAGGGCTGCGTGGGCCACATACCGGAGATTTTGGATGGCGATGCCCCGCACCACAGCCGCGGATGTGACGCTCAGGCCTGGGGCGTGAGCGAGTTGTTGCGGGTGTGGGTCAAGATCGAGGGATTGATTTTAGACGGGCAGGAGTCAGAAGACAGAAGACAGAAGACAAATAATGGCCAAATTCAAAAATCCTAACAGCGGTTGGTTTTTTTGAGATTTGGATATTGCCATGGTTTTAATAACCATCTGAAAAAACAATTAAAAATTATCAGGAGGAGCATCGTGAGTCTTAAAAAACAGTATCTAAAAAGCAAGGACCGTTGTAAAGTATCCTTCCGGGTTCCCAAAGCGGCGGCCCCGGGGGCCAAGACCGTCCATATTGTAGGCGAATTCAACGACTGGAGTGCGGTAAAGACCCCCATGAAACGGCTCAAAAGCGGTGAGTTCACCGCTGTCATGGAACTAGCACCGGGCCAGGCGTACCAGTTCCGCTACCTGATCGACCAGACGATCTGGGAAAATGACTGGGAAGCGGACCGATACGTGAAAAGCGATTTTGGCGACTGTGAAAACTCAGTCGTGGTGGTGTAGCAGAAACTGGATCCATGGAGGAGTACAATAATGAGGTTTATCCAAACATTCCAAGTTTTTCCCGATATCCCCGAGCCCCTTGCCTTCCTGGAGACGTTGTCACGCAATCTCTGGTGGAGTTGGAACCAGAACGCCGTGGAGCTTTTTCGGCGCATCAACCCCCGGCTGTGGGAGATATCTGGAAGAAACCCCATCGTGTTCGCCACCCGGGTTCCCCAGGAGCGGTTCAATGAACTGGCCAATGACGACAGCTACCTGGCCCACTTGGAGCAGGTGCGCAAGCGCTTTGAAAATCGAGTGCTGAACCAGACCAATAGCGAGAGCCCCTGGGACGAGGGGGAGACGGTGGCCTATTTTTCCATGGAGTTTGGCATCCACGAGACCCTGCCCCTGTTTGCCGGCGGTTTGGGTATCCTGGCCGGCGATCACCTCAAGGCGGCGTCGGGGCTTAAAATGCCTCTAGTGGGGGTGGGTCTGCTGTATCGCGAAGGTTATTTCCGCCAGTACCTGGACAAGGACGGGTGGCAGCAGGAGACCTATCCGGAAACCGACCTGTATCACCTGCCGCTGTCCAAGCAGAAGGACAAGGACGGCAACGACCTGGTCGTCAGCCTGACCGGTATCGGCGGGGATATCCTTGCCCAGGTCTGGAAGATCCGTATCGGCCGGATCCCGTTGATTCTGCTGGACACCAACCTGCCGGAAAATACCCCGGAGATCCGCGACATCACCGCGCGGCTGTACTCAGGAGAACAATACACCCGCC
>NZ_JBFELV010000393.1:0-4916 GCF_041551955.1 Desulfosarcina sp.
ATCGTCGAACCACGTTGACCGGTGACTGATTTCGGTGACCGACATGCCGGAGCCGGCATAATTGAGAAAGGATTCCTGGATCTCTTCCAAAACCGTCAGGGGCAGGGCCGCCGGCCCGGCGTTGAAATTGTGGATTCTGTCCGCTTTCATCGTAAATACCCTCCATATAGAATGTCTCGGGGAGCCGGTGACGAAACGGCTATGACGCCAACACCGGGAATTGACCCCACATTTCTACAGATGGTGGCCAATCTGTCAACTGGTAAGATCAATTATATAATGATTGCAGTTCAGCAGCAGCTCGGTAGCACCCGGAAGACCTTAAAGCGGGTCCTTCGTGCGGAGGCCGGGATTATCGCCGTGCGCGGCCTCTATTGACAAAACCCGGCAATCCACCTTAAAGGAGGTCAACTCAGAAGAAAGGAAATGATCCGATGAAGATCCTACGCTACCCGTCTAACGCTGCCGAAAAAAAGATGAGGAGCATCATCGCCCGGGACATCGATTTCAGGAAAGCCGACGTCCAGGCCGTCACGCGGATCCTCAACGACGTCAAGCGGAATGGGGACGAAGCGTTGATCCGCTACTGCCAGGCGTTCGATGCACCCGGCATGACCATCGAGACCCTTGCGGTCACACCCGAAGAGATGGCGGCGGCCCGCACCAAGGTAGACCGGGCGTTCCTTAAGGCGCTGAACCGTGCCGTGGCGCAGATCGACGGTTTTCACCGTCAACAGCTGCCCAAATCGTGGATCGACACCCGCCGGCCCGGCACCCTGTTGGGGCAGATGGTCCATCCGGTGGATGCCGCCGGCGTGTATGTGCCGGGCGGCAAGGGCGGCAATACGCCGCTGGTCTCCTCGGTGCTCATGGGCGCCATTCCGGCCAAAATCGCCGGTGTGCCGAAAGTGGTGATGGTCACCCCGCCCATGCCCTCGGGGGAGGTGGCCCCTCATCTTCTCGTGGCCGCCAAAAAAGTGGGCGTGGATGCCGTCTACAAGGTGGGCAGCGCCTGGGCCATTGGCGCACTGGCATACGGCACGGAGACGCTGCCCAAGGTCAACGTCGTCGTGGGGCCCGGAAACATCTTCGTCACCCTGGCCAAGAAAATCGTCGCCGGGACGGTGGGCATCGATATGATCGCCGGTCCCAGCGAAATCCTGATCGTCGCCGATGGAACGGCGGACCCTGAATACATCGCCGCCGATCTTCTCAGCCAGGCGGAGCACGATCCCCTGGCGTCAGCCATTTTGGTTACCGATTCCGCGGAACTGGCCCAGGCGGTAAAGGCGGCGGTCGAGATTCAGCTGGCGGCCCTGTCCCGTGTTGACATCGCTCGGCAGAGCCTGTCTGCTTTTGGCGCCATCATGGTCGTGGAGAATGTGGACGTCGCCATCGGACTGGCCAATCACATCGCCCCGGAACACCTGGAACTCCAGGTGGCGGAACCCATGGATGTGGCGCCGAGGATCCGCAATGCCGGCGCGATTTTCCTGGGACCCTACACGCCCGAACCGGTGGGCGACTACATGGCCGGTCCCAACCATGTACTGCCAACTGCCGGTACGGCACGATTCTCTTCGGCCCTGTCGGTGGACCACTTCATGAAAAAAACGAGCCTGATCCGTTATTCACGCGCGGCACTCAGGAAAGAGGCCCGCGATATCATCAGCCTGGCCACCGTCGAAGGACTCGGCGCCCATGCCAGTGCCATTCGGATTCGCCTAAAAAAGAAAGCCAAATAGCGAATAAATTACAACAGTCAAAAAACAAATAACAAATAAATCACAAAACCCAAATTCCAAGCCATATGATCGGATCTTGAGGAAAGGGTATTTCAACCATCAACATTTGAGAAATCAAAATGAGAACCGAGATGGCGAACACATTCCCCGTCACTTGCCGAGGGGAGGGGTCAATCGCCTGTTGTTTTTTGTCCTTATTTGAGATTTGGATATTGTAGTTTGAATTTTATTTGGAATTTGGATGTTGTAATTTGTTGTTTCCGGTCTATCCGGGTCAGCCGTCACCAGATACAAAAAGGATAATATTAATCATGGACACTATCGACATGAGATCGGATACTATCACTCGGCCCACAACGGCGATGAGGAAAGCCATGGCAGCGGCCGAGGTGGGGGACGATGTCTTCAAGGAGGACCCCACCGTCAATCGCCTGGAAGAGATGGCGGCCCAACGGGTGGGAAAACCGGCCGCACTGCTGGTGGGGTCGGGGACCATGGGCAATCTGGTATCCCAATTGTCCCACTGCGGCCGGGGTGACGAGACCATCCTGGGGGATCAGTCCCACGTGTTCTTCTACGAGCAGGGCGGGGCATCCGCTTTAGGCGGCATCCATCCGCGGACCCTTGCCAACGAATTGGACGGCACCATTGCCCTTGAGAAGATCGAGGCGGCCATCCGACCCGATGATGTGCATTTCCCGGTATCGCGGCTGGTCATCTTGGAGAACACCCACAACCGCTGCAGTGGGTCGCCCTTGAAACCCGCCTATACGACAGCGGTCGGCCGACTGGTAAACCAGCATGGATTGAAACTTCACATCGACGGTGCCCGAATCTTCAATGCGGCGGTGGCCCTGGGCGTGGATGTGGCCGAGCTGGCCGCGCCGGCGGACTCGGTGACCTTTTGCCTGAGCAAGGGACTGGCAGCTCCCGTGGGCTCGGTCGTTTGTGGTGATGAGGCCTTCATCGCCCGGGCGAGACGAATGCGCAAATCCGTGGGGGGAGGCATGCGGCAGGCGGGCATCATCGCTGCCGCCGGCATCGTGGCGTTGACCGAGATGGTGGACCGGCTGGTCGAGGACCACGCCAATGCCAGGGCCCTGGCATTGGGACTGGCGGAAATCCAAGGGCTGCAGATCGATCCCGATGCCGTTGCCACCAATATTGTTTACTTCCGCGTGGTGAAAAATGGGATGGACGCGCCGGCGATGGTGGCGCAGTTGGGCGCTTCAGGAGTCCGTGTGCTGCCGACAGCCAAAGATCAGATGCGGGCGGTGCTCAACTACCATGTAACCCTTGCCGATGTGCAGCGGGCGCTGGCCGTATTCTGCCGGGTGATGAAGTAAAAAGGTTTAGGGTTCAGAGGATCAGGATTCAGAGGTTCAAGGTTACCAATATTCGGTTGATCATCAACCGTTGACCCCCGAACCCCGAACCCACAAAAAAGGCGGCCTGTCGGTTTCATTTTCACCGACAGGCCGCCTTTTTAAATCGATGGGGCGGGAGATTAAACCGCGTCTCTCAATTTCTTTCCGGGTTTGAACTTTACCACGTTGGCGGCTTTGATCTTGATCACTTCGCCGGTCTGCGGATTGCGTCCCTTGCGGGCTTTGCGGCGAACTTTCATAAAGGTTCCGAAACCCACCAGAGTCACTTTCCCGTCTTTTTTCTTCAAGGCTTTGGCGACGTTGGCGGTAAAAGAATCCAGCGCGGCGGCAGCGGCAACTTTGGTGATGCCTGATTCTTCTGCCATTTTCTCAACCAATTCAGCTTTTGTCATTGCTTCCTCCTTTGATGGGTGTGAAATAGGAACCTAATAATTACGCTTAATTTTTGGCATTACAGCAATTCTTTGGTCGTGTCAACAGCGAAACCGCATGAAACAAGGGTTTGGAAGAAGAAATTAGACTTCAATGCTTGAAACTGCGTTGTCCAGTGTAGACCATGGCCACATCAGACGCGTTGCACGCCTCGATAGACTGGTAGTCGTTGTTCGATCCGCCGGGCTGAACCACCGCGGTGATTCCTTCACGGATTCCCACGTCCACGCCGTCACGGAAAGGGAAGAAGGCGTCGCTGACCATGCATGCACCGATGAGTCCGCCCTTTTCGGCAGCCACGCGGGCGTCGATCTCCGCTTTGCGATGCGGGTCTTTCAGGTCATTGTAGGGTGTCTGCCAGGCTTCGAAGCAATAGCGGTCGGCCAATTTGCGGTAGGCCTTGTCCCGGGCGATCTCCGCTACGCCGACCCGGTCCTGCTCCCCGGTGCCGATGCCCACGGTGGTCAGGTCTTTGACATAGAGCACCGAATTGGACGTTACGCCTGACTCGACCAGCCAGCCGAAAAGCAGGTCCTCGGCCTCCCGGTCGGAGGGCATCCGGTTGGTCTGATAGACTTTTCCGTTGGCCTCGCAGCGGGCGGGTTTCAGGTCGGCCCGGGTCCGAGCCTGGGGTACGAAGGACCACTGGGCGATGATCCCGCCGTCGATGAGGCTCTTGAACTCCACACAGCGTTTGCCGACGAAATCCTGAAGCCGGTTGATATTGCCGATACGGATCACCCGCAGGTTTTTCTTGCGGGAGAAGACTTCCATGACCCCTGGTTCGAATTCCGGTGCCACCACCACTTCGGCGTACTGACTGCAAATGGCTTCAGCGGCAGCCATGTCCACACTGCGGTTCACGGCGATGCAGCCGCCGAAAGCGGCCACGCGATCCGCGAGGTTGGCGTTGACATAGGCCTGCTCCAGGGTCTCTGCCTGGGCAACGCCGCAAGGGTTGTTGTGCTTGACGATCACCGCCGTGGGCCGGCCTGTGAAGTACCTCAGGATATTGAGAGAATTGTCGGCATCGGTGAGGTTGGTCTTGCCCGGGTGCTTACCGGACTGAAGCAGTTCGATGTCCGATGCCAGGTACTGGCCGGGCTGGATGGTCTCGGTCTCTCCGAGTACGAGGTTGCCGTTGACCATGCGATACAGGGCTGCCTCCTGACCGGGGTTCTCTCCATAGCGCAGCCCCTTCTGGACAGCGTCGATGGTCCAGGTCACTTTTTCGTAGAACAGGGTCTGCCGCCGGTCCCTATCGACAAAGCTGATCTCCATGTTCGGGGGAAAATGGTCGTCCATGATGGTGCGGTACATTTTTTTCAGATCTTCAGCCATGGTAATTCTC
>NZ_JBFELV010000394.1:0-4912 GCF_041551955.1 Desulfosarcina sp.
AGCCGCTGCAATTCATCTTTAATGCGCTCGCGCTCACGGCTGCCGGGTCGGTATTCAAGAACCGGTTCATTGGCAGGTGGATCTATGGAGAATATTGCATTGGGCATGCTTAGCCTCCCCTTTTTTAACCTTGTCTACAAAGAAAAGGTAACTCAGAAGACCGCACTTGCAAGGACGGGGCAATGCGGTCAGCAAAAATAAAATCAGGGAAAGCCGCTTTTCAGCAACCTTCCCTGATCATATTCTTTGATTCTCATAATTCCGCATCCGGTCGGGGCCCTTCCCGGGTGCAGGTGACTGCATTCAATCAGCTGCCTCGAGGTTCTTTGTCCTCAGGGCTGTGCGTTGGTTCTGGAGCCTTTATTCCGTTACCTCCTCCATGGTAACCACCTTGATTACTCTCATGTTTTCCTTTTCAGCAACGGTTCCGGTAACCTTCACTTTTTTGCCGACCATTTCGATTACCAGATCATTGCCTTCGAGAATGTAGCTGCCGTCAGCAGCGTCGAGCACGATGAGATCGCCTTTTTCCGCAATGGTGCCGGTGATACTGTCATCCGCCAAGGCCAGGCCGGCAGTGGCCACCACCATGAACACGGCGGCAACCACGCCAGCAGCTATCTTATTCTTGAATGATTTCATGGCTACTCCCTCCCTCCATTTTTTTCAGTTGGCCCCTCTTTTGCCCAGGGTAGGCGGGGTCGCCTACCCCTATTTTCAATACACCCATGCTGAATCGTCAGCATCTCGGAACCGACCGACGGTGTATGGTTCCCAAACTTACAGCAATGGATATGCCAATCAAATAACCATTTGTTTTATATGAACTATTAAACCATTTGCTATGCCCGTCTGGTTCCACCCCGTTTCATTTTTTGCGCCCGAAATCCCAAAAATTACCCAGCCACAGGGCGCCGGCACCCTGCTGATCTCACATGGTCATGAATAATGAAGGATTAATTTGGAAAAAAAGACCTTTTGTCCGTTGATGCGAGCGAATCGTGATTAAGGGATCCTAAAAAATGCCGATAGCGCAATCATGAATCAGCTGAATACACCATTGATGGAAAACGGGGGCTTGACGCGGCGTCAGGCGATGCGTCTGGGCATCTTAGGGCTCGCCGGCTGGGTGCTTGCGCCGGTTCAGGTTGCTTCTTCAGCCCTGCAGGACGACCTTGAATTGGTCTCGACCATTCCCCATATGGCCGAACGGGAAGGCCCGATGTTGGTATTTCGGGATTTTGTCGCTGATCCGGACCCCGAGGTGGCGCAGCACATCCAACGCCAGTTGGGTCAGCGCAAGGAGATGTTGGATCTGGTCAGGAAAAAAATCGGGTTCGAAAAAAAGGTCAGACTGTCGGTGGAAGACATCCAGGTCCGCCTGATGTTCGTCCCTCAGTTGCAAGAAGATCATGCGGATGCTTACCACCGCTATTGCCAGGACATTACCGCGTATCTCTTTGAGATGAACGAGATGGACAACTGCTATGCGGCCATTTCCAGCCCGAAAGAGAGCTACCCGCCGCTGTCGCAGAGCGGGATATCGGCTTTCCTGGTTCATCGCCTGGCAAAAGATTATCGGGCCGTCTGCCGGTTGACCGCAGAATCCGGTCGAAGCGTTAAGTACAAAGCCTCCGGCGCCATATTCTCCAACCACCTGGGCGCGGTGGACCTGGAGATCCGATCGATAGCCTCAGGGCAGTTCGAATTGTCACGAAAATCCTATACGATTTGGCAAAACAACACCGAGAACCTTTACACCCTCATGTCGATACCGGTTGAAGAAACCCTGCACTATCAACTGGGAAAGGCAACGGACCGTGAAATTGCGGCATCCATGAAGCACCATCCGCCGCAGAACCTATTTGCCGCCCAGCGTCTGGCCGAAGCGTGGATGGCCGTGGAAGAGGCGGTGGTGGGCGGATTGGTAAACCGTGTACTCGAGCGATATTGCAACCAACACCACATGGTCACTCCGGTTTCCCTCGCCGGGGAAGTGCGGCCGGCAGTGCCATCCCTTCATCAGTACCGGCATCGGGACAGGGGTATACAACTGGTAGACAACCTCGGATTCCAAGAGGCCTTTGCGCTGTATATGCAAAGCCCCTCCATGTTCAAGGATCAGCTGTTCCGGCAACAGGATGCAGACTTGGCGAGGAATCCACAGGGAGGGTCAGACCATTCTTCGATCGGGGGTTAGAACCATTTTGATGGGATATCACCCCCGGTATCCGGATTGACCATGAAGCGGTAGCATCCTTCACACAGAATCTGCTGGTCATCCAACACCAATTCCCTTCCCGTGTGAATGACACCACCGCACTGGCTGCAGCAGCCCGAAAAAACCGCTTCATCGCCAGTGGTCAAGGGCCTCTTTTCGACATTGCCTTCCATGACAACCCTCCTTCGACTTCTGGTTTGTTGAACGCTGATATAATGCCGGTCAACGGGATTGTTAATGCGGCACCGGTTGGATAATAAACGCTTGGTAAACTACCCCTGCGTAGGACAGCAAGCAGGAAGCGCTGCCGCTGCCTTGCTGCCTGATTTCAATCAAAGCAAAATTAAGGCCGAATGAAAATAAAGCGTCCTATTGTAAAATTGTTGTTTATTTTAAGAATGTTAGGGTTGTCTCCACACAGTGGCAAATCAGACAAATGTTACAGGATTGAATTATTCTAAACATATTTATGACATTATTGTATTAAGTGTCACGGGCGCATGCGTCGATTAGACGCACCATCCTTTGCCGGTTGAGTGCATGTGTCTGGCGACATCGATATAGCGGATAAACAGGCGTTCGTATGGTGGTATGAAGTGGTGGCGCTGTTGCTGTTCCTACCGCTATTTCTCATCGCTTGTGGATAACCTGACCCCGGAAAAAAGGAAGATCGCCCAGCCGGCAGGAAACTGGAGCGATCTCCTCGCGCTCATTTTTTTTCTGGTCGAACAGCCTTGCCTTCAGGCCGATGGACCCATCACCGAATCATCAAATATGCCGGGCGCCCATATAGACGTCGACGGGTTGGGCCCGCGCGAAGGCAAGTTGCTCCTTGAACTGACCCCAAATCGAGGGTCTCTGGGTTGATTCCTCAGGCGCTTTGGTCATCAGCGACATCAGGGCGCTGACTAACAAAAGGACGCTGCACATGATGTAGGCGGTTTGCGGTGAACCGGTACTGGCCACGATCATCTGCGATACGCGGGGGAAGATGAAGCCGGCGATTCCCCAGGCCGAAAAGACCAACCCATAGTTAATGCCAAAATTTTTAAGACCAAAGTAGTCTTTGGTGGCCGATGGAAACAAGGAGAGGTTGGTGCCGTAATTGAACCCCACCATGGTAGCAGCGGCCATCAGCAGGATGGCTTCGGATTCACCGATGAACAACAGGGAAAAGATGACCGCGGACTGCAGGCTCATCGTGATAAGCAGGGTTCTGGTGCGGCCGATCTTGTCGGATACCACCCCGGCCACGATCCGCCCGCCAGCATTGCCGACGGCCATCAGCGCCACGACGACCCAGGCCAGGTCACCCATGCTCTTTTTGGCCATGCCGGCGACGCCGCCGATGATAATCAGCGCTGCACCGGCACCGATGAAATACATGACCCATAATTTGTAAAATGCAGCGGTTTTAAGCATTTGCATCGGATAATAATTGACCGGTGGAGGCGGCGCGACAGCGCCCTTGTTCGTGGACGCCGCGTTTGCGGGCACATACCCTTGGGGGGGGTTGACCAGGAACATGGACAAGATGCACACCACGGCCATGAAAGCGACACCGAATATAAGCATCGACTGGCTGAGACCGAATTTGGCGATTAGAAAATTGGCCAACGGGGCGATGTATACGGAGGCCAGGCCGAACCCGGCAACGACGATGCCGGCGATCATGCCTGTTTTGGAGGCAGGAAACCATTTAATGGCCGGCGGCGTGGCCGACGCATACCCGAATCCGAGCCCCAGACCGGTTAGGACGCCGAAGCCCAGGATCCAGGCGGAAAGGGCGTTGGACTGGGAGATGACGATCAGCCCGGCACCGGTGAGAAGCCCGCCGATCACAGCGGTCACGCGTGGGCTGAGTTTGTCCTGAATCCGACCGGCAAAGACCATGGCCACCGTGAACATCAGGCAACAAACGGCATATGGATCGTTTAGCGAGGCAATATCCCAGTCGAACACCCCGTCTTTGGCCATTACCGACTCCTTGATGGCTTGCTTGAATATGCTCCAGGTGTAAAGGATACCCAGTGCCAGGTTGATCCCCAACCCGGCCATGGTTACGCTCCAGCCTCTGTTCTTAATCTCGTTCATGGCTTTCTCCGTAAAAAAGTTAATTAAACCTCAACCAATCGTTGTCAGATTGTCGGGGGGGCATAAGGACCCACCGGTGTTGGACGCCAGGTTCAGTTGCTCCATCAGCCGGATCAACCGCTCCGTTTCTTCTCGAATGATATTCAAACATTGGGTTCGGTCGCAGGCATTCAGCCCGGGATAGTCAACCAGCAACTCGGACAGGGACCGGACGGACGCCAGTGAATTGACGAACTCATGGCCGACCATCTCGGTTTTGCAAAGCAGCATCGTTGCTCGGGAAATCATATGACCCGCCTCTCCATCCTTGACCTGTGGGTTAATGAACGCCATTCATTGAATTTTTTGAATGAATTGAATGGGCTTCATCTTATACCTTAACAAGGTTCGTGCCATCGCTGAAAATCTTTTTAACCAATTGATTTTTATATAATTTTTTAAAAAGTTAGAATTGGTCGGGGTGAAGAAGCTCACAACTTAGGTTGTGGGTCTTGGCATCCATGCCCCAAGAGATAGGTGGCATGCCGCTGATACCGGTGGAAAGTGGGAGAGGGGTGGGCGAATACAACAAAAATTGTATTTACAACAAAGGTTGTG
>NZ_JBFELV010000395.1:0-4876 GCF_041551955.1 Desulfosarcina sp.
CGGCCCATGAAAGGCTGGGTGATGGTCGAGCCGAACGGCATTGAAGCCGACGAGGCCCTGACCGGCTGGCTGAAAAAAGCGCGCGGCTTTGCCCAGGCGCTTCCTCCCCAAGCATGAAGGCGCCGGCCATGACCATTCCTGAAACCCTGCTGGACGTCCGCACCCACACGGAGACGGGATATCGCCCGCTGGTCGATTTTGGTGCCTGGCGGGTGGCCATTTTGAATTACAGCGACGAGCTGAGGCCGGAAAACATAACGGCCATGCAGCGCCACAATGCTACCGATGAGGTGTTCGTGCTGCTGCGGGGGCGGTGCATTC
Organism: Desulfosarcina sp.; assembly: GCF_041551955.1. Taxonomy (GTDB): domain Bacteria; phylum Desulfobacterota; class Desulfobacteria; order Desulfobacterales; family Desulfosarcinaceae; genus Desulfosarcina. The sequence goes on from NZ_JBFELV010000395.1 coordinate 322, forward strand.
TGTATGTGGGCGAAGGCGATGATTCCATCACCGTCATCCATGCGCAGCCCATGGCGCCCCACACGATCTATAATGTCAAAAAAGCGGTCTGGCACACGCACACACTCAGCCCGGAGGCCATGGTTCTCGTGGTGGAAAACCAGGACACGACTTACGACAACTCGCCTTTTTGTCCGCTCACGGCCACACAGCAGAAAACGATCTGCAAAATGGCCGCAGACCATGGATTATAGTCCAGACGTCAACTTGGGGTTGTTTCGATGGCGGCGGCTGTCCCGAGCCGTCTTTTTTTGCAGGTTTTTGGAAATAGCGGCTTCCAGGTCCACCCCGGTCTGGTTGGCGATGCATACGAGAACTAAGAGCACGTCGGCCAGTTCGTCGCCGAGCTCCGTTGCGCTGCCCGTTCCCTTGAAGCTTTGCTCTCCGTAGGTCCGGGAAATGATCCGGGCCAGCTCCCCGACTTCTTCCATGAGCACGGCCAAGTTGGTCATTTCGGCAAAGTAACGCACGCCGTAGGTTTTGATCCACTTGTCTACGGCTGTCTGCAGCGCTTTGACGGTCAGCGGTGCGATTCCGGGTTTTTCTATCTCAGTCAGCTTCTTCATCTTTATATGGTGTCTATCCGCAAATGGTAGATTTTGGTTCAGGCCAAGGCCGCAGCGAGGTTGAAACCGGAGGCGTAGCAGTGCTACGTCGAGGATTTCAACTGAGCGAGAACGCCGGCCTGGGCCGAAAGATGCTATTTGTGGGTGGGCGCTATTTAATATGGGCCACCACATGCCCCAGCTCTGGAAAAATCAGCGCCCTACAGGCCAGCTGACAGGCTTTTTTGCTGCCGGGCATGCAGAAGACCACGGTGCCGCCGACAACGCCGGCCGCTGCGCGAGAGAGGATGGCAGCGGCATCGATCTCTTCGTAGCTGAGCTGGGCAAAGATGGCCCCAAATGCGGTCATCTCCTTGGAAAACAAGGGTTTGATGGCTTCGATGGTGACATCTGTTGGCGTGATGCCGGTGCCGCCGGTGATCAGCAGGGCCTGAAGGCCGTGGTTGCGGATGGCCCACAATGCGGCATCGCGAATGGCGGTGATGTCGTCGGTGACCACCTGGTGGAACCGGACGTCGTGCCCCTCTTTTTTGGCCCGCCGGGCCATCCATTGACCGCTCTCGTCCTTTTCGATTCCCCGGGTGGTGGAAACCGACAGGATGCCGACACCGACCGAAGCCGGTGCCGATTGTCGATGCTGGTTTACGCCCATCGGTTATACCTGCCTTGTTGTAACGTTTGCCGACCGACACGCCACGAGAAGGGTGCGATCGATTTCAAGTTCAAGTGCCCCATCTGTCGCGGATGCACGTTCAACGTTCAAGGATCCATCCAGAAAGGGCAGATTCGGGTTCAGGTCCCAATCGTAAAGCACGCTGGCCTCGGCGACAAGATGCCGTTTCTGATTGGACAATATCTAACCCATGGCCCACATCATGGCAAGTGAATATCCTTGCATTTAAAAAGGCTTTTTTCTATGGTCAACTGCAAAATAGATCGTCGTTTCAAGAACCATGTGGTCTATTGAACGCGTTTCAACCGGAGCTCTTTTATGGCGTTACCCTGTACCGGCGTGATCCTCGCCGGCGGTCTAAACAAACGGTTCGACGGACAAAACAAGGCCTTCATCCGCATCGGCGGGAAGCGGATCGTGGACCGCCTCCTGGAGGTCTACCTCGGGCTGTTCGAGCAGATCGTTCTGGTGACGAACGACCCGGCTGCCTACATGGACGTCGATGCCCTGATCGTTACCGACCACTATTCAGTGCGCAGTTCGCTCAACGGCCTTCATGCGGGCCTGTTCGCCGCTGCCCATGAACACGCTTTTTTCGTCGCCTGCGATACGCCTTTTATCAAGGTCGCATTGATACAGCGATTGCTGGACACGGTTACGCCCAAAGCGGATATCGTCATTCCATCCACATCGGCCGGCTACGAGCCGATGTTCGCCGTGTACAAAAAAACCTGCCTGCCGGCCATGGTGTGGCAGTTGGAGCGGGATCTGTTGAAGATCCAGGGGTTGTTTCGAAAGTTGCGGGTGAAAACGGTTGACGAGGCCGCCCTGAGAAGGGAGGATCCGGAACTGGTCTCTTTTTTCAATGTCAACTCGCCTGCGGATCTGGTGCGGGCGGAAGCCATACATAAGCAAAATGGTTGAGGAGTGAACGGGAAAATGAATGCGAGCCGATTAATTTCCAAGATTAAAACCCATCCGGCCTACGACCGGGTAGGCATGATTCTGTGCCACAACGGAGTGGTTCGAGGGACGTCCCGCGACGGCCGAAAGGTGACGGGGCTGCGGGTGGCCGTGGATCGTCAGCGACTGGCCAAGGTGCTTGACGAACACCGATCTCGTCCGGGCATCGTGGATATCCAGGTGGAGATTGCCGCCGATGCTGACCTTTCCATAGGGGATGATGTGATGCTGCTGGTGGTGGCCGGCGACGTCCGGGAGAATGTCATCGATGCCCTGACCGATACCCTGAACGCCATTAAGACGACGGTGACCGCCAAAACCGAGTTTTTTTCTTAGATCGTTCCAGGACCGGGAGGGATGCATGTCCGAACTGACCCACATCGATGACAAGGGCCGCGTGCGCATGGTGGACGTGACCCAAAAAAAAACATCCCAGCGGACCGCTGTGGCACAGGCCGTGGTCCTTATGTCCGCGGAGACGTTCCAGCGCATTGCTGCCGGCACGGTGTCCAAGGGCAATGTTTTGGAGACAGCCCGCATTGCGGGGGTGATGGCAGCTAAAAAGACCGCTGACCTGATCCCCATGTGCCACCCCTTGAACCTGACCCACGTGCAGGTGGATTTTTTTCCGGACGCTTCCAGTCACACCATCCGCATCGAGGGGACGGCGCGTATTGTCGACCAGACGGGGGTTGAAATGGAGGCGCTCACAGCCGTTTGCGTGGCGGCGCTTACCCTCTACGACATGTGCAAGGCCGTCGACAAAGCCATGACCATCACCGACGTCCGCCTGCTCAAAAAAACCGGTGGAAAGAGCGGCACGTTCGTCAGGGAAAACACCACCCATGAATAAAACAGACCGATTCTGTTCTGCGGTTAAGCGGGTCGCCTTTGGGGTGACCCTTTTTATGGCCGCGGGTTGCGCCTTTTTTCCCAAACCTCCCGCCAAGCCTGCGGCATCATTGGTCCGACTGGCCGTGGAGGAGTATCCCGATTTTTCAGACGATCTGTTTCTGGACAACCTTTCTTACGGCATCGGCAAAAGCCTGGAATATCTCAACCGGGTGCCTGCCGAGCGCACCTTCCGCTTCGGAGAGGACACATACAGCGCCCTTCACCTGATTCGGTCGCTGGAGACACTGCAGGCTTTCGTGGAAACAAGGCCCGAACCGGCAGCGGTCAACCGGTTTATAGCCGACCGATACCGGGTGTATCGGTCAAGCGGGGGGCCGGACAGCGGACAGGTGTTGTTTACCGGCTACTATGAACCCCACCTCCAGGGAAGCATGACCCCCGACGCCCGCTACCGCTATCCGGTGCACGCCATGCCCGGTGATTTGATGGTGATCGACCTCTCTCTTTTTTCGCAAGACCTCAAGGGCAAGCGCATCGTCGGCCGCCTCCAGGGCAACACCTTGGTGCCCTACCCGGATCGGCAGGCGATCGAGGCGGACACCGGCTTTGCTCAAAAAGCGCCACCCCTCGCCTGGGTGGATGACCGAATCGATTTGTTTTTTTTACAGATTCAAGGCTCCGGACGGATCTACCTGGCCAACGGTTCATTCATTCGGGTGCACTACCACGGCTCCAACGGACAGCCCTACCGCAGCATCGGCCGGCTGCTCATCGACCAGGGCAAAATCCCGGCCGAGGAGATGTCCATGCAGCGGCTCAAGGCCTATCTGCAAGCGCATCCGGCCGAGGTCGACGCAGTGCTCAACCATAACCCCAGTTACGTATTTTTCAAAACCGAAGCATCCGGACCCATCGGCGCCATTGGCGTGGACTTGACACCGGGGCGATCCGTTGCCGTGGATCGCCGGGTGTTTCCCATGGCTGCGCCGGCCTTTCTGCAAACGCAGATCCCGGTGGTGGACGGCAGCGGCCGCATCGACCGGTGGATGGATTTTTCGGCCTTTGCCCTGAATCAGGATACCGGCGGGGCCATCCGGGGGCCGGGACGGGTGGACATCTTCTGGGGCAACGGACCTTACGCGGAGATTGCTGCTGGCCACATGCAGCACAAAGGGACGTTTTTCCTGTTGGTGCTGGTTCCCGAGAGGCCCTAACCCGTGCTCCCGCAGGAATTGATTTTGCCCCTGATTTCGCTAAATAGCGTCGTGCCTTAGTCTTGACACCCCCTGTCAAAACCAGTAGTGTTGCCCATTTTAGCAGGCATGCACGTTTAGCGCAGTAAAGGAGACAATCATGTTCGGTATCGGAATGCCGGAAATGATCCTGATTCTGGCGGTGGCCCTGATCGTCATCGGGCCCAAGAAGCTGCCGGATCTGGCCAAGTCGTTAGGAAAGGCCA
>NZ_JBFELV010000396.1:0-4874 GCF_041551955.1 Desulfosarcina sp.
GCCGTTTGTAAAACTTCACTTTTTTCCGCCGGGACATTTCGATGGCAAGCGTGGGATCGATTTCTTCAATGGTCTTCCAAAACGGTTCCCCGGCAAGCACCTCTTCTTTTTTGCGGTGAAGGTCCACCTCCGGCAGCACATCGTTTCCAAAAATGATGCGCTCAATGGCATGGGACACGGTTGAGGTCTTGCCGCTTCCGGATGGCCCGACAAACAGAAGCAATGCCGCCTTGGGAACGCTGGCGTCTGAAATGTACTCTTTTCGCAGGTGGGCACGATACACTTTTTCGAAGAGATCGTGGAGTTCGACGGGAATGTGCACGTCGACCAGTTCCTTGTCGAGAAGAGAGAGCAGGTACTGGTAATCTTTGGCGGACACCTCTTTTTCCAGTATCTTGTTCCAGGCATCTTGAGGGTTGGTGTGGCCCGAAATTTCAAACCGTTTTTGCCAGTCGGTGAGGATATCCGGGTCCTTAAGTACGTTGAATCGTTTTTCAGGAGCGTCCATAAAAAAGGAGAGGGCCGTCTCCAGAACGCCGTTGATCAGACCCATGGGCGGACGATATTGATTGAGCCGTGCACGCATGAACGATTTGGTTTCCTGGGGCCAGGCGGCCACCAAGTCTTTGATCTCTCGAATCCGGCTTTCCGGCAGTTGGACGTAGGTGATCGCTCTAGTCAGCCGTCTGGCCATCTTTTCCTCCCTCCGGCCGCTTGGCGGAATTGAATGCGGGAAGGGCGATTGCCGGTGTGTTTCCCTGAGTATTCTGGATGACCACAGTATTTTGTCCCAGCTGATGCTTCTCATAGGCGGTGGCCCATTTTTGCTGGGTGAGGAATTCAAGCAGCGCGGTGTCGGTGGAACCATCCTCTCGTCCCAGCGTGCGTTGCAGGTCCTGGATGCCGCCCATATAAGCGGCATAGAGTTTACGGATACGGCTGGCCTCCTGGTCTGCCGCGTAATTGTCGGCTTCGGCAATCAGTTCGCGGCGTTTTTTCTCTTCGGAGGCCTCCACCAGTTTGTCGCCGAAGCGGGTCTCTTTGAGCACGAAGCTGACGACCTCAACGCCGTATTTCTTTTCGATGGTGGGGCCGCCGATATTGATGGGGCGCGATTTCAAGGCCGTGAAGATCACCTCTTTGATGGTTTCACGGTCACTGATCAGCCGATCAACCTGCTGGGCCTGCAGAATGTCTTTGACGATGCCGTCGTAGTCGCCCTGCAATAAATCCAGGGGGTTCAGGTTTTCAATGGCCCACGTATTCAGGTCGCGGATTCGATAGGTGAGCACTCCGGAGGTCCATAGGGCCACGTTGCCTTTGGAAATGATTCGCATGGGCGCCGGGGTACCGCCCAGTTGGAGGGTCTGGTTCATCAGCGGCACCTCCTGCTCGATGCGGGTGAAATAGGGCAGGCGGGCATGCCAGCCCACATCGGTCACCGCCTGGCGGACCCCACCGAATCGTTCCAGTACGACCGCATAGTTCATCTTGACCTTAAAGATGGTTTTGGTGGCATAGACGAGGGCAACCATGCCGTAGATCAACCCGACAGACGTGATCAGGGCGATCAGGCGGCGCAAGACGGTTTTGACGAAAGACCGCCGCAGCAATTGATTGGGTAAAGGCTTGGCCATATCTGCTCCTTGGGTTGCTGAAAAAAACGCCGACGGGTGGCAAAAAATAAGTTTATAACGGCCGGAACTGTTTTGAAAAGGTTACCTGGAAAAAGGTGTGGTTTCAAGGAAAAATCCGTTGGACAACCGATGGCCGAACCGGGCATGTGAGAATTACAGATTCCCGGCCAATCCGAGCTGGTTTTGATTAACGGCGATGTTGAATGTGGGTTGAACCAGGTCATGGTGGCGTATTTCAAAGGGAAGATACGCCAGCAGATAGCGGCGCGGTTTGACCTGAATGTGGTGTATGCGATCTTGCACTATTTTTTTGGGACGCAGCAGTCCGGTCAGGTTCAATTTCAGGGTCTCGACGGATTCGGATACCGGCAGGTTCACCGGATGCATGTTTCCTTTTGGCACCCGGGCAGTTAGATGATTCCGGGGCTGGGAAATGGTGATGTGGTGGGTTAAGCGCAAAAAACTACGGGGACGAATTTTGAAGGCCGGACCCCAGAAGTGGAAGGGGATCCGGTCCCATTCGGGTTGGATTGCCTTGGGTAGATTCGCCACCTGCACCAGATCGGCATAACTGTTCAGATCGATACCGGACACAGCGGCCTCGATACGCCAAAAGGGCAGGTAAATGGTATTTTCATCTTCAGGATTCGGCAGATGGGCCACGTTGACCCGTGACAACCCCTGTTTTGACGCCTGCCACATGGACTCACAATTCTTGCAGTGAAGGACTAAGGCGTCCCGACCTCCCTGCAAGTCCCACCCGCAGTTCGGGCAAAGCGTAGGGATGAAGCGGAGGCGCCAGTTCGCCGGACCGCCTGGGAGCCGGCTTAGTTCAAAGGGTTCAGCCAGCTCTGATGACGCCGGTCGATTCAGCACGGCATCCATGATCCGCTCGCCAACGTAGAAGGGGGCGTAGATCAGGCTCACCGATTCACCGATGTGGCTTTGGTGCAGAATCGGCCCAGGCAGATGGAGGTTGAAGCGCGTGAGAAACCTTTCCATCAGCTGCGGAAAGGGCAGGGTTGGCTTGATGAAATAGCCCGCGGCCTCCGGGCTGACAAAACGCAGTTTCATGGCCTGGCTGCGAAGACCGACAGATACGGGGAAATGCGCCGATTGAACGGCCTGCTGGCTGACATCCACAAAACGATTCTGGATGCCGGAAGGCAGACAGGAAAAAATCATACCCTTGAAACGCCAGAAGGGAAAGTAAACCAGTTCCTGGTTGTCCGGGGCATTGTGGGGCAGCAAATACCGAAAGTAGCTGCGTTCAACGAGATAGGAACTCACTTTGCAGAACGCACACTGAAACAGCCGATCCGTTTCGTTGAGCGTTGCCGGTGCACCGCACTGAGGGCATTGATGTTGGATGAGAAAATTAATAGGATTCTCCGCACTGGGTGCAGAATTTTGAACCAGCCAGATTTTCGGCACCGCATTTTGCACAAAAGACGGGTTTGGGTTTTTCTTCAACCGGGTGGCCGCAGCGGGAACAAAAATTCGCATTGGGCGCCAGGTTTTTCCCGCATTGGCCGCATTCGATAAAAACCAACTGCTGGTGACCACACATGGGGCAGAACTTGGCCGATATCGGAATGTTGCATCGGCACTCCTGGCAGGTCGCCTGTTCCGTCTCCGGCGCAGCCGCTCCGCCGAGCTGAGGGGTTTTGCCCGACGCATTGAAATACTGGGCGAACATGGCCGGCATCATCAATCCCAAACTGGTGCCCATACCCATACTGCCATCGCCATCGGCTTCGGATGCCTTTTCCATAGCCATGGCGGACTTCATTTGCATGAGCTTGTTCATGTCGTCGATAACCCCCATTCGACTGCGGTCGTCGATGGCCTTTTGCACCTCCGGCGGAGGGGTGATGGCGTTCATGTAGAGATGGGTCAGGCCCAGGCCGAAATGTCGGAAATCGTCCTGGAGTCTTTTGGACAGGCCTTCAGAAAGCTCATCGTATTTGGCTGGCAGGTTAAGGATTGAGTCTATGCTTTCGCCCATGAAGTCGTTAAATCGAGAAACGATGACCCGGTTGAGGTACTCTTCGATGGCTTCGGTGGTGAACATACCCTGGGTGCCCACCATGGTGTTGATGAACAGCACCGGTTGGACCACCCGCAGGTTGAAAACACCAAATGCCCGCAGTCGGATCAGCCCCAGTTGGTCATCCTTGAAGGCAACCGGATCACGGGTGCCCCATTTCAGATTGGTGAAGACCTTCATGTTGACGAAATACATTTCGGCCCGCAGCGGACTGGACATGCCCCAGGGCAAACTCGCAATTTTGGTAAGAATGGGAATATTGCCGGTTTTCAGCGTATGACGGCCGGCGCCGAAGGCTTCGACCGCTTTGCCCTTATAGAAAAAGACACCCGCCTGACTTTCCCGGACGGTGAGTTGTGCCCCCCATTTAATCTCCCCAGACCCTTTTTCAGGCAGGCGATGAACCAACTGCTTGCCACTCTCGTCAAACCATTCCAGATTCTCCAGAAAGACCAGATTGTCAGCTTTCATAAGCCCATTCTCCTCATTTGATTTTCAGATTTGATTTAAATATCGGTTGGGAGGGGGAAAACCTGAGCAGTGGAAGCGACAATTATCGAATTCGATCGTCAAATCATTCCCGGTCATAGGATCGGATCAGACGGTCGCCGTTTGATTTGAACCTCGAATTGATCTGTTGAGGATGTTCAATTAATCGACAACTGGAGCCGCCGTTGCCGGCGGCGCCTGCGGTGAGTCCGCAATGGTCTCTTCGGTCAGCGGGGGCGTGCTGTCGGGCGGCTGAGGAGCCGCTGCGGGTGGCGTTGTCGTGGCGGCCGGTTTGCTGGGCTTCACGGCAGGTGGTGCCGGGGTTGGTGTCGCTGAAGACGCAGGTGCGATCGTGGCCGGTGTGTCTGTCGGAGCGGGGATGGGTGCCGGCGGGGACACGGAAGAGGCGCCTGATTGTGGGATCGATGGAGACGGGAAACCTTGGGGTTGGGCGGTATCGGTGGATGGCACCACAACCGGTGGGGTGGCCGGTGCGGGCGCCGAGATGGGTGGTGCGGGCTGCGCCGGAACCGTTGATTTGAGCGTAGAGATGGCCTGGTTCGCACCGGCTAAATCAGCCTTGGCCTTCTCAAGTTCCTTCATGACGCCGGCAAGCTGTCGACGGAGCCGTTCCGCGGCTGCTTTTTCACCCTCCCAACTTTTTTGCGTGGCTTCAAGCTTATCCACGGTCGTTTTAA
>NZ_JBFELV010000397.1:0-4873 GCF_041551955.1 Desulfosarcina sp.
GCGTACCGTAAGTACGCTGCCTACGGCACCCGCGATAGCGGTATTCCTAAAGATTCACAAGCCTTGATCTCGAGTTTTTTCGAATCGGTCTGAAATGCGACTTTTTTAAGGGGTTATCAAGTTTTTATGAACCCAAAAAAAGTCCCCTGTCGTGTCATTCCCGCGAAGGCGGGTGCACGCAGTGAAGCATTAGCGATATCTATAACTATCTGATAACACTGGATCCCCGCCTTCGCGGGGACGACAGCAAAAAGGGAATCCCAAATTTTTACGGGACCGTCAAGTTTCATTATTAAAAGAAAAAAGCCGTTGACAATACATGATGCCTCGCTTAATAATCCATCAAATGATGGAAACATTAGATGGGCTACTTTTTGTAAACGCTTCCATGCGCCCGGGAGCCTGATCGTCCCATGCCGTCACCTCTAGATAAAGCCAGAAAAAACCCAGACTCCAACAAGGCCCGGATATTGACTGCCGCCCGCCGGCTGTTCGGCGAATACGGATATCAGGGCACCACCACCCGCATGATCGCCAAGGCGGTGGGCATCGACATCTCCACCTTGTACTATCACTGGGGAGAGAAGGCCGACCTGTACGAGGCGGTCATCATCGATCTCAACGAGGGAATCGAGGCGCAGTTCAAGGTCATCGAAAGGCTGGCCAGAGGCAAAAGCCTAGCCGATCGCCTCGCCATCGCCATCGATGTCATGTGCGACTACCTTCACGAGACCCCCGATGCGTCGAACCTGCTGCTGCTGGGCTATTTCAGCAAATCAAAAACAGAAGTCAGCCTGGACGAAAAGGTGGCCGGCCACCTCGCCAACATCGCCATCGCCATGGGACTGGCCATCGACAAGCGGCATGTGACCCCCCAGGCCAAGGCACGCATCATGACCCTGTGGAACGCCGTGCTCAGCTTTATTTCCGGCGAGAGCTTCTTCCGCCCCATCCTGGGCGTGGACCAAGCCGCTTACCTGGATGTGGTCAAAGAAACCTTGAAGTTTCTGCTGATTCCTGCCTTTACAGGCAGATCCGGCGACAATGGGTTAAAAATACCCGAAAACCGGCAAGAAAAATGAGCGACGAGGCCAACTGGCCGACAGACCGATAAAAAATCTGACGGATCCAATCACCTTACAGGCAAGGAGGGACCACCATGGCGCTGAACATGGATGCCATCGGTAAACCCATCGGCCCGATGACTCGGGACTACACGTGGAAAGATGCAGTTCTTTATGCGTTGGGGGTCGGTGCGGGGTTTTCCGAACTGGACTACTGCTATGAAAAAGACCTCAAGGTCATCCCCAGTTTCGCCATTGCCCTGATCTTCGATTTTTTCTTCCAGGCGGCCACCGCTTCCAACATAAACCTGGCGGGTGTCCTTCACGGGGAGCAGGAATTGACCTTCCACAACCCCATGCCTACCGAGGGGAAACTGATCACCACGGGCAAAATCGTGGACCACTACGACAAGGGTGCGGAGAAGGGCGCACTGATCGTGGCCCAAAGTGATACCGCCCTGGCCGACGGGCAAAAACTCTTCACCAGCACCATCACCATTTTCGGGCGCCTGGACGGCGGTTTCGGCGGCAAAGACCGCCACCAGCCCCCCGTAAAATTTCCCGACAGCGAGCCCGATTTCGTGGTGGAGGCATCCCCCTCACCGAATCAGCCGCTGCTCTACCGGCTATCCGGAGACATCTTCCACCTTCACGTGGATCCGGAATTCGCCAGGATGTCCGGGTTCGACATGCCCATCATGCACGGGCTGTGCACCCACGGGTTTGCCTGCCGGGCATTGATCGCCAGCCTGGTACCGGGCCGTCCCGAGCTGGTTCGTCGCTTGGCCTGCCGCTTTTCAAAGGCCCTCTACCCGGGCGTTCCCATCAAGACCATGATCTGGAAGACCGCTGCGGGCAAGGCCGTCTGGCGCACCGTCAATGCCGAAAACGGTCAGACGGTCATCGACAACGGTGAATTCGAGTACGGTGACATCCCCAAAAACGAGATCCGCTTCGACGACCGGGTGGCGCTGGTCACCGGTGCCGGCGCGGGCCTGGGTCGAACCTATGCCCTCGAGCTGGCCCGGCGGGGTGCCCGGGTCCTGGTCAACGACCTGGGCGGCAGCCGGGACGGAACCGGTGACGGTTCATCTTCACCGGCCGACCGCGTCGTCGAAGAGATTCGGGCTGCCGGCGGTGAGGCCGTGGCCAACTATGACGACGTGTCCACTGTCGACGGGGGCGCCAGCATCGTCCAAGCCGCCCTCGACGCATTCGGCAGCGTTGATATTCTGATCAACAACGCCGGTATTTTGCGGGACAAGAGTTTTATTAAAATGGCGCCGGAAGCCTGGCGCGCCGTGCTGGACGTCCACCTGAAGGGTGCCTACAACGTCACCCAGCCCGCGTTCGCCGTCATGAAGGAAAAGGGCTACGGCCGCATTGTCATGACCACTTCGGCGGCCGGCCTCTACGGCAACTTCGGCCAGGCCAACTACGCGGCGGCCAAGATGGGCCTGGTGGGATTGATGAACACCTTGAAGCTCGAGGGAGAGAAATACGGCATCAAGGTCAACACGGTGGCCCCCATCGCCGCCTCCCGACTGACCGAAGACGTGATGCCGCCGGAATTGGCTGCCCGTTCCAAACCCGAATTCGTCTCCCCCCTGGTGCTCTACCTGTGCGCTGACCAGTGCCCGGTCAGCGGCAACATTTACAACGCCGGTCTGGGCTTCTTCAACCGGGCGGCGGTGGTTACCGGCCCGGGCAAGGTGTTGGCCGCAGCGGGTCAAGTCCCCTCGCCTGAATCGGTCATGGAAAACCTGGAGGCGCTCGCTGACCTGACCGGCGGCAGGGTCTACCCCGACCTCACCGCCCAGGTAAGCGACGTCCTGACGGCCTGCCAAAAACCGGCAGCAACGTCACCAGCGGGTGAATCGCAGGGTTTTTCTTCGGTTTCCGCGGTGTTCGACGCCATGCCCGGCGCCTTCGTGGCCGATGCGGCCGCCGGTGTGAACGCGGTATTCCAGTATGTCATCGCCGGCGCCGGTGAGTGGCACTGCGCCATCACGGATGGCACCTGCACGGTGTTGGAAGGGATCCACGACAGCCCATCCTGCACCCTGAAAATGGCGGACACGGATTTTCTGAAGATGATGAACGGCCAGCTGCCGCCCATGCAGGCTTACACTTCGGGCAAACTGAAGATCAACGGGGATATCATGAAATCCCAACTGATCGAAAAGCTATTTAAATTGAATTGAATAAAAAACGGGTGACTTACATGCATCTCAGGCGATTTCGTAAAACGTTCGAGATCAAGGCTTGCGAGTCCCGAGGAATGAGGCGTACTTTCGGTACGCCGCAGTGACGAGGGAAGAAGCGTAACGCAGATATCGAGCGTTTTACGGAATCGCCCATTAAGGAGTAGTTATGGTTGGTATCACTGCCTACGGCGCCCACATCCCCCGACTCCGGCTGGATCGGATGTCCATACTTCAGAACATGGGCTGGTTTGCCCCGGCTGTCGTCATGGTGGCCCAAGGCGAGCGATCCATGTGCAACTGGGACGAAGACAGCCTGACCATGGCCGTGGCCGCTGCCAGGGACTGCCTGACAGGTGTGGACCGATCCCGGGTCGACGGCCTCTACCTCGCGTCGACCACCCTGCCCTTTGCCGACCGCCAGAATGCCGGCATCGTGGCCACGGCCCTGAATCTGAGAAGCGATATCCTCACCGCGGATTTCACCGCCTCCCAAAAGGCGGGAACCGGCGCCCTGATCACCGCCTTGGACGCCGTGAAAGGCGGTGACCGACACCAGGTTCTGGTGGCCGCCGCCGACTGCCGGGAAACCAAAACGGCCTATTTTTACGAAATGTGGTTCGGCGACGGCGCCGCCGCCCTACTCGTGGGTGACGAAAACGTCATCGCCGAATTTCTGGGCAGCCACTCGGTATCCTATGACTTCGTGGACCACTACCGGGCCGCCGGAAATCGATACGACACCATGTGGGAAGAGCGCTGGGCCCGCGACGAGGGCTATGCCAAAATTATCCCTGAAGCCGTCAACGGGCTGATGGACAAGCTGAGCATCACCGTGGACGACGTCGACCAGCTGGTATTTCCCTGCTTCTTCAAGGCCGAACATCGCAACATTGCTGAGACGCTGGGCGCCGGCAAGGGCAAGGTGGCCGACAACCTGCACGATGTCTGCGGGGAAACCGGAACGGCCCACAGCCTGCTCATGCTCACAAAAGCCCTTGAGACGGCCAACCCCGGCGACCGGATCCTGGTGGCCGGTTTCGGCCAGGGGTGCAACGCCCTGTATTTCAAGGTGACCGAAAACATTCTCGACCTGAAGAGCCGCGACGGCGTCAAGGGGTGCCTGGAGAACAAAAGGACCATCGACAATTATCCGAAGTTTCTCACGTTCCGAAATCTGATTCAGACGGAAATGGGCATTCGTGCCGAAGCCCCCGCCCGGACGGCCATGACCGCACTGTGGCGCAAACGGCAGATGCTCTTGGGGTTGGTGGGCGGACGCTGCGAGGCCTGCGGCACCGCCCAGTTCCCCAAAATGGACATCTGCGTCAACCCGGGCTGCGGGGCGCTGCGTACGCAGCAGGATTACGAATTCGCCGACGTTTCGGCAACCATCAAGACATTCACCGCGGACCTGCTGGCCGTCTCCGTGGACCCACCGCACTGCTACGGCATGATCCAGTTCGACGGCGGCGGCCGCTTCATGGCTGATTTCACCGACTGCGCCATGGAAGATCTCGAGGTGGGCCTGCCCATGCGCATGGTCTTCCGTAAACGCAGCCAGAACCCGGAGGGCGGCTTCGTCAACTACTTCTGGAAGGCCAC
>NZ_JBFELV010000398.1:0-4832 GCF_041551955.1 Desulfosarcina sp.
GAAGGGCGCCAAGAAGAGCGGCATGAGCGTTCTGGGCGGCCTCTTCCGCAGCAAGACCCGCCGGTAGTCCCCCCCGTTCGCCGATCCCGGTTCAGGGTTCAGGGTTCTGGGTTCAGGGTTCAGGGTTCAGGGTTCAGGGTTCAGGGTTTTGGGTTCTGGGTTCAGGGTTCCAGGGTTCCAGGGTTCTAAAGTTCCTGGGTTTCAACTTTGAGACTTCAGCTTCAAGCTTATCCGCTTACCAGCGATTGCTCTGGGTCCGGCTGGACCATCAGGCAATCGGTTCTTGCACCACCACGCCATCCGCTTCGATCTCCACCAGCCAGTCTGCATCGATGAATCGACTTACCTGAACAAAGGTGCTGGCCGGTCGGATCTCACCGAAGAACTCGCCGTGGGCTCGGGCAGCTTCCTGCCAGCGGTTGATGTCGACCAGCATGATGCGGGTGCGGATAACATCCTCCATGCGGCCGCCGGCTTTTTCGACGGCATCTTTAATGATTTCAAGGCAGGTTTGGGTCTGGCGGTAGAGGTCGCCGGGGTAGGCCGTGCCGCCGCCAGGTGCGATGGGGGCGGTTCCCGAGACGGCAATGGCATTGCCCACTCTCACGGCACGGGAAAAACCGATGGGCTTTTCAAATGGCGAGCCTGAGCTGATCAACTGTCTTGGCATGGCGTACTCCTCTTGATTGGGCGATGATCGATCGCCGACCGTCAGGACGGTCGGGTGAATTCGCGCAACACGGTTGTGGCGTAAACTCCGGACGGCAGTGTAAAGGTGAGGCGCAGTCCGTCTTCCACTTCAGCGAGGGTCAGATCAGTGAGGTTCAGGATGGCTTCTCGTCGCGATCCAGGGGAGCGGTAAGGTCTAAAGTCCTCGGGGGTGAGGGCGAATTGCCTGGAAAGCGCCGCTTCTATTTCACCGGCCGCATGCATGGCCGGTTTCATCTTGAATCCGTAAATGGGCCCGGTGTAGACAATTTCTCCGGCGTTGAAGCGCGGGGCTTCGATGGCCAGGTCGTCGACGGTGAACATGCCGCCCGTGTCGGTCTTTTTAACCACGTCTCCGGCCAGCAGGGTGCGGTAGTCGCCGGCCTGCATGCGCCGCTTGAGCCATATGTTGAACAGCGCCGACTGGACCACCGACACCATGAACGTGTCCTTGCGTGCCCTTTTTTTCGCCGAGAAAAGGGTGAATCCCCGGCGGATGTTCTGCAGGCCGTAGCCGAAACGCTGGGGACCGTAAAAGTTGGGCACGCCGGTCCGCTTCAGCCGGTCGGCGATGGTAATCGCCCGGGGCAGTGCATCGGGTCCAGGATCGCTGACGACAACGGTGAAGCGGTTGGCGGCCACGTGGCCGGTCTTGATCTTGTTGCGATGGCGGTCGATGGCCAGAATTTCAAAGGGCAGGTCGGCCAAAGTCTTCTCCACGTCGGCCAGGGGATGATTGACACCGCATCGAAAGGAAAGGGTTTGCACGACCACCGCCATTTTGTCCTTGCGGCCGCCCCAGCCCACATCCGAAGGGGCCAGGCCCAGGTGTTTCTGCATGATCCGGGCGGCATCGGCGGTGTTCCATCCGGCTCGCCGGAAGGTGACATAAACATGCTCCCCTTCGCCGCAGGCGGCATAGGGCAGGATCTCTTCGACCACAAAGTGTCCCGGTGTGGCCTTGATGGCACCGCCGATGCCGGGCAGCGGGTCGGCGGCATAGGGCAGGGGCGACAGCATGGCTATGGCGGCCTCCGCCCGGTTGGCGAAGTCTTCAGTGTTTACATTCGATGTCATTGGTGTGTGCACGTTCGATACGGATCAGGTTTGACTGATTGCCTGCGCCTCATCGCCTTTCATCGGCGCTAGGCTGACAGGTTAGCCGGTTGCGACCTGATGGTCAACCTTGACTTGACTGCAGACCATGCATCGGCACGCAGGACCAGGGCCGACCAACCGGGAACCTGGAACCAGGAACCGTTGAACCGTTGCTAAAGCAGGCTGATGGCCAGATCCGAAAGCTCGCTGCGCTCTCCCTTTTCCAGGTTGATGTGGGTGTAGAGATTTTGGCCTTTCATCTTCTCGATCAGGTAGCTCAGCCCGTTGCTCTGACTGTCCAGGTAAGGATGATCGATCTGGTAGATGTCTCCGGTGAAGACGATTTTGGTGCCTTCACCGGCCCGGGTGATGATCGTCTTCACCTCGTGGGGAGTGAGGTTCTGGGCTTCATCGACAATAAAAAAGACTTTTACTATACTTCTGCCGCGAATGTAGGAGAGGGGGGTGATGACGATCTTCTCCTCATCCAGCAGCTCTTTCACCCGGCGTCCCTGCCGGCTGCCGTTTTTTCCGTTCTGGTTGCTTTCGATGACCGACAGGTTGTCATAGAGGGGTTGCATGTAGGGGTCCAGTTTGGACTGGATGTCGCCGGGCAGAAAACCGATGTCCTTGTTGCTCAGCGGAACCGACGGCCGGGAGATGAAAATCTGCCGGTAATAGCGCCGTTTCTCTAAAGCCGCGGCCAGTGCAAGAAGGGTTTTGCCGGTACCGGCTTTGCCGGTGATCGTTACCAGGGGCACATCCGGATTCGTCAGGGCGTCTATGGCGAAGCACTGTTCTGCATTGCGGGGCCGGATGCCGTAGCAGGACTGGGTGTCGATGCGACGAATGGATCGGGTCTGGGGAATAAACACACCCAGCGCGGACTTGCTGCCGTTTTTCATGATCAGGTATTCGTTGGAGAGCAGGGGCTCGGCAACTTCCAGACTGGCTGCGTCCATTTCGAAGGGCTTGGCGTAGAGCTGGTCAATCACGCCAGCGGGTATGTTTTCCACCACACGGGTGCCCTTGTAGATATCGGCCGGCGACTGGACACGATCGGTACTGTAATCCTGGGCCATCAGACCGATGGATTTGGCTTTCATGCGCAGGTTGACGTCCTTGGTGACCAGAAAAACCCGGTCAAAGGCGACTTCACAAGCAATGTGGTAGGCGGCGTTTAGAATGTGGTGGTCCGGCTTGTCAGGGGAGAAGTTCGTCTTGAGTTTGTCGTGAAACTCCCGGTCCAGGCAGACGGTGACTTTTCCTTTTCCGGGACCGATGGTCACGCCGCCGTTGAATATGCGGTCCCCGGTCAAGGCATCCAGGGCCCTGGCGAACTCCCGGGCGTTGCAGTTCAAAATTTCTTTTCCCTTCTTAAAACGGTCAAGCTCTTCGATGACGGCAATGGGGATGACAATGTCATGTTCATCGAACTGGTTGATGCAGGAACTGTCGTGAAGGATAATGTTGGTGTCCAGCACAAAGGTTTTTCGTTTGCTCTTGGAAGACGAAATCATCGCACCTCCTGGAGGTCATGGGTTGTTTCCTGCGCTCGGTTGGTTTGCTGGATGGACGAGGACGCGTCCGGACCGGACCGGCCATTGCGTGTGGGTACTGCATTGCTTTGCAGGGGGGGGCCCGCGAGTGGGGCAAATAAGTTGGTGGATAAGAAGGATAGATGCATTCGATCTTGTCCAGCGTTAGCATCCAGCATTATCGACGAGCCCAATATATAGCATACGGGGGGTGCCGAGGCAACCATATCTTCGATTTTATCCCTTCTTGTCCAGTTGCAGGAGAGGGCTGCATCACCTGCCAGGAAAGCCTTGTCGCGAACGGAACTTTAAGCTATAAAACGACAATTATCGACAAGGGTACGTCGGTCGGTTTATACTGGATTGACTGCCTCCGGAAGCATGGTTTTTTATTCACCTGAAGCGAACATGAAGCAAGGCAACGATTGGCCTTGCGCAAGGGAGATCCATTAAGATGAAAATTGCTTTTCCAGTAGTTGAAAATAAAGGTATCGACAGCGACGTACACGGCCATTTCGGGTCCGCACCATTTTTTGTTTTCGTGGATCTGGACACAGATTCGGTGGAGACCTTCGAAAACCCGGACCAGGATCATCAGCACGGCGCCTGCAACCCCATGGATGCCCTGGGCGGGCGCCGGGTGGATGGCGTCGTGGTGGGAGGCATCGGCGGCGGCGCCTTGAAAAAACTCAACAACGACGGCATCGTCGTATATCGCGCCGTTGAAGGAACCGTTGGCGTAAATGCCGGGATGATCAAGGCAGGCAACCTGCCGGTGTTCGAGCCAAGCCAGGTGTGCGGCCACCATCACGGCGTTCAGATCGGTGATTGCGCCCACTGATCGATATCGATGGCAGACAATGAAGGGAAAAGGAGGGAGGCATGCCACTTTTCGATTTTTTATGTGCCGATTGCGGCCACGTGGCTGAGATTCTTGTTGCCAATGACAAAATGACGATCTATTGCGAGCGATGCGGCAGCGGAAACCTCAAAAAGCTGATGTCCGCCCATTCATCCCTGTCCGGCACCGTTTCTGCAGCCATGCCCGGTCCCGGGGACACGGCTTGTTGCGGGTCATCGCCGGGTCATGCCGGTTGTGCCGGACCAGGCAGCTGCTGCGGGAAGGCCTGAAGTCGGAGGACGCAGGGCTGAAAAGCCTGCGGGCACATCTGTCCGGACTTATTCTTGGGCTGCAATATCGAGTTCATTTCCCGTCGTTTGCGGCGGGGGTGGCGAGCGAACTGAAAATCGTCCATCCATGCTGCGCAGCACGGCTGGTCGCCGGTTAGCAGGGTAGCCCGCCTTGCCTCAGTAAGTCGGTCCGGACATCCGTTCGACGTTGATGTTCATATTTAGCAGTCCCACCGGGTTGCCGAATTGGGTGTAGATCGCAACGTCGGCCGCATCGCGACCAAAAGCGATGGCGACACGACCGCCTCGCAGATCGGCTTGTGAAGGATCGAATGTGTACCACCGATTTCCAACATA
>NZ_JBFELV010000399.1:0-4792 GCF_041551955.1 Desulfosarcina sp.
AAAAAGAAAAAGACGACCCTGTCGGCCAAGAACATCCTGTTGGCCACCGGCTCCGAACCCATTGAAGTCAAAGGACTGGAATTCGACGGCAAGCATATCGTCAGCTCCACCGAAGCGCTTTCCTTCGACACGGTACCTAAAAGTCTGGGCATCGTCGGCGGCGGCTACATCGGTTTGGAGCTGGGATCGGTGTGGGGGCGGCTCGGTTCAAAGGTCACCGTCGTCGAGATGCTGCCCAAAATCGCCACTACGCTGGACGGCCAGGTGGGTCGCACCCTGGATCGTATCCTCAAGCGACAGGGTTTGGAATTTAGGCTCAACACCAAGGTGGCCAAAGCCGCGGTGGCCGGTAAAAAGGTCAAGGCCGTGCTGGAAAGCAAGGGAAAGACTGAGGAGATGACCTTTGACCGGCTGCTGGTGTCCATCGGCCGGCGACCCCTCACCCGCGGTCTGGGCATCGAGGCGCTGGGCATCGACACCGATCCGAAAACCGGCCAGATCCTCGTGGACGAAACTTACCGCACCAGCGTCGACGGCATTTACGCCATCGGCGACCTGATTCCGGGCCCCATGCTGGCCCACAAAGCCTCCGCCGAGGGCACCGCGGCGGTGGAATGCATGGCCGGCCGTGCCGGCGAAGTGAACTACGATGCCATTCCCGCGGTGGTCTACACCTGGCCCGAGGTGGCCAGCGTGGGCCTTACCGAAGAGCAGGTGCGTGAAAAAGAGATCCCCTATTGTGTGGGCAGCTTTCCCTTTTCCGGCGCGGGGCGGGCGCGCTGCATGGGCGAAACCGACGGGTTTGTCAAGCTTATCTCCCACGGCAAGACCGACCGGATCCTGGGCGTCCACATCATCGGCCCCCGGGCGGCGGACATGATCGCCGAGTGTGTGCTGGCGCTCGAGTTCGGTGCCAGTTCGGAAGACATTTCACGCACCATCCATGGCCACCCCACATTTTCCGAAGCGCTGCAGGAGGCGGCGATGAATGTGCGGAAGTGCTCGATCTACGCCTCCTGATGTCCGTCCAGAAACAGTATCTTCCGGCCCAGGCCGGCGTTCTCACATCTTTGAGATCCTCGACGTAGCGCAGCTACGCCTGCGGTCTCAAAAATGCTGCGGCCTTGGCCTGAACCGGAACCTACTATTTATAGACGGACATCTCTCCCAGGCTTGAGGGTAAGCGATGACCTTGTTCGTAAGCAAATCATTTCCTGGTGGAACCACCAATCCCAGAGTGCGTAACTCCGGCATGTAAACATTCACCGGATCTGTTTTTTTCGTAAGTGGTTGCTTTGGCTGAGGTTTTCGGGCTCCCCGAACCTCTGAACCCTGAACCTTTGAACCCGTGAAGGGGTGCGTTTGCGGGATTCATGAAACTCGAAAGTTGAATACGGGATCTAGGCTTAAATCGAAAGGACCATATATGAAGATTCTGGGTATATCCGGCAGTCCCCGCAAAGCGAGCCAATCCGGCGTGTACAAGCTGTTGCAGACCGTGCTTGAAAACACCGGCGTGGACTACGAGCTGGTCTCCCTGCGGGGAAAGACCATCTCGGGGTGCATTGCCTGCCTGGGTTGCGTGAAGGACAATGTCTGCAAGGTGGAGGACGACCTGGCGCCGCTGCGTGAGAAAATCGTGGCGGCTGACGCTTATGTATTCGGCGCACCCAACTACTACGCCACCCTCAATGCCACCACTCATGCACTGCTGGAACGCTGGTTTCAGTTCCGCCATCAAACCGGCGACATCCTGTGGGGTAAGTTGGCCGTGGCCGTGGGGGTGGGCGGCACCAGTGGCCGCTTTCCGGCTGATGAACTGGAAAAATTCTTCCTTTACAACTTCATCGAGACGGTGGCCAAGGTGACGGGACAGGGTGCGGCCTCCTGTTACAGCTGCGGTTACGGGGAGACCTGCCAGGTCGGCATTCCCAGCATGATTCACGGCAAGGGCGTCAAGATCACTCCTGACATGGTTCCGAATGTGACCAAACAGCCCAAGGTCATGGCTGCCGCCGCCGAGGCCGGAAAATTGCTGGGCCAGCGGCTGAAAGAAGGTCACGACCGCGGGGTTGTCACCCGGAAGATGCAGGAGAAGATGATGGCCATGTTCGCCTCCTCCGCTTGATCCGACGGATCACTTCCGTTTCCATCCTGATGCGTTTATTTTCGATCCGTTTAATTTTACCAAGCAGGGCGGCTACCCTATTCCGCTCTGTTTTCTTGAGAAGGGCCCGCTGGGTCGGGCAGATATAGCGGATGCACATCCACGGACGGATTCGCGGCGGCAGGCGACAGCCATAGTGGCTCAAGAACGGACAGGCCATACCGGGACCTGATGCCGCCTGGCAGGGAGGAATGGGTTCGTCGAGCAGGTGGAGAAACAGTAGATCCCGAAAATCGATCCATACCGTGTGGTTGATACAGCAGGGTTCCGGGCAAAAGCGGCAGGTGCGACCGCACAGTGCCGCCATTAACGGCGTCAGTTCGTCAATTCCACGTCTGATTTCCACGGCCACGACGATTGCTCTCTCGAGCGTTCGGCGGTGAATGGCCAACAGGCGCGCTAGCGCGCAGTTCGATTCCTGCCACTGCGGGGTTTGGGGGAAAACACCGCTGTCCGGCCTAAAGGGTGGGGTAAATATGCCGTAAGCGCCTTGCATGCCCAATCCTGATCGAATGCTTAAAAGCTGATCTTAACGGATGAGGCCTTGGCGATGCAACTCATAACCGGTTTCGTTCACCATCGCCCGGATCGATCGCAGGATGTTAGTTTATGGTTTGCCCCTTGATTCTTTTGCTTTAGATGTTATTTTCTGGCCCAACAAAATATCGATACATATGCTTGAGTGCTGTTTTAGATCGGCGTAACCGCCTTACATCAGGATGAATACATGAATAAGAAAGACCTCGACTATTTTCAACAGATGCTGCAGGATGAGCTTGATGCGCTGCTGGCCAAGGCCGGGATTGCCGTGGTGGAGCTGATCGGTGCGGTCTACACCAATGAAGCCGATCCGCTGGACCGGGCCACGGAGGAGGAGTCCCGTAACAATCAGCTGCGCATTCGGGGCAGGGAGAGCCGATTGATCGGCAAGATAAAAAAGAGCCTTCAGGCCATCGATGAGGGGACCTATGGCATTTGTGAAGATTGCGAAGAGCCCATTGCGATTGCCCGCCTGATGGCCAGACCGGTCACCAGCTATTGTATCGACTGTAAAACCAAGCAGGAGGCCTTTGAGCGAGTCATCGGCAGTTAGCCGTGAAAATGAATGTCAACGTCACCCCATTCCTTGCCGGAAAAACCCTTACCTCTCCCGATCTTATGCGCCCGTCGTGAGTCCCATACACTGATTTTAGATATTCTACATCCACGCCGCCGGTGTCACATCGGCATGGAGACCGGATCGAAGCGTTGAAAAAAACCAAGAATTGTTGGATGATGCCGCTGACGATCCGCGTTGGGTGAGACCCAGGTGGCCGGTTTTGGTTGGATTGCTTTTTCGGTAGTGGCGACAGCACAAGAGAGATCCAATGGCAAGTGACACGATACTTGTGGTAGATGATGAAGTCGATTTGGTTCATGGCCTCCGGCGAACGCTCTCCATGGAAATCGGCTGCCGCGTCCTGACAGCCGAAAACGGTGTCCAGGCGCTTGACATCCTGTCGAACACCGCTGTCGATGTCGTTCTGGCAGACGTCCTCATGCCGCAAATGGATGGGCTCACGCTGCTTGAACGAATCAAATCCCGGGATCCAGCGGTAACGGTCATCATCATGACCGCCTACGGCACGATCGAAAAGGCCGTGGAGGCCATAAAAAAAGGGGCATACGACCTGATTCAGAAGCCCTTGGATGAGGAGCGGCTGATCCATCTGCTCAGAAAGGGATTAGAGCTCAACCGGCTGGTGCGGGAGAATGCCCGCCTGACCGAAGCGATTTCCCGCAAGGAAACCGTTG
The DNA here is from genome assembly GCF_041551955.1 of Desulfosarcina sp. GTDB lineage: Bacteria > Desulfobacterota > Desulfobacteria > Desulfobacterales > Desulfosarcinaceae > Desulfosarcina. The sequence continues at coordinate 3,962 of NZ_JBFELV010000399.1, forward strand.
GCAGCATGGTGGGCCAGAGCCGGCCCATGCGGGCGATATTCGATAAAATCAATATGCTGGCCCAATCAGACGAAACGGTGCTTATCCGCGGGGAGACCGGGACGGGTAAAGAGCTTGCCGCTCAGGCGATTCACAACCTCAGCCGGCGGGGACGCCGCCATTTGATTACGGTCAACTGTCCGGCCCTGCCGGAAACCATTCTGGAGAGTGAGCTTTTCGGCTACCGCAAGGGTGCTTTCACGCATGCCATTGCCGATCACGCCGGTATGTTCGACCAGGCCAACGGCAGCTCCATCTTTCTCGATGAAATCGGAGATCTGACCCTACCGGTCCAGACCAAGCTGCTGCGGGTTCTGCAGGACAAGGAGGTCCGTCCCCTGGGGTCGACCCGGAGCCACCTGGTGGACACGCGCATTCTGGCGGCCACCAATCAAGATCTAGAGCTGAAAATAAGCCAGAACCGTTTCCGGGAGGATCTGTTTTACCGCCTGAACGTGGCTACACTGACTCTGCCCTCCCTCGATACCATCCGCGAAGACATCCCCCTTCTGGTCGCGCATTTCTTAGATCGGGTGGCCCGCGAACTGGACCAGGCCAAGAAAACCGTCACCCCTGAAGTACTTAACCGCCTGATAGGTCAAGAATGGCCCGGAAACACCCGTCAGCTGGAAAATCTGATCCGCGGCTGGTATGCGGTGATACCGGATGCGGAGATCACCCCCCGCCACCTGGCGGCGGATGCCTGCCCTGCGGTATGCCCGGCCGGCGAGATAAATCTGGACGAACCCTATCAGGACCTCAAGAAAAAAGCCATCGAATCATTTACCCTGG
>NZ_JBFELV010000400.1:0-4783 GCF_041551955.1 Desulfosarcina sp.
ACGGTGCCGAGGACGCCGGCCTGGTGAAAATCGATCTTTTGGGCAACCGGAGCCTGGGGGTGATCCGGGACGCGCTGACCAATATCCGGGCAAACGGCATCGATTTCGAGGAAAGCCGCTGGGAACCCGAGGACGATCCGGCCACCCGGGACACCGTGGCCCGGGGCCACACCATGGGCTGTTTTTACATCGAGAGCCCGGCCATGCGCCTGCTGCACCAGAAAGCCGGCAACGGTGACTTCGACCACCTGGTGATTCACTCCTCAATCATCCGGCCGGCGGCCAACGCCTATATCCAGGAGTACCTCCGACGCCTGCACGGCGGCAGCTGGGACCCCATCCACCCACTGCTGGCAGACGTACTGGACGAGACCTTCGGCATCATGGTCTACCAGGAGGACGTCTCCCGGGCAGCCGAAGCCCTGGCCGGATTCTCCAATGCCGAGGCCGACAGCCTGCGGAAGATTATTGCCAAAAAAGACCGGCAGCGTCAGTTGGCCGATTTCCATGACCGCTTCATGACCGGTGCCGCAGAACGGGGCGTATCCACGGATCAGGCCAACGCCGTATGGCAAATGATGATGAGTTTTTCCGGATACTCCTTCTGCAAGCCCCACAGCGCCTCCTACGCCAGGGTGTCTTTCCAGGCGGCCTTTCTCAAAACCCATCACCCGGCCGAATTCATGGCCGGGGTCATCAGCAACCAAGGAGGCTTTTACAGCACCTTCGCTTACGTCTCTGAAGCCCGGCGAATGGGACTATCCCTTGATCCACCGGACGTCAACACCAGTCTGGTCCGCTGGACAGGCAGGGAGCGTCGCCTGCAGGTCGGCCTGATGGCGGTTGGTGGATTGGGCCGGCATACCATGCAGAAAATCATGGAATGTCGGCAGACGTCCGGTTTCACAGACATGACCGATTTTCTGGATCGCGTGCAGCCACATGAAGACGAGAGCCGGGTCCTGATCCACTGCGGTGCCTTGGATGGACTGGCCACCGGACATTCACGGACCCAATTGCTGTGGACCCTGGCCCGGTGGAAGGAGGATCAACGGGGGGCAGCGGGCCGGGCCGATCTGTTCACGCCTCGGCGGGGCTGCAGGGCTGCCATATCGCCGCCGGTGTTCCCACCGGAGGACGCCAAGACGCGCCTTCGCCGGGAATTCACCGTTCTGGGGTTTCTGTGCAGCCGACACCCCATCACCCTATTTGCCGATGTCATCAAGGCGATGCACACCGTGAAGGCCAGCCATCTTCCGGGCCTGAAGGGCCGCCGGATTCGCCTGGCCGCCTGGCTGGTCACCGGCAAGGTGGTGCATACCCGCCACGGAGATCCCATGGAGTTTCTCACCTTCGAGGATGAAACCGGTATCGTTGAGACCACCTTCTTTCCCGAGCCATACCGCCGCTTCTGTCACATGCTAGACCGACATCGACCCTATCTGCTGGCAGGAAAGGTGGAAGAAAATTGGGGCGCCGTATCCCTCACCGTGGACCGGGTCGAACCAATCGTAAAAAAAGCCGGAGGGGTGGATGATTGAACCGCGATAGCGCTTGCTTTCGCGGACCAGGAATTGGCGAAGCGTCTTGCCTCCTCGATTCGCCCAGACCGAACACACTCAGGGACGCCAACCACCATGTCGGGGCGCCCTTTATAAATTGGGTGTCTGTGAAAAAGTGGTAGCTTTTGGTTCAGGCCAAGGCCGCAGCGATTTTGAAACCGGAGGCGTAGCAGCGCTACGTCGAGGATTTTAACAAAGCGAGAACGCAGGCATGGGCCAAAAGATGCCGCTTTTTGATAAACACTACTTGGCGGCCCGCTCAACTGCCCGCCGCAACGCAGCGGTGATCTTTTTGGCCGGCCAGGCCGTCACCGACCAGCCGATGGCCAGGATCATCAGCCAGACCATCACTTCACCGCCCTGACTCAGGTTGCGTCCCTGGGTCAGCACGGGGCCTAAAAAAACAGCGCAGACAAAACCGGCGACAATGCGCCAGGTATCTTGTGAAAAAAGCAGATAAAAGAATATATAAGAGAGGCTGAGGGTTGGCTTGCGCATGTTCGCTCCTTTGGCAACGATTGGCTCCTCTGGAGCTGAGTAAAAGTTTTTGGCCGACGGGTCAAGGGTTGCAAGAAAAAAATCCCCGGAGGGCAACGGATTCTGGCTCGGGGATATGACCCAGATTGACACCAGGGTCCTTTTCACCTATTTTGGAGCGAAGACAAACGGGGGTCGGGTATGAATTTGACGACGAGTTTCAAAACGCTGGGTATCGGCCCGGAAGCGGATGAAGTGCAGGCTAAGCGCGCTTACAAGGACCAGGTACGGCGGTGGCATCCCGATCAGTTCCCAGAGGGGTCGACCGCCAAGACCGGTGCGGAGGAGCAGCTGAAGCAGATCAACATCGCCTATGCTTTCGTCAAGACCCACCTGGCCAATCACCCTTCGGCCCCGGCCGTCCCAGCCGGCGCCACCCCACCTCGTCCGAATCAAGCCGGCATTGACCGCCACGATATGGCCGGTGAAAAAGCGAAAAAGCGCTCCTGGGTGGACCACCTGTTCGATGCCCTGAAGGTCTGTGCGGGAAACCGTGCCGGTGGGCCCTCGGCACCACCGGACGCTGAAACCGATACCGATCGGCGAAAAACGTTTGAACAGGTTCTCAGTGAAATGGCCGGCGGTGGCATCCATTCAAAACTGAAGTGCCGGCCGGGAAGCCACCCTGCCGCTGGACGCCGCGCGGCCGCCAGCTACCGGCATGCTGGCCGCAAAGGCGCAGCAGTGGGTAGCGTGGGGGGCGCTGAACGTCCGGGGCCGGTTAAACCGGTAAGCCGCGTCCGGGGAATCGGTCGAAACCGATGATGCCTTATCCTCCCAACGATTTCAACAGCGCCGCCAGCAACCGCCACACCTTTTCCACCGACGGCAGGAAGAGCCGCTCAGATGGCGAGTGAGGATTCTCCATGGTGGGGCCAAGCGAGATCATATCCATGCCCGGGCACCGGTCCCCGATCACCCCGCATTCCAGGCCCGCATGCATGATCTGCACCGTGGGCGCGCATTCAAACAGATCCCGATAGAGCAACGTACAGCGGTGGAGCAGTGGAGATTCCGGATTCATGGGCCACGAGGGATAACCGGTACCGGTTTGAACTGTGGCGCCGGCCAGGCGGCCCACCGCCTCAACCGCCAGGCAGATGGCATCGAGACGGGAAGGCACCGAACTGCGCTGGTTGGTGGTCACCGCCAACCGCTCGTTGTTTATTTCCACCAACGAGAGGTTGGTGGACGTCTGCACCAGGAGCGGAAAGTCTACATCCATGTCCACCGGACCGCTGGGCAACGCCGTCAGCAGGCTCACCACCACAGCCGTATCGTGTTCGGTGACGCCGCGTTGGCCTGCGTCCACCGGCCCTTTTTTTTCAACGGATACGTTCAACGCCGGATCCGTCGTCTTGTATTCCTGTTTGATGAGACCGGCGACTGAACCGGTCGTCCTTTCCAAGTCATCAATCGCCTCCCGGCGGCAAGCCACGAGCGCCTCGCACCCGCGGGGAATCACATTCCTGCCGGTGCCGCCCTTTAGGGCCACGAGTCGCATCGGAGCGACCGCCATCCCGGCACCGAGCAGGCGGGCCATGACCTTGTTGGCGTTGGCGCGGTGTTTGGCGATGTCAACACCGCTGTGTCCCCCTTTCATGCCTTGGGCTGACACGCTCAGCAAGTCATAGTCGCCGTCGAGGCTCGTGAAATCCAATGGTCGGTTGATGGTGGTATTCCGCCCTCCGGCACACCCGACGACGAAGACGCCTTCGTCCTCTGAATCCAGGTTGATCAGGATTTTCCCCGACAATAGTGCTGGATCCATCTTCAGAACCCCGGTCAGGCCGGTCTCCTCCTCCACCGTAAAAAAAAGTTCCAACGGCGGGTGGGATACCTCCGGGCTGTCCACCAGGGCCATGGCCAGAGCGATGGCAATCCCGTTGTCCGCTCCCAGGGTGGTCCCCCTGGCGGTCAGCCAGGGGCCATCCTGCAACATGCGGATGGGATCTTTGGAAAAGTCGTGATCCGAGTCGTCTTGTTTTTCACAGACCATGTCCAGATGGCCCTGGAGAATGACGATGGGTGCATGTTCGAAGCCTTTTGTTGCCGGCACCTGCAGGACCAGGTTGCCGGCTGAATCCGATTTTACCGGCACCCCTCTGTCCATGGCCCATTGCTTCAGCCAGCGGGATATTTGCTGCTCCTGTTTCGAGCATCGCGGATGCTGGTTGATCTGCTCAAAATAATCGATGATCGTGCGCGTCGCACTGTCCACGGATAGCTCTCCTTGGGTATTGCAACCTGATTCTCATGGCAATCCGAAGCATACCACGGGTCGGGTCGCCGATTCTGAGAAAAGAAGTTAAGATACTGAAGAAAAGGCCGATAAAAAAGCTTGAACCCAGTCACACCATGCGCAAGGACGTGGGATTGCCCCATGAACACCAAACTGCTGATGATCGTCGCCTTATTGTTTTTTCTCTCCTGGAGAAAAGCCGCAGACAGCTTTCTCCTGTTCTGCGCCCTATTTGCCGCCGGCCTGTTCGTTTGCGTGCTCATCTACCGGGTGGAGAACACCCATTCGGTGGTCGAGGACGACACCTAACCCGGAAAAACCGGAAACAACAAGCACTAAATTTCAGACAAATGGAGATTTATTTGGCATTGGGTGTTTGTGATTTGGCATGCTTGAGGTATTTCAAGTCATGCGTCTTTCCAGACAGTCCAGCACCGCCTGG
>NZ_JBFELV010000401.1:0-4780 GCF_041551955.1 Desulfosarcina sp.
ACCAGCAATCACCGGGCACCACCTCTTGATCGGTTCCATCAACCGTAAAAATCATCCTCCCTGAGAGCAACATTCCGGTCTGCTCGTGCGGGTGGTTATGGTCGGGAATGAGGGCCCCTTTCTCCAGCTTGAATCGGGCCATCAGGGTCTTCTCACCGTGAACCATGGCGGCCATGTTCACCCCGTCGAGAAGCTTGCGGTAGGTCAGCTCACTGTTTTTCCTGAACATTATGTCTCCTTGGGTTGTCGGGTGCTGAGATGACGCATCAATCATCTTCTGTCATGGCTTCACACCCATTCGGATCCAGATCGAGCGCATAGGACTCCGGAAGAGCCTTATTGGCTTTCACGCCTAATGCCTTGAGTTGTTCGGCGCGCCGCACGAGGTTCCCCCTGCCTGTGGACAACCGGTCCCTGGCCGTGCGATAGGCCTCTCTGGCCCGGTCCAATTGCCGGCCCACGTCTTCCAGCGCCTCGATGAAGCCGATGAACTTATCGTAGAGCCCCCCGGCCAGCCGGGCGATTTCCAGGGCGTTTTCATTCTGGTCCGCATAGCGCCAGATGTTATGAATGGTCCTCAAGGTCACCAGCAGGGTTGACGGTGAAACCAAAATCACGTTCTTCTCGAAGGCCTCGGTGAAAAGGGTGCGGTCATGCTCCACGGCTGCAAAAAAAGCGGCTTCGATGGGCACGAACATGAGTACGAAGTCCAGGGTCCGAACCCCTTCCAGGTCCTCGTAGTGCTTTTCACTCAGGCCTTTGAGGTGGGCCCGAAGGGAGGCGAGGTGTGCTTTGATGGCCGCGGCACGAGCCGTCTGATCGCTGGATGCGTGGTAGCGTTCATAATCCTTGAGCGACACCTTGGCATCAACGATGACATCCCTGCCCTCGGGCAGATGGACGACGACGTCCGGCCGATAGCGGCTGCCGCTGGTTCCGGCCAGGCTCACCTGGGTCTCATATGCCCGCCCCTTTTCCAATCCCGAGGCTTCCAGTATCCGCTCCAGGATCACTTCTCCCCACCCCCCCAACGTTTTCACATCCCCCTTGAGGGCGTTGGTCAGGTTGAGCGCATCCTTGCCGATTCGCTCGTTGAGATGCTTCAGGTGGCCAATCTCGTTGAGCAGGGCCGCACGATCACGGGATTCTTTGTCGTAAACATCTTCGACCCGCTTCTTGAAGTCCCCCAGCTGTTCGCGCAGAGGGCCGATAAGGCCGTCCATCTGGGCCTTGCTGCGATCGGCAAAGGTCTTGCCCTTCTCTTCCAGGATTCGCTCTGCCAGCACCTTGAACTCAATGGTCAACCGCTCCCGGGCATCGTTGAGCACGTCAATCTTCTCTTCGGCTTGGCGGCGCTCGGCATCCAGCCGGGCGGTCAGCTCCGACAGCTTTTTTTCCAGGGATAGGTTCACGGCATTGAGTTGCTCCTGACCATGCCGACTCCTTTCCAGCGATTCCTCCAGCACGGGAATCCGCGTGACGGATTGTGCCAGGCCAGCCTTTTGCGCTTCCAAGTCGGCCATGGCATCGCGGCGTTGGTCCAGTTGAGCCTCGACCGATGCCAAATCGGCGCGATCCTTATCCAATTGTTCCCGCACCGATAGCAGCTTCTCCTCCAGGGCCATCTTTTCCATCTCCGCCAGACGTGCCATAGAGGCCAGATCGGCCCTCAACCGTGATCGAACCACCAGCAGGGTGATGACCGCAACCAGCAGCAGGCCCGCAGCCCCACCGGTCATATAGATAACTTGAATTTGCGTCATCGCACGCTCCCGAGCGAGATATTCAGGCAACTGACCACTGGCCGGTACATATGAAAATAATTGTTTATACGCGAGATTGGCCCACAAATCCACCCTCACCGTTGACGAATGCCTCCTTAATAAAAATTCAGAAATAAGATGGCTCCCAGGCCGTTGACCCTGCCTGTTGTTCTCTGCTAAACCTTCATCTTGGTTTGTGCAATTACCTGACAGGGGGCAATGAAAAGCTGTGTTCGATTCTTTAACCAACATTATTCCAGAACGATTGGATCGTCTTGACAATTATCTTGCTGAATCCGAATCCCGGGTTTCCGGGATCAGAGACGGCTGTGAGAAAAAGATCGTCTGGTACGGCGCCCAACGTCGGCGGCGCGCCCTGGCTATCGTGTACATCCACGGATTTTCGGCCAGCCGCATGGAGACCTGGCCCCTGTGCGACCGTCTGGCCGAGGCCATTGGAGCCAACCTGTTCTACACCCGCCTCGCCGGCCACGGCCAGGATGGCGATGCATTAGCCAGGGCCACGGTGCAGGATTGGATGGACGACGGAAGGAAAGCCCTTGCTATTGGACAGCGATTGGGCGAAAAGGTCATCCTGGTGGGCACGTCCACTGGCGGCACCCTGGCGGCTTGGCTGGCGGCCCAGCCGTCAGTGGCAGCGCGGATTCACCGCCTGATTCTGCTCTCGCCCAATTTCTTTCCTAAAAACCCCCTGGCAGCTGCAGCGCTCTGGCCGCCCACACTGCGATTGTTCGAAAGCTTTTTCGGCGGCTGGCGAAGCTTCAGCGTGGTCAATGCCCGGCACGCCATCTACTGGACGGTACGCTATCCGGTCAGGGCCATCGCCACCATGATGCAGCTGGTATACCTGTCCTGGCGGATCGATCTGAAAAGTGCCGCCATGCCGGTGCTGATGATGGTCAACCCCTGGGACCGGGTGATCAACGTTACCCTGGCTGTCATGCGCTATGCGGCCTTTCCTTCTTCACTTAAACGGCTGGTGCTGTTCAGGGGCAACAAGGATTTGGGTCGGCACATACTGGCCGGGGACATCCTCTCTCCGGACACCACCGCCAGGGTGCTATCCATCATCCAGGACTTTCTGAATCTTCCCCATGACCGTAGAAACCGAAAAGGGGTATGAGGATGAAAGGTTCCATCTTGAAGGCATCGGCTCGATCGGCGAGAAATGAGTCCCGATCCACAGGTCTTTCTGGCCCCGAGACACCGCAGAAAAAAAGACGATAAGGAGGCTGAAGAGCGGTGGCCAAACGACTGGCACAACCACCCTTCAGCATAGGCATGGCTAAAATTGAACGGCGGGAAAACTCACCCGATCTCAAAAAGCATAGGAGACGCTGACGCCGCCGTACGTGTTCACATCCAGCAGGCCGCCGTTAGCCACATCCGCCAGGTTATCGTCGTCGAGCGCATCGGTGTATTTGATGAACGCGGATACACTCCAGGCTTCGTCGATGGCATACCCCAGTGTCACTGAAAGGTTGTAATCATAAAACCCGGCGCTGTCATCCGCACAATAGTCGTCACCGGCCCAGCCCATGGATGCACCCGCCGCAAGATTCAGTTTGTCGTTGATGTCATAGGCGTAGGTCAACCCCAAGCTAGTATACCACTCCTTGATTTCATCGATGTCTCGATACACATCCCACGCCAACGAGAAGCCCGCCGGCAGGGCCATTCCCAGGCTGACGTAGAGCTCACGAGTTCCCGGCAGACCACCGACGTCCGTGGTGGGATAAAGATATTCGATGTATCCGACCCCCACATCCAACGCACCAAGCGTCCATGCATAAGAGGCGGTCAGGTCGATTTCGGAAAACTCCCCCGAATCCAGGGTGTCATTGTAATCATCGATATCAAAGTTACCCCATACGTTGAGGCCGAAGCCCCCCCTGGTAATATCGATGCTAGGCTGGGCCACCCAGCCGTCATTGAATGTCATGCCCCGCCATACGTAGGCAGAGTTCAAATCCACCGTGCCCGTCACATCGACCGCCAGGACCGGCTGGACAATAATCCCCATCGACAGTACCACGGCCAACACAACCATAAGGTTTTTCATCACTTCTCTCTCCTTCAAAAAAATGATTACGAGGGTTGGGGATTTCAACAGACCGGCACTCCCCTTCGCCATTCAACCACCAACTTTTTGGGCATCACCTCCTCTCCATACACGTAGAAAAATATGGGCCTTTAACCGGACGGGAAAAATCAATAGACGGGCATATGCCGGTCTTTTCCGGCGTCATGGTGATTTAATTTCAATCTTTAATTTAAGCAACTGTAAATTGTGCCGGCAAATATCCGGTGACGGGCGTTATCTCAAGGGAAAGGCATCTTCGTAACTAAAACCCCAGATACATGAATGCTGGTACCATTGAAAAATAATCGGACATATAGCAAGATAGGAGACCCTGGCGGTTCAGGAGTATACCGTCAAATGATAACACGCTGGAGAAGAAAAAAAATGGCAGACAACGACACCCATCTAAAATCAGTCGGTTACATTCTCTGGATATTCGGATTTACCGGCGCCCACCGGTTTTATTTCGGCAAACCCATATCGGGCACCATCTACTTTTTCACTCTCGGTCTGCTGGGCATCGGCTGGCTCGTCGACCTGTTTTTGATCCCCTCACTGGACCGGCAGGCCAGTATCCGCTTCCGCAGCGGCCCCGTCGACTATACGGTGGCCTGGGTGCTGCTCACCTTCCTGGGTTTGTTGGGCATTCACCGAATGTACATGGGCAAATGGCTTGTCGGCATCGTTTATCTGCTGACCGGCGGAATCTTCGGGCTGGGGTACCTTTATGATTTCTGGACGATGAACGATCAGATCACGCTCATCAACGGGACTTAGGGCAGAACCGCTCTCAGCGGACCTTCTGTTTTATATGGCCGGTGTCGCCCAGCGCATGCATCTGTTCGATGATCTGCCAGGTCCGGCGGGTCACATAGTCCGACGGCTGGTCGGCCGACATGCGTTTGGGACTGGG
>NZ_JBFELV010000402.1:0-4758 GCF_041551955.1 Desulfosarcina sp.
AAGCTTTATTCTGATAGACAAAAAAGAGAACCGGCCGTAATTTTTTTTTCACTTGCCTGTACGCATATACGCTATCATTTCTGCAGCAGTCATCTTTTCCAGGCCAAAGGTCTTTAAATTAAATCCAGTTTCGTAGTAGTCGGTTTCCTTCATGATGTTGGACAGATTGGTCATTGCATGGATAACCGGCGTTTCCACCTGTAAAACCTTCGCAAAACTGATGGCAGCACTGCAGCCAACCGGTACATCTTCTGTGATATACCTCGATTCCAGGGTGAAGCGTGCGCCTTTTGGGTTCGGCAGCCAAGTCGTCTGATCCAGAGGCTCAGAAAACGGCAGGCGATATCCCTCGCCGTACATCATCTCCCCGATGAGTCCCATACGGGACTGCAGCACATCTGCTTCAACAGGCATAATGCCTACGCCAAACGCCTTGGCAATAGCGACTTGTTCCTCATAGAACGCATACTGCACACGTCCCACGCTTGGGGAAACACCATGGGCATAGATGTCATAAAACACATCGGGATTGCCCACATTTGGGATAATGCCCCAGTTTTCAACGGTTCCGGCATTTAATACCACAGCAGGTACATGCAGCAGAACGTTGACATTGGAAAGGCCGATGTCCAATACCGTATCTCCGTGAATCAGTGCGGTTGCATCCAGTGCGGGGATCTCTTTACTGGCGGCCAGGTAGGCATCAAAATCGCTGGATGGCAGCGTATCGACTCGAATTTCATTTTCACGGTACATGACATTAACAACATCCGTTTCCGTCTCCATGTTGTTAAAATCCGTCAAGCGTGTCCCGTAGACCAACGATGAAAAACCCGCTATGACAACCTGGGTGTTCAGTCCTTTTTCCCGCATGATCCGGCGAAGAACCAAACTGCCGAAGTTGTCCGGGAAAATGCTGACCGTCTGCCCGTCTTCCAGCAGAGGTGCCAGTTCTTCAAATATTTGTTCAAAACCCTGCGCTTGTACCGAAACCAAAATATGATTGGCCCCCTGTACAGCCTCTTTCATGTCATAGGTGACCATGTCTATGACTGTTGTGCCGTTCCGCTTGAAATTTCCGTGGTTCTTTTCAATGCCTTCAAAGCGGATACGGCGGCTGTTCAGGATACCTTTGACTTTATTGTTGAACCTTGTAAATTCAACCATTCTGACTTCTGCGCCGCCGAGTTTACAGTCGGCAGCCAGTGCGTGGGCGCCATTGCCGGCGCCGATAACGGTAATAATTGCCATTAAATATTCTCCTTAGCAGATGGTGCCTTGTTTCTTTTTGACGTTGAATACAAATTCATCCGTAGTGGACATGCATTGCTTTTGAAGCTGGTAGATATTTTCGATGGTGTCGTCCACGGAGTCGGCCACGACGCCCTCGATGCTGCTGGAGCTGAGGCCTTTTTCAGCCATCAGCATCGCTTGCAGGGCGCCGCACAGTCCTGTGTATGATCTGAAGGCGCAGCTTGGCTTGGCGCCATCGCAGATAACACCTGCCAGGTTGCCCAACGTGGTACGTGCAAGGTTGGAGATCTGTTGCTTGGTGGCACCATGCAGAAAAGCGACGCCGCTGGCTGCAGCGACGGGCGCCACACCGGAGCAGTAGCACATTGGAGATAAATGCGCATATTCGTTGGAACGATAGTCCAGATAAATGTTCATCAGATTCGACATCGCCACGGCACGTATGATTTCCTCTTCACTGGCTTTGCGGTAGTCGCCGGCTGCGATAGGTGCCATGCTGCTGATGATTCCCTGGTTGCCGCTCCCGGTGTTGCTCATGGCCGGATAGCCGCTGCCGCCCATACGCGCATCTAAACCAGCAGTGGTCCACTTGAGGATGTGTGTGATCTCATCGTCGGCGATGAGCCCTTTGTCGATATTCTCCTGCAGCGTGCGAGCGACTTCCAGGCCGTAGGCGTTTTCCAGGCCGTCTTTGCAGACCCCACGGGTTAGCTCTATGGCAGTTTTAATATGCGCCAACTCGCTGATATCGCAGTTGGTGCAGAAATCGTAAATACTTTCAACCGAGAGGAAGGAAGCATCGAAGATCTCTCCCGCCTGGGCTTGCAGCACCGCGGTTTCTTTTTCGCGGCTGCCGAGCAGTATTTTGCCGTCCTGCTCGATGGTTTTGACGCCATTGTGCTCATTCCACAGGCTGACGGTGACGGTGTGCTGGTCAGTTTCCAAGGTAGTTTTCAAATAAATCGCAGGCGCCGGGGTGGTCAGATCGAGGGAGATCTTTCCAACTGCAATGAGCGCTTCGATGAGCTTTTCAGCAGTTTCCACGTCCGCTACCGTGACCTTGTTCAGCACCTCCATGTCCAGGTCGGCATCCCCGGCGAGAACACCGAGCACCGTAGACAGGAAGCCGCCGCGCTTGCCGCCGGTATTTGGAATCCCTACCGACTGCACGCCGATCACCATCAGGCCGGATCCCTCCATGGTAATCCGTTTAATTTCCCCAGGTGCATATTTGCGGGCCGTGGCTGCAGCAAGCGCAAATGCCACCGGTTCGGTGCATCCCAGCGCTGGGATGAGTTCCTTCTCCATAACTTTTACAAAGGCATTTTTTTCCATGATTAACTCCTTAAATTTTTCTTACATGGTTGACTGGTGGCCATAGCCCCCCAATAGCACCTTTGCATGACAGTGTTGCCATGCCGCTTTTACGAATTTTGCAACTAAGTCCTTTATAGCGGGATAATGTCCTTTATAGCGGACAAGGAGTGCAGTAACATATCCTATAAATGAATATCAACAGCTAATATGATGTTACACCAAATTCATCCGTTATAAAGGAAGGATCTTGGAACCCCCTGTGGTTATGAGACGCTACTTATAGCTGATGATGAAGTGCGCAATTGCGTCTACCTCGCTGTTATTAATATACTTATGGTCTTCTCTTGAATCAAATGCAATGGCACTACCGGCTTTGAGGTGGTAGGTATTTGTACCGACGACTAATTCGATTTCGCCTTGGGAAATTAACAAATATTCCGTATTGCTGTTCTTGTGGTGTACCGCAGAATAATTGCATCCGGGTTTGATGATGCCATAAAAAAACTCAAATCCGCTTATCGGTGAAAAGGGGAAAATGCAGTAGATCAGTATATGGTCATCATTGTCCGTCAGTGGAATCATATTGTCGATGCTTTTTACATCATATAGCGTGTTTGTATATTCCAATAGCGTTTCAAACTTGATTTTTAGGCCATTTGCAATTTTCCAAACGGTTGCGATAGTTGGGATTGATTCCGAACGCTCTATTTGGCTGAGCATGGTTTTGCTCACCCCTGTCATGGAAGAAACCTCGCTGAGGCTGAGGCCCATCTCGTTTCGGGTGTTTTTCAGCTTTTCGCCCAGCGCAGAAAAATCATTCATATAATATCACCTCTTTCCATTTTTTTGTCTGATGTAGCCAGCCACACCCCAAATTACAGCATATGAAGTGGTCCGAATTGTTGGGACCGTCTCTAAGCACCATAGGATATATGTGATCAAGATAAAAGAATAAACATAGGGGCCTACGGGAGAACCACACATGCGGTTCAAAGGGTGGGAAAGAGATCCCCTTTTCCTGAGCGCTATCATGGTATTCAAGCTCAATGGCTATCAATTTGAAATAGGCAGGACAGGACAGATTGAACTAAGCCTCAGTATTTATCTTGAAGCTCGGGATTTACAATTCCCAACCAATCGAATTCTCTTGGGTTGTTCAAGGTCATCCTACGTCGTGCGAATCTGTCAACGACACAGTGGTACCTAAGAACGATCAGTGATGTTGAAGCGATAAGGTGGATTAAGAATATTTATGGCTGATGTAAAAAGGGGTGATGCCGGTTTCCGGTTTCACCCCATTCCTACTTGCCAGTAAAGATACGCAGAACTAAGCGTTGATTTTTTCGGAAAAAGCAGGCCACAAGATCTGGTATGAAGTTGCCTATAATACTGAAATATATTTTTTTTCATGCATGGCAGCGATGCGTAATATGGGAACTGTGTGATACGGCCTGGCGATGGTTCAAAAAACATATTTCAGTCCTTCTCAGATGCGGTCTTCTGATCTTCCGTTGCCCTTTTTTCCAGAATTTTTTTATATTGGTACCTGAAGGCATGGTGTTTTAACTTCAGAAGTATTGCAGCGCGGGTTTCGTTACCCTTTGCCAGGGCCATGGCCTGGGAAAAGTAAAATTCATCCATATATGTTTTCATGGCATCCAGGTCCACCCCCTCAGGAGACAGAGGCTCGAGAGCCAAAGGCGGAATGTTATTTGTGCTTGCCCCTGCCACAAAGTCACTCAGCCCCAAGTCCTCGGGCGTCAGTTCCGGTCCTTTTGCTGTGAGAACGGCACGTTCGATCATGTTTCTCATTTCTCGGACATTGCCCTTCCAGGTGAAGTTCTTTAACAGATCCTGAGATAGTTCACTAATACCGGTCAAGGATCTGTCAAATTTTTCATTGAACATCTGCAGGAAATATTTAGCAAAAATCAAGACATCTTCATCCCGTTCATTGAGAGAGGGCACCTGGATTTTGATGACGCCTATTCGGTAAAAGAGATCCCTGCGATATGAGCCCTTTTGGATCATCTCTTCCAGGTTCTTGTTTGTAGCGGAGACAATACGAGTAGTGACCTTCTTTATTTCGGTACTCCCCACCTTATAGAACTGACCGTCTTCCATGAACCTAAGCAATTTGGCCTGAGCATCCAAATTTAGATCCCCCACCTCATCAAGAAATAGGGT
>NZ_JBFELV010000403.1:0-4747 GCF_041551955.1 Desulfosarcina sp.
CCGGGCCGCCAAGGTCTTAGGCGTCGGCCGTGCCACCCTATACCGCTTTCTGGGTGATCATCCCCAGGTATTGACTGACCAATAATCCCCGCCACATCACTGAAAAGACATCTGAGAAAAAAAAAGGGGCTCGAAATCGAGCCCCTTTTGATTGTTAAAAATGGAAATGACCGTTAAGCGGCTTCAATACTTCGCCTGTCGGACATATCCATGAGCACGCGATCCCGGGCTTTGTCGATACCCAGGGCCTTGCGCTTCTTATCGATGTGGGCGATCATCATCTTGGCCATCTCGTGGGGATCGGGGTTAAAGCCCCATTTGCCCATGCCCATCTCTTCCAGCCCCTCGAAGAGCAGTTTTTCGAACTTGGTGCCCTTGGTGACCGGGAAGGTGACGCCGAACACGGTGTACACGCCGGAGGCCACGAAGTACTGGCCAATGGCGATGGCCTTTTCGCTCATGTATTCGGGCGCGGCGCCGGCCACCGGCAGATCGGCGATGCTGTCGCCCAGACCGCCGGTTTTCACCATTTCGGAACAGGCGATGAGGATGCGGGTGTTGTCCACGCAGGACCCCAAACCCAGCACGGGCGGCATGCCCACGGTTTCGCATACCTCGCGCAAACCATCACCGGCAAGGACCGCGGCTTCGGGCGAGGTTAGGCCGGCTTTGGCCAGGGCGATCTGCGAACAGCCCGTCTGAACCACCAGCACGTCGTTTTTAATCAACTCTTTGACCAGCTCCACATGCACATAATCCTGTTTTACACGGGGGTTGGTGCAGCCCACCACACCGGCCACACCGCGGATGCGGCCGTTGATGATGTTCTCGTTGAGCGGGGTATACGAAGCACGGAAAGAGCCGCCCAGCATGTAGTTGATGTATTCATGGGAGAAGCCGTGGACACCGACACCCACTTTTTTAGGAATCTCGACGGGAAATTTGCGGTTTTTAAATCGGCTGATCGCTTTAACGACGATCTCATCGGTACACGCCATCGGATTGTGTTCATCCAGTTCGATGTGGGTGGCGCCCTCCAGGTGGCAGCGCGGGTTGGTGGTGAACAGCGCGGTTTCGTAACACTCGGCCACCTTTACCAGACCCTGCTGGATGCACTGGACGTCGACGGCCATGGCATCCACAGCACCGGTCACGATAACCGGCTCGGTGGATGAAAAGTTGCCGGCATGGGGGATACCGTGGCGCGACATCACCTCCGCACCGGAGCAGCACATGCCCACCAGGTTGATGCCCTTGGCACCGGCGGCCTTGGCCGACTCGACCAGCGAGGGCGCGTTGACCGAAGCCAGCATGGATTCGAACAGGTTGGGTTCATGGCCGTGCACGATGATGTTGACCTGGTCTTCCTTCAACACGCCCATGTTGACCTCCACGCTGACTGGCGACGGTGTGCCGAAAAGAATGTCGCTGATCTCGGTGGCGACCATGGATCCTCCCCAACCGTCGGCCAGGGCGGTGCGGCTAATTTGTTTGATGATGTTGTTGGGATCCTGATCCATGCCGATGTGGGTGCGGCTCATCATCTCCATGATCTCTCGCATGGCGCCGCGTGGGACGATGCCGTGCTTGCGCCACATTTCCAGGGTTTTGGGCGGGACGCGCTTGGCAAAGGGAATTTCCCCCTCCACCTGGGTGTAGGTCTTTTCAAGCTCATGGTAAAGGTCCATGGCGATGTCCTCGACACTGCGCCCCTCGGTCTCGATACCGATCTCTTTGGAGATCGATTCCAGTTTGTGGACATCCTTGATGCGGTAATCCTTGATTTTTCCCTGAACCACGTCCCGGAAGATGTCCAGCATGGCCATGCCGTGGTCGTTGTGGCAAGCAGACCCGGTGGCGACCATACGGCCGAAGTTGCGCGCCTGGATGGTATCGATGGTGGCCCCGCAAACCCCCACCTTGCCATAAGGATCCTTGGTATTCATCCGACAGGGTCCCATGAAACAATTTTTGCAGCAGGCAGAATCGGCACCGATTGGGCAGGCCTTCATGTTGACCGCCCGGTCAAAATGAGTTTCGACTCCGTCAAGCCGGGCCTTTATCAGCATCTGCCGTGTGGCCTCACAGGTGGTTACATCCTTGATTTCGTATTCATTTTCTTTTTTACCAATTTTCTTGTCGACCATGTTCCCTCCTTCGTGGAAAGGTTACGTGTGGGTTATATGATTACAGTTCGTGTAATCTGACGATTATGTGTATATTTTTCAGACACGCATGTGTAATTCGAAATCAAGTGGTGGCAAGCTCAAATTGAAGTGTAATGTCATTATCTTTTTCCTTATCAGGAATGGTTACTAATTCAAATAAAGAATTATTGCAATTCTGTCAAGAATTGTTTCCATTATTGTGTGAATTTTGATCGGCATCAATCCCTGGCGGTTGCCAGGTGGCGCATAACCGATGGCGAGAATGTATTCCAGAATAACTGATTTTCCTTGACCGACTACCGGTGGACCTTTAATGTATGGAACTCACCCACACGCTTTGGGATCGTCTGCAACGGCATGGTTAAAGTTGGTGCCCATTGTTTTGGACAGGCCCCACGTTGATCGTGCCGGGGAGGAAAGCTTACCCGCGCCTCTTTTATCATGGAAAGGATAGGATCATGTCTGACAAACCGGTGAAGGTGTTCTCACTGAGCACATGCAGCCACTGTAAATCCACCAAACGTTTTTTGGATGAATGCACCGTCAAATACGATTTCGTGGATGTCGATCTATTGGATGGAGATGAACGCAAGGCCATTCTTGCCGATGTGAAGAAATTCAATCCCAGATGTTCATTCCCCACGGTTATCATCGGTGACAATGTCATCGTCGGCTACAAGTTAGATAAAATCAAGGAGGCGCTGGGACTGTGATGGATGCCGGTGAACTTTACGAAAAACTGAAAAAAATCCATGAGCCCAAAGGCTATTACTTCAGCAACAACCACGAGCGGGTCATGGAGCTGGTGGAAGCCCTGCTCGTGAACAAGGCGCGCTACGGCTACATGGTCTGCCCCTGCAGGCTGGCCTCCGGTGACCGGGACAATGACCGGGACATCATCTGCCCCTGCGACTACCGTGAGCCCGATGTGGCCGAATTTGGCTCCTGCTACTGCAACCTCTACGTTTCCAAAGCCTGGAATGAAGGAAAGATCGATCAGGAATACGTGCCCGAACGACGTCCGCCTGAAAAAATGTTCTTGTAGTCAGGAGAACTTGTCGTAGGCGATCATCTCCGGCTCCACCCCCAGGCTGTCCAGCATCTCCTCAACGGCCTGGACCATCATGGGCGGCCCGCACATGTAGTACTCGATTTCCGTAGGATCTTTGTGCGTGACCAGATAGGTGTCATACAGGCGCTGGTGGATGAAGCCGGTCATCCCGTCCCAATGGTCTTCGGGCATGGGGTTGGACAGGGCGACGTGATAGGAAAAATTGGGGTAGGTATCGACCAAACCCTTGAACTCCTCATCGAAGAAGAGTTCCAGTTTGGAGCGTGCGCCATACCAGAATGAGATCCTGCGTTCGGTTTTCTGCCCCAGCAGCTGGTCCAGAATCTGGCTGCGCAGGGGCGCCATGCCGGCGCCGCCGCCCACAAAGCACATCTCTCTGTCGGTCTCCTTCACCGCAAACTCGCCAAACGGTCCGCTCAGGGTCACCTTGTCCCCGGGTTGAAGATTGAAGATGAATGTGGAGCCGGTCCCCGGCGGCAGGTTCTTGGATCCCGGCGGCGGCGTGGCGATGCGGATGGTAAAACGCAGCCGGGTGGCTTCTTTGGGCGGATTGGCCAGTGAATAGGCCCGGAATACCGGCGCCAGATTCTTGCCCCTTAGCCCCCACAGGTTGAATCGATCCCAGTCGGGCCGAAACCGCTCGGCCACCCGGATCCGGAAATGCTCGAACGGGATCTCGTATTCCGGGATATCGATCTGTATGTAGGCACCGGCTGTAAAGTTCAGGTGTTCATCGTCGTCCAGTTCCAAGATCAGATCCTTGATAAAGGTGGCCACGTTCTCGTTGGACACCACCGTGGCCGTATATTTTTTGACCGACAAGATTTCATCGGGAATGCGGATTTTAAGGTCCTCTTTGACCTTCAACTGGCAGGCCAGGCGGATGTTGCCCTTTCTCTCCTTGCGTGACAGATGGGCCAGTTCGGTGGGAAGCGGACCCCGCGAGCCTTCCTCCACCTTGCACTTGCACATGCCGCAGGCCCCACCGCCCCCACAGCCGGAAGGGATAAAGATGCCGTTGGTCGACAAGGCGGAAAGCAGGGTCCTGCCCGACCGCGCATCGATGCTCTTTTCCTCGTCGTCGTTGATGATGACCCGGTTGTTGCCCTTCTGGACCACCTTGCCCTCGACAAAGAGCAGCAGTCCCACGAGAATCAGGATCACCGAGACGAAAACAGCGGTTGCTGTAAGATATATCAAAAGATTCTCCTCATTATGACGACTGCCTAACACGGACAAACCAGAATCAATTAATTCCAACTAATCAGTTTTATACAACAAAATACAAATCTCAAATAAATTCCAAATTACAATAGCCTAATCTCAAAAAAGATCAAAAACCAACTATGGGCGGTTATTTGTTTTCCTCCAATATTGATGACCCCGTAAAAAGTCGAGATGTCCTCTTTTTTGTCATCCCCGCGAAGGCGGGGATCTATAAGTTTCAGATAGTTATGGACTCCCGCCTTCGCGGGAGTGACACCGCTTGTGACTTTTTACGGAACCA
>NZ_JBFELV010000404.1:0-4738 GCF_041551955.1 Desulfosarcina sp.
GCTGATGGAGAAGGTGGCGGCGTCGGGGATTCAGATCGACATGATTTGCCCGGACCATGGCGTCGTCTGGCGCAAAAATCCCGGCAAGATCCTTGACGCCTACCTGAAATGGAGCCGGCAGGAGCAGGAGAAGAAGGCGGTGGTCGTCTATGACACCATGTGGAAAAGCACCGAAGCCATGGCCAACGCCATCGCCGAGGGCATCTCGCAGACCGGCGTCAATGTCAAGCCCATCCACATTCGCAGTTCCCACCGCAGCGACATCATGACCGACGTGCTGGATGCGGCGGCCGTGGTGGTGGGCTCGCCCACCCTGAACAACCAGATGTTCCCCACGGTGGCGGACGTGCTGGTCTACATGAAAGGGCTCAAACCGGAGAACAAGATCGGCGGCGCCTTTGGATCCTATGGCTGGAGCGGCGAAGCGGTCAAATTGGTGGCGGCGGAACTGGCTGCCATGAAGTTCACCCTGGTCGAACCCGGCCCCCGGCTTCAGTATGTTCCCGGTGCCGCCGGTATCGATGCCTGCGTCGAATACGGCAAGAAAATCGGCGACGCCGTAAACGCCAAACAGCGATGAAAATACCCGTGGTCGATATCGGCACCTGCACCCTGTGCATGGGCTGCGTGGCCGTCTGCCCGGAGGTGTTTCGCGAAAACGATGCCGGATACATCGAAGTCATCGAATTGGACGCCTATCCCGAATCGTGTGTGAACGAAGCCATCAAATACTGCCCGGAAGACTGTATCAGCTGGGAAGAGCAATCGTGAGGAACGCATGAAAAAAGTAGCGCTTTTCGTTTTTAACGGGGACCCGGCCTGTTTCATCCATGTCCTGCTCAACGGGCTGGACATGAAGGCCAAGGGCATGGACGGCCGGATCGTCGTGGAGGGGGCGGCCACCGCCCTGCTGCCCGAACTGGCCAAGCCGGAAAATCCCCTTCACCAGCTGTGGGAAAAAGCCAAATCCCAGGGTATCGTTGAAGGGGTGTGCAAGGGGTGCGCCCACAAAATGGGCACCGCGGCTGAAGCGGTCAATCAGGACATAGCCCTGCTGGAGGACATGTCCGGCCACCCCTCCATGTCCCGCTATATTGAAGCGGGATTCGAGGTGGTATCCTTTTAGTATCTTAATCCTGAAATTGTGTTTTTTATGTCAGAAAACAGAATCCCAATAACCTAAAAAATTACAATAGCCAAAAAACAAATGACAAATAAATAACAATAACTAAAACTTCAAATTTCAAACAGTAGGTATCTTGAGGGAAGACATTCCAATTAACTAAAGCTGTAAGAGTTGACGTTATAACATTGCCAAAGACAGATGCGGATATAGATGGTGGCAAAAAGCTGTCGGTTTTTACCTTGTCTGTGTTTTGGATATTGTAGTTTGGAATTTGTTTGGGATTTGGTAATTGTGATTTGTTTTTTTAAGATTTGGTGCATGCAATTTGTTGTTTCCGATTACCCGGGTTGGTGGATACACGTATGGGCAACCGTGAACTTAAATCCCGCATCGGGCGCCTGCTGGGCCAGGACGACTTCGAAAACGCCCTGGAAACCATCCGGCTGATGCCCGGCCGCCAGGCAGTCAATCCCCTCTTCTCTTTCTTATATTCAGGAGAAGAGAAAATCCGCTGGCGGGCCGTCACGGCCATGGGTGCGGTGGTTGGCCACCTGGCCGACACCGCCATGGAGTCGGCACGGGTGGTGATGCGCCGATTCATGTGGAACCTGAACGACGAGTCCGGTGGCATCGGCTGGGGATCACCCGAAGCCATGGGTGAGATCACCGCCGGCCATGCCGGGCTGGCGGATGAGTTTGCCTGCATCCTGATTTCCTATATCGATCCGCATGGCAATTTTCTCGAACACGAATTGCTCCAGCGTGGGTCCTTGTGGGGCGTCGGGCGGCTGGCCCACGCCCGGCCGGTTTTGGCAAAACCGGCGGCCCCATTTCTGACGGCCTTTTTCGACGCACCCGACCCCTACCTTCGCGGCACGGCGATGTGGGCGGCCGGCCCCGTCCTTGACCGTGCCACACGACCGCTGATGCAGGCGCGCCTGTCCGATGAGGCGCCCCTTCGACTCTATCGGCAGATGCGCATGACCCAGACCACCGTCGCCGAGCTGGCCAACGAAGCCCTTGACGGCAGCCGTGTCGACACCTGACCATCGGTTGACTGGGCCCGCTAACGGATTCGTCATGGCTGTAACCAGGAAGTGAAATGGGGCTCTAACCGCATATTGAAACAAGATACCGAACCCGTCAACAATGAGGAGGAGGGAATGCCAAGGACCGCGGTTTTACTGATCTTGGCCTGTGCCATACCCTGGGCCGTGACGATTGTCGGATGTGCATCGAAAGATGCCTATCGCTACGAAACGATCAAGGCCCAATATGCCGATATGGCCTGCAATCTGGGCCAATCCCAGGCGGCTGACACGCCGCCTGCCACCTGTGCCGTCAACAGCAACCTGACCTTGCAGGATGTGCTCGACATTGCCCAGGCCAACAACCCGGATCTGCTCATGGCCGTGGCCCGCATCGAACGGGCCCGCGCGATGCTCGAAAAATCAGCCGCCCCCTTTTACCCCCAGGTGAACGTGTACACCGAATATCTTCAGGGTGACGCCCCGTCGGCCTACCTGTTCAAGACCATCGACCAGCGAAAACTGCCCCCGAACACGGACTTCAACGCCCCGGGATGGTTCGAAAATTTTGAAAGCGGGGTCAGCGCCGGCATCAACCTGTTCAACGGCGGCCGAGACGGCCTCAACCGGGAGATGGCCAGAACCGACCTGACCATTTCTCAACTGGACCGGGACGGCATCGAAAACCAGGTCATGGCCACCGCCATCGGCGCCTACTACGATGTTCTGGCCACCGCCAACTTCACCACCGTGGCCGAGGAATCCGTGGAAACCACCCGCTCCCAACTGCGCATCATGGATGTCCGCTTTCAAGCAGGCGGCGCCTTGAAGACCGATCTGCTCTCCCTGCAGGTGCGCATGGCGGAAACCGAAGCGGTTCTCGTCCAGAGCCGCAACCGTCAACGCTTGGCCAAGGCCGCCCTGGCGGAAATCCTGGGTGTTGAACCGGATGTGCCCTTCGGTGTCGTCGATGCGCAAACTCAGGCCATCCATATCCCCGACGATCCTTTTTCGGCGCTGGATTACGCCCTGATCCATCGACCCGAGCTGGCCAGCATCCGCGAGCAGCTGCGCCGGTCAAAAATGGCTGTGGATGCCTCCCGGGCCGGCTACCTGCCCCAGGTGGATTTCATGACCCGCTACTATGCCGACGACCCCGACATGAAATACAGCTCGAACCGCGACAACTGGACCGCCGGCCTCTATCTGAATTGGAAGATCTTCGATGGATTTGCCACAAAAAGCGACCGGGCCGAAGCGCTGTCCCAATTGCAGGAAACCATGGCTGCCGACCGCAAGACCCTGCTGGCCGTCAAGTTCGACGTAAAGCGCGCCTACCTCAACCTCAACGAAGCCCAGGAACGACTGAAGGTGACGACCTCCAATGTGCGCACGGCCAAAGAAACCTTTAGGCTGGTCAAGCGCCAGTACGAGGGCGGATTAGCCGACATCACCCGCTACCTGGAAGCCGAACTGGCCTACAATCGCTCCAG
Organism: Desulfosarcina sp.; assembly: GCF_041551955.1. Taxonomy (GTDB): domain Bacteria; phylum Desulfobacterota; class Desulfobacteria; order Desulfobacterales; family Desulfosarcinaceae; genus Desulfosarcina. Next base: position 3,648 of record NZ_JBFELV010000404.1, read on the forward strand.
AATGAGCGAAAGCGCCGCTTATTTCGACCGCGAAAAAGCCCGCGCCCAGATCGCCCGGGCCATCGGCCACTGGACCGGCAGCCGCAGGATCGGCGCCCGGGAGGGATAGCCCGATGAAGTGGGATCCGCCGATCGGCAATCACACGACTTCCACCATTCTGTTAATATCGCTCCACCATTCAAAGGCGTCCGCTTTGCCGTGAAATGCCCTTATGGTGTGCTGGCCGGTTTGATCAGCACATCGATGCGCCGGTTGGTGGCTCGCCCTTCAGCAGTCGTGTTGGGCGCCAGGGGCCTGTCAGGACCATAGCCGGTGGCCCGGATGCGATTGGCCGGCAGGGTTCTGTTGGCCACCAGGTAGGTCTTGACGGCCTCGGCCCGCTCTTGGGAAAGCGCCTGGTTGGTTTTTGTGGAACCGCCGCCCTCGGTGGTATCCGTATGACCCTCGATGGTCACGGTCGGTTGACCAAACGTCTGGATGGCCTGCTGCACCTTGCTGAGCAGAACATAGTTTTCAGGGCTCAAGGTCGCCTGCCCCACCGGGAACTTGATGCCCCGCATGCGAATCACCAGCTGGCTGCCCTGTTTGTATACGTCTGCTTCGTCAGGACGAAAATAGCGCTGAACCTTATTGAACTGTTCATTGAATTCGCGTTCGGCGGCCAGTTTTTGCCTGGCGTCTTCCTGCTCGCGCGAATAGCCTTTTAAGCTGCCAAGCTGCTGTTCCAGGGTTGCCGCCCGTGTCCGGTACGTTTGATGGTCTTCTTCAAGGGACCTAGTTTGTTGTTCCATCGTTTCGACGGCGCCGGTCAACGAATTGAGCTGACCCTCGACCCCCTTGTCCCGCAAATCGCCGGCATTCAAGGGAGCCCCGACACGCTCGAGCAGGCGCTCCACGTAAAGGGCCGACGCTTCCGGCGTCATCGCCTTGAATTTTTGGCTGTTCTCGCTGATGGTCATCATCCGCCGGGCCATGAATTCGGCATGGGCAGCCTTCTGGCCGATGGTGTCGGCCTCGTATGGGTTCTGGCCGATAAAGGCGTCGGCCTCCTTCAAGGCCTGAAGGGCGTCGTTGTATGCGGTCGGGGCGA
>NZ_JBFELV010000405.1:0-4716 GCF_041551955.1 Desulfosarcina sp.
CGCACACAGTTTCCAATGGGTAGTTGGCTCCGAAGATGCCCAAGGGGCTGATCCGCATCATGGCCCCGTTGGCCTGACTGTCGGGGTTCGGACATCCCCGCAATCCAGTGGCGATGGTCATACCGCAGTCAAAGGGATCGGAGTCGAGCCAGAATTGATAGGCCTGAAGCGCGGCATTGGGATCATAGGCTCCAAGCTCTGTCAGCATCCGGGCCAGCAGCAGCGCCATCTCCGAGTCATCGGTCGGCTGACCGGCAATGGTGTTCCATGTGCCGCCATCGGCCAGTTCCCGCACGCCTTCCGGGTAGCTGCGGCGGATCTCCTCTGGCGACTGGAACTCGACCAGGCTGCCAAGGGCGTCACCGATGAGCTGTCCAAGGAGGCAGCCCTGGGCACGATTAATTATCAAGTCACTGACCATCGGCCGAAAAGACCTCGACGACATTGCCATCCGGGTCAAGGCTTCTGAAAAAAAGCATTCCGGATTTTCCCCACGGACCCAACGCCGTGACTATCTGCAATTCGCTCTCTTTAACCAACCGAAAGCGCTCAGCAATGTTCGTTGCCTGAATGTAGAGCATCGCTCGAAGTTGAATCCCTTGAGGAACATTGTTCGTGTAGCTCAATGGAACCAAAACGAGTCCTTGGTCGAAAACAACCACATCCGAGCTTTGTTTCTTCACAGTTAAGCCGAGGCAGTCACGATAGAACCAAATGGCTTTTTCGAATGAGGCAACAGGTATCTTTGAACCGCATCCACGACTTTTAGAAAGAGGCTGCTGGTGAGATACGCTGGTTTGCTTCGGGCTACCGGCTATTGGCTCAAAATCGCCCTTTGAAATCTTGTTCAGGTAGATGATTTGGCCGTCCTCCGTGGTCAAGCGTCGGAATTCGACTTTGAATTTCCCGCTGCGTCCGATGTAATCACGGCCGCGATTTACCTTGGCCTTTCTGCAATCAGGGAGGCTGACCTCGCTCGAATCAGGAGCGATTACAACATCATCAATCCAATTCTTGAGCAAGGATCTCTTAACAACCTCATGAGTAGGCTTGTCATCAATATGTCCGTTTGCTAATCGAAATGCATTTTTCTCGATGTAGGCGGCGTCTTGAATGCCTTGCTTCACCGGTGATAGCCAGTCGGAGCCATTTATGCAGCCGAGCAGACCACCCGTCATTGAGGCGATTGTATCGGTGTCCGAACCAATGGCGAAGGCTGGCTTTACCACTCCATTAATTGGATCAGCAGCGTGTCGGGATGCCAGATACACCGAGGCTATCGCGGCAACGGTTCCGGCTCCGCTTATCTTACTGTTGAAGCATTGGAGTTTTTTCAGTACATCGTCATCGAGACTCAAAGCCCCTTTCGAGAGTTCAGCTCGGCAGACTTCAAGATACTCCATGACCTCCGCTTTGGCCGACTCCCAAAGTTTCATGTAGTCCTGAAGGCTTTTTTCCGCTTGGCTCCGCCATTCTGGCGGGATGTTTGGTGTGGCAGGAAGAGCAGACCAGTGATCGACGCTCTTGATCAATTCTTCTACCAATTCACCATACGCCAGTTTCGAATCCTTGCGAAAAGCCGCCCAAAGCGCGAAACCGTAAGCCAAAGCGCCTAACAGCGCCCGGGGGTGTCCATGTGTTGCTATACCATCAAGGAAAATATTGGTGGCTATCCTGGGAAATTCCTTTTCGCCCAAGCGCAAGACGTGAGGGAGAACGCGCATCGCGACACCGTTGCCGCCCGCCTCGTAATATCGCTTCACATCCTGTGGCTTCCGATTGGCACTCCATGGCGCGACACCATCCAGCCATGACTCCACAGCTCTTTTGGTTGCTCCGCCACCACCACGCTCATAAACAGACCAAAAGGGTAACTCCACTTGTGTGAAGTGGTCCCACCACGCTTCTCCTTTCAGCAAAGACCGACTGAGACAGAGTATGAGTTGGGTGTCGTCGCTATACCCGCCTTCCTCAATGATCTCTTCATGAGGGAAAAAGCGGCCGCCGGAGCGTCGAGTCCATCTCTTGAAATCATGCAGGCGGCCTTGGGTTTGCTTTGAGGCGTTTGACTTGGCAATTCGCTCATTGGGCCAACCCAGTGCGTCACCAAAAGCAGCCCCAAGCATGGCTCCGACGCTTTTGCTTGTTTTTAGCCTTATCGTGTTGTTATCGGCCATGTAGACCTCCGTTTTCATATATCGTTTCCGTCGCTCGGACACCGCGTTGAATCAACCGCGAGAGGGACGCCTTATTGAAAAAGTCCGGAGCGATGTAAATTGGTTTGTCGAGTGTTATACCCTGGAGTTCCAATCTGCATATTTCCCGACGAGCCTGCTCTTCTGTATGAACTGCAATACCGATAATTGAATCAAGTGGAATCGGGTCTTTAAGAAGGACTTCCGCCTGAATATCGGTCGGCGCTGACGGGAGATGTCTCGCGGATCGCGTGTATGCAGGGAATCCAGGAGAAATCGGAGCGTAAAGAGAGTGAAGCCCGTTTATCCCTGCCTGGATATAACGGCCGTGTTCGCGGGACGCATTGCAAGGGCAAAAGCAAGTCTCAGGGTGCCAGAGGTAGCTGGGCTCAATCATTAACACTACCCAGTCTTTAAACAAGTGATCTCGATCCCTAACCGTAGTGAAGTAATAGGTGTTCGGATAATCGATAGAGCAACAGATCAGATCATCCCTTCCATCATACCGACTTGGATCGGTCGGGTTGTGTGGCATATCGTGCTGCTGAAGCGTCCTTGTCGAACAAAGTCCGAGAGGATCATCAAAAATATGAGCGAGGTTTCTTGACTGCGTAAAATGGCAGATCCGAGTGATTCCACGGTTGACGCACTCCTGCTGAATCAAGTTCATGGCTTGACCCTCTGGTAGAGTGATTCGTCAACGGGTAGCAGTGACGTGAGCTTCCCTGTGTAGAGCAGGATCAAGCTCGTTTTTGCTCTTGTTACAGCCACATAAAGAAGTCTGCCATCATGCGTAAAACCATCCTCTTCCCCGTGAGAGTCTATGTAGTCCGGATCGGGAAGATTGTCTGAATCCAAGAAAGGAAGTATCACGACGTCAAATTCAAGCCCCTTAGCCGCGTGGTAGGTGCCATGATAAATGCCGGGGCCGTCATTCCATACCTGAAGGTCGCGGTGCAATCGTGTAGCGTTTGCTCCAAGGGCGGAGCTGAAGATCCTCTCCTGAGCTCTGTCTTTTACGAGGATGGCAACACTCTGGGTTTTCCCAGTGCCTCTTGCTGCCCGTAGTGCGATTTCAACTTGCTGATCCTTGTCAGTGCAGTCGACCACGGTAGGCAAGGCACCGTCGGCCCTTGGTGATGTGGGTTCAACCAAATCGGGAATATCCTGAAAAAAAGGCATCCTGGAAATGGCCAAACCCAACTGGGCGATCTGTTTTGTATTTCGATAGTTTTCTTTGAAGAACCACTGCTGTGGGATGTTCAGTCCTGCAGAGCGCCAGCTCATCCGTTGTCCATAGATTTGCTGGGCAACATCCCCGAAAAACGAAAGTGAACCATCCTCGGGGATTGCTGCCGCCAGCGAGCGAATCATCTCTGGGGAGAAGTCTTGCCCTTCATCAACGATTATGTGCTTATAAAAACGGGCCGAGGAGTCCTCCTCGAACTCTTTTCGCACAGCAATAGCGATGTCATCCCAGTCATACAATTTTCCGGCGGCAGTTCGAATCTCGAGATACTTGTTGAGAATCTCGTACATGACTGGCCTAAGCTTGCGGGAAAGATTTGTGCCGATACGCCCAACGCGCTCCACTTCCACATATTCCTCTTGGGAAGTGATCCCATGGCTGAAAATCCACTGGATTTCGTCAGAGAAAAATTCGAGGGGCCTCTTAAAGAATTTTGACGGTTCGTAGCCGGATTCGACTGCTTTGACTGCTTGGGAAATGAACGCGTTTCTGTAGTCAGGATCGCAAATGCAATTCCTACTCATTTTGCCACGGTTGTTGAGATAACCTCGTGCGAATGTATGGTAGGTTTCGACTTGGACATTCTGAAGCTCAAAGGGCTTGAGATACTTAAGATAGGTGACAAGTGTTTTATTAAATGTCAGGAGCAGCGTCCTTCCAGCATGTGGCATCGACGGCTCGGACAGATAGGCAGCCCGATAGAGCGCGAGTGTCGTTTTACCGCTTCCAGCCGTTCCGAGCACGGCAGTGTGCCCTGCTGAAGGCATGTAAAGCACTTCACGCTGCTTCTTGATAGGCTTTGGCAGATTTCCCCTCATTACGCTCTCACCTTTGATTTTTGTGCTGCGCATTTCGAGCTGTGATCGTATTTTTGAGAACCTTTCGCAGCCTTCATTTCACGCTCCCTCCCATAGCAAACTCCTCATCGATCTCGAACAAATCCGGTGTGGAGCGATGGACGCCGATTCCGTGTTCCATCAGGAGCATCACAAGCTGTTCCCCATTCATCAGGGCGATGGGGGTCTTGTCAGACTGGGCAGCTTCCTTGACGGCTCCGGGGCTGAAGTCGCTGGTAGTGATGATCAGGCCTTGTTCGTGCGCCCCCAGGCTGCCGCGCACCTGCTGAACCACCGGGGCCAGGATGTTGTTCTTAAGCTTCCACTTCTTGACCTGGACTGCCATCTTGATTCGGACCACGTCACCAACCACCAGGGTGCCCCGGACATCGATGCCGCCGTCGCCGCTGAGTTTGGTTACCTCGACCATCTCGAA
>NZ_JBFELV010000406.1:0-4702 GCF_041551955.1 Desulfosarcina sp.
GCCGGAAGGTCTGATCCTGGCCCGGGGCACCGACGATCCGCTGGCCGACGCCCGCAGGCAGCAGGAGAGCGGCACACCGCGCTTCGGCCGCCCGACCGGAGACTGGGATCTGATCCATGGGGAACTGGTGACCTTCACCGATCCTCAGCGCGATCTACCGCCCATCGACCGGCTGGAAGGCTTTCGGCCCGGCGGGCACAGCATGTACCAGCGGGTGATGGTGGCCGCTGGATGCCGGAACGCTTCAATTGCAGTGTGGATTTACAGAATGGCTCGGGTTACAAATGGGGAGCGAATTGACCGGGAGTGGCGGGGCTAATGAGTGTTGGCCTTGATGCTTTCGGCTGCCTGGATGAGGCTCTTGATCTCATCCTCGGTAAAGCTGGCTTCCTTGATGTAGCGAAGCAAATTCATGACCTCGGGTTGGTCATGAAGGTAGTCGACGACTTCCGGGTCCGTGGACGAGGACAAACGGAACAGTACGTCGGGATCGGCCGCCAGTACCTTGGCCAGTTCCTTTATCACCTCTGGCCTTGGCGGACGCTCCTTGCCACGTTCGATGCGGCTCAGATAGGCAGGGGAAATGCCTACCTTGGTCGCCGTCTCGCGCAGGCCGAGGTCTTGAGCAACCCGAAGGTCGCGGAGTGTTTCACCAAAGTTTTTCATAGCGTCTAATATACCTCGCTGTTTAGTGTTTTGCAACACAAAATTCCTCTGGCATTCTTTGGCGTAATTTGGTATATTCTGGTTGATTTTTACTCAGAGGCAGGTAACTTACCCCTGTTCTGGCACTGTGCCCTGACGGCCAACAGCCCTGCAGGAGAGGCGACATGAGCAATGAAGAGGTTCTGAAATTAAAAGACGTCGCCGCCTTACTTAAGGTCGGCGAAAAGACGGTCTACTCCATGGCCCAGGCCGGGGAACTGCCTGCTTTCAAGGTCCGAGGCCAGTGGCGATTTTCCCGAAAAGACATCGACGCATGGATAGAGCAACAGAAACACACAACCCAAGATTTCGGCGAGGGCGACCAGAAATGACCTCAGCCTCGGTGAACGGAGTTTTTATATGAGCAAAAAGAAGAACAAGCAGGCCGAGAACACCATCCCGGCGGGATACACGCTCGACTACGTTTCCGGCAAACAGGTCAAGGAAACGAAGAAAGAGCTGGTGCGCCAGAGGATTGTTCGCGCTCTGATCCATGAATACGGATTTTCGCCAGAGGACATGGAGCTGGATTTCTCCATCGGCGGGCGCAAAAAAGTGGATGTTGCCATCTTCCATCATGGCAAGGAACACACCATTGAAAACCTTGGCCGCGCCGTGCTTTGCCGCCAGGAACCGAATGTCGGCAAGAATGCCGCTCGCATCCGTGATTTTGAGCAAGCCGCAAAAGATCTCGACGAGATTGAAACCATCATGCGCGAGGTCGAAGCGGTTCAGTACGGCCTGTGGACCAACGGCCTGGAATTCTTTTTTGTCGAGAAAGAACAAAAGCGTTTCGAGACCAAGTGCAACCCTATCGGCGACTGGCCGATGGCGGAAGAGTCGGTCGGCACCAAGGAGGTCATTTCCGACGCCCATACCCGTGTTGCCGACAACGAGATGCTCAAGATCACCTTCCGCCGCTGCCACAACTACATCCACGGCAACGAGGGCATGCCCAAAGACGCCGCCTTCTGGCAGTTTCTCTATCTGATTTTCTGCAAGATGCACGATGAAAACCTGCGCGGAAAACAGCGTCAGGCCTGGCAGCGCCGCTTCTGGGCTGGCCCCAGGGAACAGTTTGAGGAAAAGGGCCGCAAAGAAATCCGCAAGCGCATCGAGGAGCTCTTCACCGAGGTCAAAAAGCAGTACAAGAACATTTTCCGGGGCAACGAGGAGATTACCCTCTCCGACCGGGCGCTGGCCTTTATCGTATCCGAATTGGCCAAGTACGACTTCACCCGTACCGATGTCGATGCCAAGGGCGTCGCCTACCAAGAACTAGTGGGCGTGAATCTGCGCGGTGACCGGGGACAGTACTTTACTCCGCGAGGCGTGGTGAAGCTGGTCGTTGAAATGCTTGCCCCCAAAGAAAACGAAACCCTGCTGGACCCGGCCTGTGGTACCGGCGGCTTCCTGGTCGCCACCTTGGGATACATGCTGAAGAAATTCCGTGAGGAGCAGAATACCCAGGTCGGTAACGAGAACACCACCGAGTTTCTGAACGTCCACGAGCGGCTGAAAGAGTATGCCGCCGCCAATGTGTTCGGGGCCGACTTTGACCCGTTCCTGATCCGCGCCGCTCAAATGAACATGGTGCTGGCGGGTGACGGTCGGGGCCACATTTACAACATCAACTCCCTGGAATTCCCGCTGGGGCATCTGGCCGATCTGCCCTCCGCCAAGAAGGAGATCCCACTGGGGTCGGTGGATATCATCGCCACCAATCCCCCGTTCGGCTCCGACATCCCGATTACAGACAAACACATCCTGGAACAATACGAGCTGGCGCACGCCTGGGAGCATGACGGTGAAGGCGGTTTCCGCAACACCGGCACCCCCAAGGGCAGCGTCGCGCCCGAGATTCTCTTTATCGAGCGCTGCATCAAGTGGCTCAAGCCGGGCACCGGCCGCATGGGCATCGTTCTGCCCGATGGGGTGTTGGGTAATCCGGCCTCTGAATACATCCGCTGGTGGATCATGCGTGAAACGCAAGTGCTCGCCTCCGTCGACCTGCCGGTGGAAGCCTTCATTGCCGAGGCCAACGTCAACATCCTCACCAGCCTGCTGTTCCTGCGCCGCAAGAGTGAAGAGGAAAAACGCGCTGAGGCCCTGGGCGGCATCGAGGAATACCCGGTGTTCATGGCCGTGGCCGACAAGGTTGGCTTCGACCGTCGTGGCAACAAGCTCTACAAGCGCACCCCGGACGGTGAAGAGATTGTCGAGCCCAAGCAGCATATCGAGCGCATTCGCATCGGCGGGCGCTTCGTGGAACGGACCCTGACCCGTAGTGAAAAGATCGAGGACAACGATCTGCCGGTCATCGCTGAGAAGTACCGCGAATTTCTCAAGGAGCAGAACGGATGAGCGACCAAGACGACATCATTGAAGTCCCGCAGGATGCTGCCGAAGAGAGCGGCCCGGATAATTTTTTCATCGACATCCTGACCGGTAACAAAGAAAGCTCCTCGGCCAAGAAGCTGCTGGTGCAGAAAGTTCTGCGCCAGCTCATCGAAAGCTACGGGTTCGACAGGGATGACCTGGAGGTGAACTACAACCCCCAGATCGCTGGCCAGGGGCGCAAGCGCATCGACATCGCGATTTTCCGCCCCGATGTCGAGCACAACAACGACAACCTGCAGCGAATCATCGTCTGCAAGAATCAGAAAAAGCGCGACAAGCTTCGTTCCATCACCGAGGCCGATAACGATCTGCGCGAACTCAAAGAGCTGCTGGAGCTGATCCCCGGCGCAACGCTAGGCATGTGGACCAACGGCCAGGAGGAGTTCCTGTTCCAGGTCGAGCGCACCCGCTTTGAGGTTCGTGCCAAGCCCTTGGGAGTCTGGCCGGTGCCGGGGGAGCGCACCACCGATCTCGACCGGACCGGCGGCGTCATTCAAGTCAGCGCCGAGGCGGAGGACTTGGAAGATGCTTTGCTGCGCTGCCGTCAGTACCTGAACCGCAACCTGGGTCTCGACCACAAGGATTCTTTCAGACAGTTGGCCGTGCTGATGCTGGCCAAGATCCACGACGAGACACTGCCCACCAGCGAGCGCAAATTCTGGATCAGGGGCGACGAGCCTTTCACCGAGGTGGGCCAACAGGCCATTGCCCAGCGCATCAATGAATCCATTGCCGCCGCCAAGGCCTGGCAACCGAACCTGCTGACTCGTGGCTGGGATCTGACGCTGGAACCCCACGAGACCGCTCGCGTGGTCATGGAACTGGCCCGTTACTCCCTGAGTGAAACCCAACCTCGATTTCGGACCGGGGCCTTCCGTGCTGTCGCTCGCAGCGTGATGGACGGACGCGAGGGGCGCTACCCCACGCCGCTCAACGTGGCCGAAATGGCGGTGGAGATGCTCGACCCGCAACCCGGTGAGCGCATCATGGATTGTTCCAGCGGTACCGGCACCTTCCTGGCAATGACTGCCGCGCACATCTTCAAGAAGAAACTGGCGGCCATGGGCACCACGCCCGACGAAGCCACCAACGAACAGATCCGCCAGGCGCAAAACGAAACCGCCGCGTGGGCGGCCAGCAACGCCCTGGGCTGCGACATCGATCCCTTCCTGGCCGTGGCCAGCCGCATGAACCTGCTGTTCACCACCGGCAATCCCGGCCGTGTGTTCCGTATAGATGCCCGCACCTTCCCGGACGGTGATCTGGATGGCATCGAGGCCGCCCGCCCGGCGATGCCGCTGGGTAGCATGGATATGGTTCTGCTCAACCCCTGGTTCTCTACCCAAGACACGGTCAGCGACACCTCCATCCTGGAGCGCTACGACCTGGGCAACAACTGGGAGCGCGATGAGGAAGGCGGATTCCGCAATACCGGCAATCTGAGCACCGGTGGCGTGCCGCCCGAGGTCCTGTTCATTGAACGCGCCCTGCAATGGGTGAAGCCCGGCACTGGCCGAGTCGGAATCCTGCTGCCTGATGGCTTACTGGGCAATCCCGGCGATGAATACGTGCGCTGGTGGATTCTGCGCCACTGCGA
>NZ_JBFELV010000407.1:0-4668 GCF_041551955.1 Desulfosarcina sp.
GTCGCCGTACCCCCGGCTGCAGGTCAGCACGAACCCACCGCTGCCGTCGGCCGCCTTTTCCAGGGTGACGATCTGGCAGGGCACGTGGCAAAAGGGGCCCTGGTAAAGAAAGGGTGCCTGCTTGCCCGGGTCCAGAAAGTCCAGGGCGCTGAGCTTTTCGGCGATATGGAACGCCTTGGGGCCGAACAGGGCCAGAAAGACCGTGGATTCGGTGACGTCGGTGTAGCCTGCAAAATCGGGCAGGGCCGGCGCCGCGGCACCCAAATGATAGATGGAGGTCTGGGTGCGGTTCATGCGGTTGACCAGCGTATCGTTGACCAAGGTGCACGAACCCGGCGTGGCCGGTACCTCAAGGTCGCAGGGTCGCTGCTCGCCGACCTTGCTGTCCTGCAGGTCCCAGCGGGTCTTGTGGGCCAGGTCCACCAGCCAGGGGCCCTGGCCCTCCTCGTCGTATTCCAGCGCCACGGTCCAGTTGTCACGCACCTCGGTGTAGCGGGGGCTGACCTTGAACTGCACCGGCGATTGTCGTTTTATTTCAGTCATTGGCTCTTCCTCATAACCTCAAGAAATTGGTTTGGCTTTTTTTTGTTGCGAAATGGTAGCTTGGGGTTCAGGCCAAGGCCGCAGCATTTTTGCAGCCGCAGGCGTAGCAGCGCTACGTCGAGGATTGCGAAAATGGGAGAACGCCGGCCTGGGCACCAAGATGCCGTTTCGCTTCCTAACTTTTCATGCGCTCGCCTTTGGGATCATAGAACGGCATCTTCACCACCCTGGCATACAGCCGCACGCCGTTGCATTCATCCTCGAAAATTTCCAGCCGGGTGCCGATGTCCGCCAACTGAGACTCCACCAGGGCCATGCCCACGGCCTGGCCGGTGGAAAAGCTCTTGCGCATGGTGGCCACGTAGCCGCGAACCTTGTTGTCGACAATCAGCGCGCCGTCGCGGGCGGGCCGGTTGTCGTCTTCCATGCGGATGCCCACCAGCTTGAGCCGGCCGACCTCTTTTTCGGCCTGGCGCAGGGCCACGGCACCCACGGTCTTGGCCTCGGCCTTCTTGCGGTCCCAGAGGAAGCCCAGTCCCAGATCCAGCAGGTTGGTGCGCTGCTCGGATTCGGAGCCGAGAATGACGTGGCACTTTTCCATGCGCAGCACGTTCTGGGCCTCCACGCCGAAGTTGCGGATGCCGAATTCGGCGCCGGCTTCCTTGAGCATGTCCCAGACCGCCTGGGTATAGGATGCCGGCACGTGAAGCTCGTAGGAGAGCTCACCGACGAATCCCAGGCGCATGGCCCGCACGGAAATGGTGTCCTGGATGGAAAATTCCTGGTATCCGGAAAAGGGAAACGCCTCGGTGGAAAGGTCGACGTCGACGACTTTGGCCAGCACCTTGCGGGCGTTGGGGCCCGAGATGTTGATCACACCCAGGGTGTCGGTCAGGTTGACCAGGGCGAAGTCCCAGCCGTCGAAGCGGGTGTGGTAGCGGATCCACTCCACGGTCTGGCCGGCCCTGGCCGAAGAAGTGGTGAAGTAGTAGTCGTTTTCACCCAGCTTGACCACCACGCCGTCGTCGATGACGCAGCCGTCGTCGTTGCACATGGCCGAATACTTGATGCGGCCTTCTTTGACCTTGCTCATGTCCGAGACATAGACGCGCTGCAGGGCCTTTAAGGCATCGGGTCCGTGGATGCGGAACTTGCCCAGGGTCGAGCCGTCGAGGAGCCCCACGTTGTTGCGCACGTTGAGGATCTCTTCCTTGCAGTCGAAATCTTCGGAGAAATAGCGCGCCCGCTGCCAGACGCCGATGTTGCGGAAGATGCCGCCGTCTTTGATCTGGGAGTCGTGCAGCGGCGTGTGTTTGAACATGTGGTGGTTGTAGCCGGCATAGGTGGCCAGGAAGGTGGGCACCAGCGGCGGACGCACCGTGGTGGGCACCGGTGTGTTGATGGAGGCCGTGTACTTGGCCACGAACAGGGGCAGGTTGTGCCCGGGGATGCCCCCTTGGCCTGGGCCGGTACCGGCCGAGGTAAAGCGTTTGATCAGCTCGGGGACATCGAAGCCCATCTCGATGGCCTGTTTGATATTTTTAATGGTGGTGTCTTCGTCGAAGCAGATGAAGCTCTTGCGGCCCTTGACCGGTGCCGTGACCAGCTTGCAGCCGCGCTCCGGGCCGGGAAGGGCCGCTGCGGCCTTTTCGGCGGCGACGACGAGGTTGCCCATGTCCGCACCGGCGGCAGTCGCTGCCTTGAGGCCGGCCAGGCGGCCGGAGGCCTCGATGGCGGCGGGGTTGTTGACGCCGGTCAGGCGGCCGGCGGGAAACATCCGTTCGGGCAGCGCCGTCGGCAAAAAGTAACCGGTGTGGCTGTCGTAGCCCATCTTGGCCTGGGCCAGGATGAAAGGCCCGGTGACCGGGGTCAGGCCGGCGGACGCCACCAGCAGGTCACAGGGGAATTGGCGTTTGACCGTGCCTTCGACGGTGGAGAGGGTCACCTTTTCCACCTTCTTTCCACCATGGGCCTTGGCGGCCACCCAGCCCTTGAGAACCGGGATCTTGCGTTCGGCCAGGGCCAGCATCAGTTCGGGATTCTGGCCGTCCTCGCGGATGTCGGCTACGCAGTTGATTTTGAGCCCCAGGTCGAAGAGATCGACGGCGGCTTCCAGGCCCAGGTCGTGACCCACGGAAAAGACCGCTTCGCTGCCCGGCAGCAGCCCGTATGTGCGGGCCATGCGATGGGCGCAGCCCACCTGCATGACACCGGGGCGTTCGTTGTGGTCGAAGATCAACGGGCGTTCGATGCAGCCGGTGGCTACCACCACGCTGTCCGATCGGATCTCGATGTAGCGCTCGGTGAAGGCATCCGAAGGCCCTCCCACCTGAAAGGCGGTGATGAGGTTGTTGTTGTAAGCGCCGACCATCGAGGTGTGCGTGAAGGTCCGGATGTTGCCGGTCTGCGCCACTTTTCGGGCCAGTTCACGGGCCCGTTGGTAAAGGGGTGTGCCTTCGGCGGTGGTGCTGACCCGGTAATCGAAGCAACCGCCCAGGTGGGGGCGGGATTCGAGCAGGACCACCCGCTGTCCGGATTCGGCGGCGGCCAGGGCCGCGGTCATGCCGGCGGCGCCGCCGCCGATGACGGTGACTTCGGCCTTGACGAACATCTCGTCGTACTGGCCCTTCATCTGGTAATCGGCCGAAATGACGCCGATACCGGCGGCCTTGCGGATCTGCTTCATCGCCACGGGCCAAATGGAGGCCGGTTTGTGCATGGTCTTGTAGTAGAAGCCGGCCGGCATCATCCAGTCCAGCTTGTCGATGAAGGAAAGCCAGTCGCGGTCGGCCGAGCCTTTGACATTCTGTTCCTTGACGATCATGCCGTCTTTGAGCAGCGTGTTTTCGGTGCGCACATTGGGAACGCCGTTGACGTCCATGCAGGTGTTGCTGCACTCGCCGTCGAGACTGTAGAGCCCGCGGGGGCGGTGGTATTTCAAACTGCGTGCAAAGACCCGGACGCCATTGGCAAAAAGGGCCGTCGCAACCGTATCTCCGGCCACGCCCTGAACGGTTTTTCCCCGGTAATTCAGGGAGCGTTTTTCCGAGGGGGTGATACGGAGTGTGGGCAATTGGTTGAGCCTGTTCATTTGCTTGCCTCCGGTTTAGCCACTTCGAGGTTTTTGGTTGTGTCGCGCCAGGTGGTGAACCAGGATCCGCAGCCATCGCGGTGAAACCACCACTCTTTCTGGACGCCGGCCGTGCACTTGTTCATATGGACATAGTCACACCAGGCGGCAGGGGTAAGCCCCGCTTCGGCCGGGCGCGGACCCTTGTCTTCTCCCCCATAACGGAATTCGTATCCGTTGCGTTGGCCGCAGACGGGGCAGGTGAGTGTTAGAGCCATGATTCAATCTCCTCTAATTGTTGGGCGTATAGCTGACCAGTTCGGCGGTTTCACCCATCAACTGGTGGTTTTCGTAGCGACGCAGGTTGAACGGCTTGAGCATGTCCGGGCAGTTTCCGCTGGCCATGAACTGAGCCATGTATTTGCCGACGGCACTGCAGGATTTGAAGCCGAAATAACCCCAGCCGCAGTCCATGTAGAAGCCTTCGATTTGGTCGTTGCCGTCCATGATGGGCGCCATGTCCGGGGTCATGTCGGCCAGCCCGCCCCAGATGCGCATGAATTTGACACCGCGCAGGCAAGGCAGCCAGTCGGACAGGGCCTCGGCCTGGTGCTTGATGTAATGGGCCGTGTTCTGGGTCGTGTAGTTGGGCCACTGGTCCATGTGGGCGCCGGTGGCGATTTCGCCCTTGAGGGTCTGGTTGGCGTAGCAGTGGTATGCACCGGACGAGACCACGTGGTCGAGCAGCGGTTTGAGCGGTTGGGTGACCATGGCCTGAATCGTGAGCACGGCGATGGGCAGCTTGATGCCCAGCATGTGGTAGATCAGGCCGGCACTGTAGCCGCCGGCACTGACCAGCACCCGGGGCGTATGGATGCGGCCGCGCGAGGTCTCAACGCCGGTGATTTTGCCGCCTTCGGTGTGGATGGCGGTGGCTTCGGTGTGCTGGTGGATGTGCACGCCGAGTTTAGCGGCCCCCTTGGCCAGGCCCCAGACCACGGCATCATGGCGTACGATGCCCCCTGGAGGATGGAACATGGCCCCGTGGATGGGGA
>NZ_JBFELV010000408.1:0-4664 GCF_041551955.1 Desulfosarcina sp.
AAATTATTGGTAAAATTAATATGGCATGTCTATTGCTCGGTACTTTTCCAAAAGAGCCGTGGATTTCATTGGTTATTGAACAGAACTCAAGCCGAGCATGACTTCCCCCGCGGTCATGAAAAAAATAGAATTCAATCACCCGGATCCGTATGCTTTTGCCAGCATGCAAGTTAATAAGGATGCCCACTCCTGGTCATTGATTCTGACCGGATGACTCGCAGACGAAAACACAGACGTCAATGACAACCACAGCATGGCGGAAGGATGTGGAAGGCCATGAAAACCGAGCGGCGCAACTATCCTCGACGTCTGATGGCCGGAAAAGATGTATTTGTTTTGGATCATTGCTCGGGAAAGGTGGGCACCCTTCGTGATCTCAGCGTCAGCGGATTGCAGCTGAGTTATCCACCGGACCAATCCACTTGCAATCAGTGGACTCTGATCGACATCTTCACCGGCGAGCGAGAGCGGATAGTGATCTCGGGCCTGACCTGCGAAATGGTTTACGATGTGGCCAGCCTGGCTGAAAACGATAAGTTTAGTGGTTCAAATGTTCGACTCTGCGGGGTTTGCTTCAACGGATTGACGGATGGCCAGAAAGACAATTTGAACAAATTGCTATCCGATGTGACCACTGCCTGAGCAATGGCCGTCGGCCAGGTAAAAAATACTGAACCGTTAACATCAATTTTTTTTCATGTTTAACGACCCACGTTTAAAGACATAGATCGTGTACACAACTCAACTTTGGCCCGCACGAAAGGAGGACCAGAATGCAAACGAATACTGCATTAACACTTACAGGGATCCGCAAGGCGTGCATCGCCCTGATCATCCCGATCTTACTTGCATTCATGTGCGTCAATGCACAGGCATTTTCGATTTCAGTGACCGGTTCAAACGGTATACCGGTGACTGCTTATCGCTATGTCATCGAAGAGGACGCCACGTTTCACCCGGTTCCGGGTGACGCCAGCGTCGATGCCCTGGCATTGAACTTTCACCGCAGCTACATGCCCGTTGTGATGAGCGGAGACTCGGCCGTTGCCGCCGATCAGGCAGCCCTGGCCGCCTGGACGCCGGAAGCGGGGAAACACTATTTCGTGTCCGTGATCCCCAAATCCACCGGCATGTACGCCCTGGGTGGTGCGCCGATCCCAGCCGGTCCCCCCAACCAGACCTCTGTGGCCGTCAGCCTCAATACACTGCCGATACCCACCGCACAGATCTCGATTTTCGTGTTCCAGGACACCGACCCGATCAACAACGCCCCGGACCTGCCCCAGGAAGTGGGCCTGGAGGGCTTCCAGGTGAACCTGGCTGAAGCCGGCGGGCGTTTCGGCGTATCCGGCGGCCCGGTGACCCAGGATGCCTTTGGCAACCTGGTGGTCAATGCGGCCCTGCCTGTCGCCGAACAGACCCCGGGTGTTTTGTTGACCAACGCCAACGGCGTCGTGGTCGTCAAGAACCTGCCGCCGGCCAAATACGGCATCACGATCAGCCCGCCGGCCGGATCGGGGTGGATGCAGACCAGCACCCTTGAGGGGTCTCCCACCATCGATGCGTGGGTCAAGGCCAACGAGCCGCCTTACTTCACCGAATTCGGCCCGGCCGGGCACCACGCCAGCTTCGGTTTTGTCCAGGAATGGGACGGCAGCCAGGATCGACTCGAACCGTTCGGTGTTGCTGACCTTGCCGGCAGTTTTACCATCAGCGGCAGCGTGGTCAGCACGCACCTGTCCCGACCGCCGGTCTACACCTTTTTCCCAGGCCATGCTTTCCCGGATGTCTGGGTGGGATTGAACGACGTCGCCGGCCGTGGATTGTACGCCAGGCCCGCGACCATCGATGCCGGCGGCAACACCGTTTTTTCCATCCCCAATGTGCCCCCGGGCAACTATACCGTGGTCTTCTGGGATGATCCCCTGGACATGGTCTTTGCCGCCCAGGCCGTCACCGTCGTGGACAGCAATGTGGACATGGGCCAGGTTGGCGCCTTCAACTGGTTCACCCACCTGCGCGGCAAGGTCTTTTTCGATACCAACAAGGACGGGTTCCCGGACGACACCGAGCCGGGCCAGTCCTCCTTCGTGACCCTGCGCTTCCGGGACGGTTCCGTCTATGACGGCGGTGAAACCGAACCCGATGGCAGCTACGCCTTTGACGAGGTCTTTCCCTTCTTTGCCTGGCTGGTGGCCGAGGCCGATTTCGCCGCCCCCAGGCGGGCCACCGGCGCCACGGTGGTAGTGGATGCCGGCGGGGAAGTCCCCCCGCACGATGGCTGGACCACGCCTTCCTTCGATCGTCTGAACCCTCAGCCCCAGCCCGATAACGCTGGGTTACCCTACCGTACCGTCCAGGGCGAAGCGATCCTCCAGGGCTTTCAGGGTTTCTTGGGCCAGACCAACGTCATCTACTTCGGTAAAGCCAACTACGACACCAGCCTCGGCGAAAACGGCGGTGTCAGCGGCGTTGTCTCCTACGACGTTACCCGGGCGGAAGGCAACCCGGTGGACAACGTTGCCGAAGAGTGGCAGCCGGGTGTGCCGCGGGTGCCAGTGGCCATTTACCAGTATGATGCCACGACCGAAGGCATTGCTGATATCAACGGTGTGGCCGGCATCCAGCTGGCCGACGTGGACCATTTTCCCTTTGGCTGGGCCGACGGCGGCCCGATGGGTGCTGAGGACATCGAGCGCAGCGGTAGTGACGGGATCTGGGATTTGGGCGACGCCATGGATGCGGCCGCCTCCGACAGCTGGGATGACAGCGTCCCCACCGGCTGCCCCAACGATGACCCGCTCGACCCCTTGGGCTTGGGTACCAAATGCTATGACGGCCTGCGCAACTTCAACCAGGTGCGCGACGCGGTTTACGACGGCGGCTACGCATTCCCCGGCTTCCAGGTTGACCCCGGCGGAGATCCGCTTTTCGAGAACAACGGCGGGTTGCCCCCCGGCCGCTACATCGTCGAAGCCATGCCGCCCCAGGGCTACAAGATCGGACGCGCCCAGGACAAGAACGTGGACTTCGGCGAAGATTACATCGCCCCGGCGGCCTTCCCGCCGGACTGCGTGGGTGACCTCTATCCGGTGCCCCAGTTCCTGGCGCTTTTCCCCGGCGAAGTCGTGCATCCCTTCTACGATCCGGATTCCAACGAGTTCGTCCAACCCTGGAGTGCAGGTCCGGTCATGATACCGGACTGTGACCGCAAAATGGTCACTGTGTCGGCAGGCCAGAACACCCCCGCGGATTTCTTCGTCTTCACCGACGCCCCCGTGGCGGGACACTTGAGAGGCTTTATCCTCGACGACTTGGCCAACGAGTTCGACCCCAACAACCCCAACTTCGGCGAAAAACACGCGCCGCCCTGGGTGCCGGTGGGCATTTACGACTACGACGGCAACCCGATCACGCGCTTGTATTCCGACCAGTATGGCAACTACGACGGGCTGGTGCCTTCGACCTTCACCACCAACATCCCCAGTCCCAGCGGGATGTCGCCCAACATGCTGATCGCCCGCATGAACGATCCGGGACCTATCGAGACATCCCCGGGTGTTTTCGACATCGACCCCTATTTCAAGCGGCAGTACTCCCAGTTCTGCTACACCTTCCAATATATGCCCGGAACGACGACCTATCTGGACACGCCGGTGCTGCCCATCGCCGCTTTCGCGGCCAAGGCTGACCGGCCCCTGGACTGTGAGTTCCCCGACTTCACACCGGTAATCTTTTCGGTCAACGCACCCAATGCTTATGGCGGCGGCCCCTATGTGGAAGTGGCTACAGGCAACAAGATCCTGACGATCACCGCCTGGGGCCAGCAGGAGGTCAGCAACCCGGCCTACACCTTGGGCGGCGCGGAGCCGCTCACCATTACCCGCTTCTACAACTTTGGCAGCAGCGGCCAAGTCAGCATGGTCGATGAGTTTGGTAACAGTGCCGACATCGAAGTGGCAACCTGGGGGGCTAATCTGATCCAGCTGCGCGTGCTTTCCACCACCCCGCCGGGCGTCTACCAGCTCAATGTGACCCGGGCCGCTCAGGGAGGGGTGCCTGAAAGAACCTCCCCGCTGGGTGTGACCGTTAGGGTCGGTCCACTGACAGGAGCCAATATGGTCCGTTCGGTCAGCGCGGGCGGCTCGATTCAGGATGCTATCGACATCGCCAACCCCGGCGACCTGATCCTGGTTGCCCCGGGGGTCTACGAAGAGCTGGTGGTCATGTACAAGGCCGTCAAGCTGCAGGGCTGGGGCGCTCCCAGTGTGACCATCAACGCGGTCAAGCGGCCTGGAGAGAAACTCCAGGCCTGGCGGGACAAAGTCACCAACATCGTCACCACGAACCCTAACTACCTGTTGCCCGGCCAGACCGTCGGTTTCGACCCGGCCAACAACGAACCGGACTTGCTGTCCCGGTCCGAAGGCCCCGGTATTCTAGTGATGGGCACCGAGCCGGCTGTCGACACCGGCGCCTTCCTGCTGGCTGACCGTGCCCGCATCGACGGCATTTCCATCACCGGTGCCGACATCGGCGGCGCCATCGTGGTCAACGGCTACGCCCATGGCCTGGAGATCGGCAACAATCGGCTGTTCTCCAACGAAGGTCACCTCGGCGGCGACATCCAGGTGGGTCAACCGTTCATCGATGCCATCCCCGTG
>NZ_JBFELV010000409.1:0-4664 GCF_041551955.1 Desulfosarcina sp.
CATAAAGGCAACTACTTTACAGGCGCCAATATTGCCGGTTTTATCAAAGTCGCCAACGCCATGATGGATCACGGCAACACCTGATGACCGGTAGCGAACGACATCCATAAATTTGAATGCCACTAAATAAGACGAGGTGAATTATGTTAATCGGAATTCCCAAAGAGATCTTGCCGGAAGAAAAAAGAGTCGCCGCCACACCGGAAACAGTCAGGAAATACATTGACCTGGGCTTTGACGTTGCCGTTGAATCGTCGGCCGGCGAAGGCGTACTGATCAGCGACGAAGCGTATGAAGATGCCGGGGCAACGATGGTCGCCGATGCAGAGCGTTTGTTTGCCGAAGCCGATGTGACCTTAAAGGTCAAACAACCGATCTTCAACGAACGACTGGACAAGCATGAAGTCAATATGCTTCGCGATGACAGTGTCCTGATCACCTTTCTCCATCCGGCAGCACCGGAAAGCCACGATATTGTCAAACGACTTCGGGATAAGAACATCACCGCCTTCACGATGGACGGCATCCCGCGCATCTCCCGGGCCCAGCGCATGGACGCCTTGTCTTCCATGAGTACCGTCACCGGCTATAAATCCGTGATCATGGCCGCCAACCTGTTGCCAACATTCATCCCCATGATCGGTACCGCCATCGGTACGATCAAGCCGGCAAAATTTTTAGTAGTCGGGGCCGGTGTCGTGGGACTGCAAGCCATTGCAACCGCCAAGCGTCTCGGCGGCGTTGTCAAAGCCATCGATATTCGCAAAGACGCCTGCACACAGGCCGATAGCCTGGGGGCCAAGGTGGTAGAATTCGACATTCCTCAAGAACTGGCTGTCGGCAAGGGCGGTTATGCAAATGCCCTGGAAGACGAATGGCTCGAAATTGAGCGGCGTCTGTTCATCCCCCATCTGGAAGAGGCGGATGTGGTCATCCTCAGTGCCTTGGTGCCGGGTGAAGTCGCACCCATCCTGGTTACCGAGAAAATGGTTGCCAACATGAAACCGGGCTCGGTCATTATGGATGTATCCGTCGATCAGGGAGGTAACTGCGCGATCACCGAACCAGGGCGTTTTATCCAACACCTGGGTGTCAATGTCTGCGGGATCCAGAATATCCCCGGCAGGATGGCGGTTCACGCCAGTTGGCTGTATGCCAACAACATTTACTACTATGTGGAAAATCTTTTCAAAAACGGTGTGGGAGAACTCGATCTGAAAGATGAAATTGTAGAAAGTTCTCTCGTCACCCATCGTTCAACCATCCATCACCAGGGTACACTCAAGGCCTTGCGGGGTGGTTTGTCCAACTAAGCGGAGAGAGACATACAGATGGGAAACTTACTATTGATGGCCGGCGTTTTCCTGGCATCCTTTATTATCGGTTATCTGCTGATATCCAAGGTGCCGTCATTGCTGCACACGCCCTTGATGTCCATGACCAACGCTATTTCCGCCGTTACCATACTGGGGGCGTTGATTCTGTTTTCAGTGCCAACCACCGTCCCGGTAAAACTATTGGGTTCGGTGGCGATTATTACTGCCGCTTTCAATGTGGTCGGCGGTTTTGCCATTACGGACAGGATGCTGAGGCTTTTCAAGGACAAACGCACACCGTTGAGCAACAAATAAATAAGATCATACACACTATGACACTAATCATCGATTTAATCGTTATCATTGTTCTGATAGCGGGGATATGGTTGTTTCGCGAACCCCGCAGGGCAAAGTTTGGCAACCTGATGGCAGCCTTTTCACTGACCTGTGCTTTCTTTCTGGTTCTGTACAGAAATGGGGTCATGGATGCGGGTGTCGTGGTCATCTCGCTGCTGGGGGGGGCGATCGCCGGATATGCGGTGGCACGCGCCGTCAGCATGATTCAGATCCCGGCCATGGTGGCATTCCAACACGGTGCCGGCGGCGTGGCTGCATTTCTTGTATCGCTGGTCGAACTGACCCGCAGCACCCATGCATTAGATACGGTAAGCGAAGTTTCAGGGGTGTTGGGCTTGACCATCGGTGCGTTGACCTTCAGTGCCAGTATGGTTGCCAGCGCCAAATTAGCCAACAGAATCAGGCAGACACCCCAAATCCTGCCGGGCCACAATTTACTCATGTTGTGGAATATCGGCGGCCTGTTGTTTGTTGGCGGGTCATCCTTTTATTTCACAACCGAACTGGCATGGGTTCTCTATCTTGCCCAGATCCTGCTGTCCGTTCTTTTCGGTATCTTGTTTTCGATTCGCATTGGCGGCGCCGATATGCCGGTGCTGATTTCATTTCTGAATGCCACGGCCGGTTTGGCTGCCTCATTTTGCGGGATGGTGATCGGCAACCAACTGTTGATTGCCTTCGGCGCAACCGTGGCGGCATCGGGTTCTATCCTTACCCATGTGATGTGCAAGGCCATGAATCGAAATCTTTTCAGGGTGTTCTTCCCCGAACAAAAAAAACCAAAGCGTGCCTTGGATAAAACGAGCCAATCGACCGCATTGTCCACCCCATCTGTGGTTGCAGGCAAGGGGGTGGCAGATGCGGCGCAGGATCTGAAAAAGGCGGCTGCCGTTATTCTGAAGGCCAAAACCGTGATCATCGTTCCCGGCTATGGGATGGCCCTTGCCAAAGCCCAAATGGAGGTGGCCGATCTTGCCCAACGGATGATCGCCATGGGCAAAGATGTTAAATACGCCATCCATCCGGTTGCCGGAAGAATGCCCGGGCATATGAATGTGCTCCTGGCCGAAGCCGGTGTGGATTATGACATGCTGGTGGAGATGGAAACCATCAATCCCGACTTTCAGCACACCGACCTGGTTCTGGTCGTCGGTGCTTGCGATGTGGTCAATCCCGCAGCCATCGATGTCGAGGGAACGCCCATATCAGGCATGCCGATCCTGATGGCCCATCAAGCCAAACATGTGGTGTGCTGCAACTTCGATGAAAAACCGGGCTATTCGGGTGTCGAGAACCCGTTGTACGAAAAAAGCAATACCATCATGCTGCCCGGAGATGCAAAAAAGACAGTCGATCAGCTATTGGCATCCCTGACGGACAAACAGCCTTGCGAGACGGTCGCGGATAAACCGCCTTCCAACAACAGCGCCGATGCAGTGGCTGCGCTGGCTTCGGCAAAAAATGTCGTCATTATCCCCGGATACGGCATGGCGCTGGCCAAAGCGCAGTTCGATGTGGTGGAACTGGCTTCACTTTTAGAAAAAAGAGGTGCGTGCGTAAAATACGCCATCCATCCGGTTGCCGGAAGAATGCCCGGGCATATGAATGTGCTCCTGGCCGAAGCCGACGTCGACTACGACAACCTGCTTGAAATGGATGAGGTCAATCCCCGGTTCGCCGATACGGACGTGGCCATGGTCTTTGGTGCCTGCGACGTCGTGAATCCGGCAGCCATACAAAGCGAAGGCACACCGATCTCGGGCATGCCGATTTTGATGGCCCATGAGGCACAAAAAATAATCATCTGTAATGTCGATAAAAATCCCGGTTATTCGGGCGTCGTCAACCCGCTTTACGACAGCGACAAGGCCATCATGATGCTCGGGGATGCCAAAGTTTCGGCAAAGGCTTTAATCTCGTCATTGCGATCGACGGGTGAGTGAATTGACGTTGTATTACCTCAAATATTCCGAAATGGAAATGGACATGCCTAAAAAGAACCCATCTCCCCACCCACACAGGGTTGATATCAAACACGTTCACGATTTAAACGAGCGGACTAAAGAGCTGAAATGCCTTTACGGTGCATTCAAGCTATTGGGTGTAGCGGACGACACACCCTTGGAAAAAACACTCCAGGAAGTGGTTGATCTGCTGCCCAGCGGGTGGCAATTCCCCAAAATTGCCTGTGCCCGACTGATCTTTGGCGACAAAGAATACCGTTCCGAACGATATGTCCAAAGCAACTGGATATTGACCGCTGACATTTTCCAAAAAAAGGAAAAGATCGGTTCAGTTGAGGTCGCTTATGCGGAAATGCGCCCTGAATGCTTCCAAGGCCCTTTTCTGGAAGAGGAAGTGTTCCTGTTGGAGGCGATCGCCAAACTGATCGGTCAGGTCCTTCAACGCAAAACTCTCGAAGAAGAAAAAACTAGACTTTACCTCGATATTCAGAAAAAATATGAGAAGATCCTCAGCGGATTCATCCCGATTTGCGCGTCATGCAAGAATATCCGGGATGAAGAAGGAGTGTGGCACCGGCTGGAAGCCTATGTTCAAAAGCGGACCGATGCGACATTCAGCCACGGCATCTGTCCGGCCTGTCTTAAAAAGCTATATCCCTATTTCGCAAACCGATAATCGACGGATTCCGCGGCCAATCAAATGGGAGGACACCAAAAAATGGAAAAAATGAAAGTAAGAGAATTGATGCGCCCAATTGACGAGTTTCCGCGCATTTCCAGCCAAGCCACTTTTATGGAAGCGGTGGAAGCGCTGGAGACGGCCGATCGGGAATTCCAGTTGGGGAAGGCGCCTGAAAGAATTTTGCTGGTCTACGATGTGACGGAGAAGATCGTTGGGAAACTATCCCCCATGGACGTTGTCCAGGGCTTGGAGCCTAACTACTTCAACATCGACGACCTTAAAGCCACACCCTATTATCAATTGATCCGAATGTGGCACAGACCGCTTGGTGAACTCTGTGAAAAG
>NZ_JBFELV010000410.1:0-4661 GCF_041551955.1 Desulfosarcina sp.
CGCTTTTTCACTCGACCCCTTGAATCCTCGAACCCTGGAACCCTATCAGCACTCACCGTCGCAGTTCAGACACACAGATATTTGTTACGCACCGCCTCGTTGCAGCTCAGATCGTCACGGGTGCCATGATACTGGATGGCCCCGTTGTCGATGACATAACCGCGGTCGGATAGCCGCAGGGCGACCTCGAGGTTCTGCTCTGCCAGGAGAACGGTCAGCCCGCTTTCCTTGAGACGGGCGATCTGCTCTTCAAGCATATTCACGATCAGGGGGGCCAGCCCTTCTGTGGGTTCGTCGAGCAGGATGAAATCCGGGTTGGTCATCAGCGCCCGGGCAATGGTCAGCATCTGCTGTTCACCGCCGCTGAGGAATCCGGCCCGGCGGCCGTCAATTCTCTTTAGCGC
Organism: Desulfosarcina sp.; assembly: GCF_041551955.1. Taxonomy (GTDB): domain Bacteria; phylum Desulfobacterota; class Desulfobacteria; order Desulfobacterales; family Desulfosarcinaceae; genus Desulfosarcina. The sequence goes on from NZ_JBFELV010000410.1 coordinate 405, forward strand.
GGGAAAAAAATCATACACCCGGTCTTTGTGCCATCCACCCTCCTGAACGTTCCGCTCGGAAATCTCAAGGTTCTCACCGACGGTGAGATCGGCGAAAACCCGGCGGTCGTCGGGGACAAAGCCGATGCCCATGCGGGCCATCAGATACGGTTTCTGGCCGGTACAAACCGTGCCTTTGAATTCGATGACCCCTTTTTTCGGGGGCGTCAAGCCCATAATACTCTTCATGGTTGTGCTTTTTCCCGCTCCGTTGCGCCCCAGCAGGCAGACGATTTCCCCTTGACCGACCTCGAGGGAAACGCCGAAAAGAATGTGGCTCAACTGGTAGAAGGTGTGAATATTTTCTACACGGAGCATTCGTCTGCACCTCCAAGATAGGCTTCGCGCACCTGCTGGTTGCTGCGCACGTCTTCTGGTGAGCCCTGGAGGATCGTCCCCCCGTGCTGCATCACCATGATCTGGTTGGCAATGGAGAACACCATGCCCATGTCGTGTTCGCAAAAGAGGATCGTCAAGCCCAGCTCCCCGGACAACCGTTTCATCAGACCCAGCGTCACTGCCGTCTCTTCGGGTGACATGCCGGCGGTAGGCTCGTCGAGGATGAGCAGTTCGGGACGGTTGCCAAGGGCAATCCCGATCTCGAGGACCTTCTGATCGCCATGGGACAGCGCCCCGCTGATCATGTCCGCCTTGCCGAGCAGGCCGACACTGTCGAGTATCTCGCGGGTCTCTTCGACCGCCATGAGCTTGGCCGGCTTGAAAAGATTGAAGGTTTTCTTTTGGTAGGAAAGAACGGCGACCTGGACATTCTCGAACACGGTCAAGCGGTGGAAGATATTGACCACCTGATAGGATCGACTGATACCTTTGCGACAAACCCGATGGGACGCCAGGCCGGCGATATTCTCGTCCTTGAACCAGATGTTGCCGGCGGTGGGTGGCAGCTGGCCGCTGATCAGGTTGAACAAGGTGGTCTTGCCGGCGCCGTTGGGCCCGATCACGGCAACCACATCCCCCTTCTCGACCTTGAGCGTGGCGCCGTTGACCGCCATGAATCCATCAAAGGATTTTACTAGGGATTCGACATGCAGCATTTACCCCTCCCCCTTTGCGGCAGGATCGGCTTTTTTGAGAAACAGGCCCAGGACGCCTTCGGGCAGGAAGAAAATGAGCAGCATCAAAACAATGCCCAGAATCAGGGTCCAGTATTCGGTGTAGATCCCTACGAAGGTTCTCAGGCTGATGATGATGGCGGCGCCCAGGGCTGGGCCCAGAAAGATAAACCAGCCGCCCAGCAGGCACATGATCAGGATCTCCAGGGAGAGCGTCCAGAACATCAGGTCCGGGAACACGGACCCTTCGACGGTCACGAAGAGCGTACCCGCCACCCCCGCGAAAAAAGCGGCCAAAACCTGGCCTGTCAGCTGCTGCTTTTGAACATTGACCCCGACGGCCTGGCAGCGTTCGGGGTTATCACGGATTCCCTGAAAAATCCGGCCGAAGGGCGAATTGACGATGGTGTACATCAACAGCAGGCAGGTTGCGGCAACGATCAGGTTAAAATAGTAGGCCCCGGTGGACGACCCGACCAGGTCCGGCAAGGGAATCCCGTGGATACCGTCATCGCCCCCGGTGAATGAATACCAGCGATAGGTAATGGCCCACACCAGGGAACCGAGCGAAATTTGCAGCATGCCGAAGTAGAGCCGGTTCAACCGCACGGTGATCAACCCCAGCACCAGTCCGAGTGCAGCGGAACAAAAAGGGGCGATGACATAGCCGATCCACAGGGGCAGGCCGGATTTGGTGACAAAAAGAGCAAAGGCATAGGCGCCAAACCCGTAAAACACCGCATGGTGGAACTGGTACATGCCGCCGAAGCCAAGCACCAGGTTGAGGCTGGTCGCCAAGAGCGCGATGGCGAACATCAGCGCGAAAAGGTAGACGTAAAACCGCGGCAGGAACTGGGGCATCATCAGCAGTAATGCCAGCAGGACTGAGCATGAAATCAATGTCTTTGCGTCGAACAGGGCTTTAAACAAAGGTTCCTCTGATTATAAATGTTCAAAGGTTTTGAGTTGCATTTATTGGTGACCTTGCTCATAGGCAGGTTGAAGAGCCCCCCTGAACCCTGAACCTCTGAACCTTGAACGGTTCTACCAGGTTGATTTAAGCAGCCCTTGCGGGCGAAAAAGCAGTACGGTGACCACCGCCACATAGGGGAAGACGATCGCAAACTGCGGCCATAACAGAATCCCGATCGAATCGGTCAGGCCGAAAATCAATGCGCCGAGAAGGGCGCCCCAAATATTTCCCAGGCCTCCGATGATAACTATCAGAAAGGCCTCGATGATGATGGCGTGATCCATGCCCTGGGTGATATTCTGGGTGGGGGCCACCAGTGCGCCGCCCAGTCCCGCTAAATAGCAGCCGATAACAAATACCGCGGCGAACACCCAGCTGACATTGATCCCGATGGCACCGACCATCTCCCTGTCGACGGCAGCGGCGCGTGCAATTTTCCCGATTTTGGTCTTGTTGGTCAAAAACCAAAGGCCGGCGGCCACCAGCGGGCCGATAACCAGCAGGAACAGGTTGTAGCGCGGAAAAGGAAAACCGGAGATGGAGAAGGACCCCTGCAAAAACACCGGTGCGACCAGGCTGCGGTAATCAGAGCCCCAGACCAGCTTGACCAGATCTCCGATCACCAATGAAAAGGCGAAGGTAAACAACAGGAGCATCATGTGCTCGCGTTCATACAGATGACAGAACACCGCCCGCTCCACCAAGAAACTCAGCAGCGCGACCACCAGCGGGGCCACGATCAGGGCCAGCCAGAAACCCAGGGCGCTCTGGCCGAACAGCGTGGCCACGGTGTAAGTCACAAAGGCACCGGTCATATACAGGGATCCGTGGGCCACATTCGGGATCCGCAGCACGCCGAGCACAAGGCTCAGGCCGGAGGCCACGATAAAGAGGATCGTGGTTCGGCTGAGGCCGACCAGGACCTGCTGCATCAGCGCCGAAAAGTTTACCGTAGCGGAAAATTCCATACCGATCGCTATCTCGGAATCTTGTGTTCCCGCACACGAAAATGGGTGCGGGAATTGAATTTTATATGTTCGATAAAGCAGATATCGGGCAAAAAGACCGTTTATGGGTGGGCACTATTTACGTGATTCGGCAATCTCCTCACAACTCGGCATGACCTCCTCGCCGGGAATCGTGACGATATCCGTAGCCATCAAAAAGTCGTAACCGGCCACCTTCTTGGTCACGCCCATGAACATGGGTAGCGTGGCCTGGTGGTCGCAGGCACGCATGGTCACCGGGCCGACAGGGCTGTCGACGGTAAGCCCTTCGACCGCGTCGATGAACGCCTCGGTTTTCACCTTGCCGGCGTTGAGGTAGCCTTGGGAGATCAGTTTGGCGGTCAGCATCCCGTAGACGGCACCCACCGCCGGTTCGCGGTTGTAAGCCTGTTTGAACTCGGCGACAAACTGCCGGTTGGCCTCAGTTTCGGGATAGTAGAAAAAGTAGTTGGAGGTGCCGATAACCCCTTCCGGCGCTTCCAGGCCCAGGGGCTTCAGGGTGGACAGCTCGGTGGCGGTGTGCATGAAAAACGGCACCCGCTCGTTGAAGCCGGTGGCCTTGGCCGCCTTGAGAAAGGGCACACAATCGCGCCCGCCCGTGGCAATGATCACTGCATCGGGCTTGGCCGACAGGATCGCCGTGATATAGGGGGTAAAATCGGGCTCGCCGACTTTCCACCAGGACTGGCCCAGCAGTTCCACGTCCGGACGCAGCTGCTTGAGGTTGTCCCACACGCCGTCGGCCACGGCATGGCCGTACTCGTAATCGTCGCCGGCAATCCAGTACTTTTTATAAGGCCGTTTGGCCAGCCCCACGGCGCCGGCCTTGCCGGCCAGTGCGGTATTCTCGGTGACCGAGAAGACATAGCGGTGCCCCTTCTCGCCCGTGATTTTGGCACTCTTGGAAAAGGTGGCGAAAAATGGGATCTTCTCTTTTGCGGCCAGATCGGAAATGGCCAGGGCCAGGGCGCTGTTGATCGTCCCCATCAGGATGTCCACATTCTCCCGATAGATCAGTTCCTTGGCGGCCGACAGGCCGATATCGACCTTGAACTTGCTGTCCCGGGTGGTGAAGACGAGCTTGTGGCCCAGAACGCCGCCGGCGGCATTGATCTTGTCGACCTCCAGCTTGAAGGCATCCCGGACATCGTTGGTGTAAGTGGCC
>NZ_JBFELV010000411.1:0-4658 GCF_041551955.1 Desulfosarcina sp.
AGGACACCTGGAGGTGCTTTCCTATTCGGCTATGCTGAATGCCGACATGCCATTACGGGATGATTTTGATGTAGTCTTTCTTGAAGACATCCCATTCCTTCTTTTCCGGGTCGTACTTGGAGTCGACGAAACAGAACCAGTTCTCGTCATCCTGTCCCGGATAGTCCGCCTGGTAGTAGAAGCCCGGGTAGCGGGTCTCTTTGCGGTACTGAATGTGGCGCAGGTGAGCCTCGACCGTCCAGATGCGGTGTTCGATTTCCCAGCATCTCATCAGCTCGTGCAGGTCTCCGGCAGCCATCTTGGCGCAGTCTTCGCGCATGGTGGCAAGCAGGTCCATGACGACTTCCAGGGACTTGCTGGTGGTCATGTAGTAGGTGGCGGTTCCGGCACCGTACTCATGGGTGGCCTTCATCAGGCGGTACATCATGCCGTTGGGCTTGATGTAATTGGGGTTGATGTCGATGGCGGTGGTGTAGTCCTTGTTATCCAGGAAGGTGCGGACCGGCTTGTAGACCAGGTCGACCAGTTCCTGCGCGGACTGCTTCAGGGTCGGGGTGAAATCGGCGAAGTCCGTGGCGTAGCGCACCATTTGTTTGGCGGCAATGCGGCCTTCGGCATGGGACCCGGAAGAAAACTTGTGCCCGGAGCCGCCCACACCGTCACCGGCGGTGAACAGACCCTCGACGGTGGTCATGCGGTTGTAAATCTTGCCATTACGGGCCTTGATTTTGTAAGCATCCGGCACCCAATCCAGGTCGGGGCCGGAGGTCCACAGACCGCAGCAGCCGGAATGGGAGCCAAGCAGGTAAGGTTCGGTGGGCATGACCTCGGAGTTCTTCTTCTCCGGCTCACAGTCCTGGGCACACCACAGGTTGGCCTGGCCGCAGGTCATGTCCAGAAAGTCTTCCCACGCCTCGGATTCGAGATGCTTGAGCTCTTTCTTGTCCATGGTTTTGCCCAACTCGGCCAGGGCGGTCACGGTGTCCATCATGATCGGGCCGCGGCCCTCTTTCATTTCGAACAGCATCAGGTGGTTACGCAGACAGGTCGGGGTGATGGCGGCCGTTCCGTAAGGAGCGTATTTTTCCAGCTCGGCTTTGGCAGCATCGCTGGCGGCGAAATTTTCACCCAGACCGTTGAGGGTCTTGGCCTTGAACAGCAGGAACCAGGCACCGACCGGGCCGTAACCGTCTTTGAAGCGGGCCGGCGTGAAACGGTTTTCCATCATGGTCAGTTCGGCACCGACCTTCATGGCCATGGTGTAGGTGGATCCGGCATTCCATACGGGATACCAGGCACGGCCTTTACCTTCACCGACCGAACGGGGCTGGTAGATGTTCACCGCGCCGCCGCAGGCAACCATCATGGTCTTGCATTTGATGATGTAGACGATGTTTTCACGGACGGAAAAACCAACGGCGCCAGCGATCTGATTGGGCACCTTGGCATCCAGCAGCAGTTCGACGATGAAACAGCGCTCGATGATGTTGTCATCGCCCAGGGCCAGTTTGGCGGCTTCGGCGACGATGCGCTTGTAGGATTCACCGTTGATCATGATCTGCCATTTACCGGTGCGGACCGGTTTGGCGCCGGACTTCAGGGTCCCCATTTTCTGACCCTTCTTGCCGTCCAGGTTCTTGCCGTCTTCGGTTTTCTTCCAGACGGGCAGACCCCACTCTTCGAACAGGTGTACGGAATCGTCGACATGGCAGCCCAGATCGAAGATGAGGTCTTCGCGAACCAGACCCATCAGGTCGTTGCGCACCATGCGGACATAGTCTTCCGGGGCATTTTCGCCAACATAGGTGTTGATGGCGGACAGACCCTGGGCAACGGCGCCGGATCTTTCCATGGCGGCCTTGTCGCACAGCAGAACGCTCTGGCCGTCTTTGAGCCATTTTTTAACTTCAAATGCGGTACCGCAGGCAGCCATACCACCGCCAACGATGAGAATGTCAACCTCTTTTTCGACGACTTCGGGATCCCGCACGGCCTTGAGTTCACCCACAGGTTTATTCGGTAATGCCATATTTTATCCTCCTGTAGAAATACGAATTCTTAAAGTTGTATCACCAACAAACAGTAAACCGGATTAGACCTTCGGCGTCGGCATCGTGTACCCGTCAGCTTCTTCGGTGGAGAGAAGGCCGCTTTCGAGGTCCTTGCCCTTGAGATCCGCGTAAGCATTGGCTTGGCCTTCGGGGGTGGTCCGGATGGGAAACTTGAAACGTTTGATGAGGCCGTTTCTGAACTTGCAGGTCCACATGACGTCTTCGGTACCCATCATGGGCATGATGGAACTTCCCAGCGGCACGAAATCGGCGTAGCCGCGCACTTCGATGGCCTGGGTGGGGCAGATCTTCACGCAGGAAAAGCACTCCCAGCACTGATCGGGTTCCTGGTTGTAAGCTTTCATGGCGTTGGGATCCAGCACCATCAGGTCATTGGGACAAATGTACATGCAAGCGGTCTTATCGCCACCCTTGCAGCCGTCACATTTTTCCTGAATTACAAAACTTGGCATTTAGTATACCTCCTACGGTTAGTTAAAAAGATTTCACTCAACCTACTTCCGAAAATAAGGCTTGACCCTCCTGTTTCTCGCACCTCCCTTCCATAGATTAGGTGTCCGAATGGTTTCGACCCGGACAGTTACATTGGGCTTGTTTAAAACCCCATACCCTGTTTTTACAAAACACGACGTGCAGACATGAATCCAATGCACTGCGGCATTGATTTGATCGATTGAATATATCGTATAAATTCGGGAAGATAGTCATTGTGCAACACAAGGTAAGATCAATATCATCCAGCATATTCATTGTCAAGAATTTTCGGTGGCATAAATGCCCAGAAGATGCAGTCACTTACACGCAGCCATACGATCGTCTACATATCGTTGAACCTTCCCCCAGAAGTACAATATGTGGTGGGATAGTCTGCTTGACGACGAACACGGTCAACCCGTTCAACAATCGATTCCCCTTAGCGTCGATTGGGTCGACTGGATGAAGATTGGAGTTGACACGCCTGCCCAGCGTGCTACCACTGCCCCACACGACCAGAACCCAAACATTCAGGAGGCCGGCCATGCAACCCGCTGTTGTGCCACTGGAATGCCACCAAACCTTCCGTTTCACCTGCGCTCCGCATGTGACCTGTTTCAATGCCTGCTGCCGGAATCTGAATCAGGCGCTCACCCCTTATGATGTCCTGTGCCTCAAACAGGTTCTGAAAATGTCATCCGGCGATTTTCTTGACCGGTACACCGTAGAGAGCACCGGACCTGGAAGCGGGCTGCCGGTGGTTTCCCTGCGCTTCAGCGATGCAGATGACCTGGCCTGTCCCTTTGTAACCGATGCAGGCTGCCGTGTATATGCAGCCCGGCCCGCTTCCTGCCGAACCTATCCGCTGGCCCGGGGCGTCTCCCGTGACCGCGAAACTGGACGTCTGAGCGAGCACTGGGCACTGATTCGAGAGCCCCATTGTCTAGGTTTTAAAAACGGGCACCGGCACACCGTGAACGAATGGATCGACGATCAGAAAATTGCCGCTCACAACCGGATGAACGACCGAATGCTGGAGCTGATCGGCCTCAAGAACCAGCGGCGGCCGGGCCCGTTGATGCCTTCGGAAACAAAACGGATCTATACGGCCCTTTACGACCTGGACGCCTTTCGCAATGATCCTTTTTACAGGAACCGCAACCTGTCGACCTCTGCAGACAACCGAACCATTGACCGGTCTGGAACCGGTGATCTGGACCTGCTGCTGGTCGCCATGGACTGGGTTCGCAAATATCTCCTATCCTTTTTACCGGAACAGGCCTGAATATGAAGCCCAATCAGAAAGTGGCCCTGGTGCTTGGCGGCATCAAGGGAATCGGAAAAGCCATCGGCCTGGACCTGTTGGGTCGTGGCACCCGGGTGGCGGCCACCTGGTTTGACTGGCCGGAAAGCCTGGCAGCCATGCGATCCGATTTCGCCGATACCGGAACGGACCACATGATCGAACGGGTTGACCTGCTGGACACCGACGCCATCTGCGCTCTGGTGAAGCGGGTCACGGACCGTTTCGGACGGCTGGACATCCTGATCAACAACATTGAACGGGGAGGGTGGCCGGCAGTTCACGGCCGCTACACCCGGGAACAATGGGATCTGGAAATAGCCACCACCCTGCGCGCCAAGCAATGGGTGTTCGAAGCGACGCTGCCCCATCTCAAGGCTTCCGGAGACGGCGCGGTGGTCAACCTCTCATCTATTGCCGGCATTGTCGGCCGGAGCGGTCCGGCCAGCTACCTCTTCAACGAGGGGTATGCGGCAGCCAACCGCGGCATCTCGCTGCTCACGGAAACCTGGGCCCGTTTGGGAGCGCCCCAGGTCCGTGTGAACGAGCTGATGCTGGGCATTTTCGAAACCCGCCATGGACCGGATACCCGGGGATGGGGCCTGCTGACCGAGACACAACGGCAGGCCATTGTTGATCACACCCTGCTGGCCGGAATTGGGCGGGTGGGGGATGTGGTTCGTGCCGTCCGGTTTCTATTGGAAGACGCTCCGTTCATGACCGGCAGCGTGATGCGACTGGATGGCGGCTACCCGCTGGGCGGTGAGCCGGTCGCGCCCATGCCCAAAGGTGTCGTATAGCACCTATCC
>NZ_JBFELV010000412.1:0-4624 GCF_041551955.1 Desulfosarcina sp.
ATTTATTATGGGCTCGAGGACAAACCTTATGCGATCGTGCCCAACGATGCCGGAGAAATCGGCTCCCCGGTCGGCGATGATGAAACCATCGTCCATTACGACGGCCAAGGCGGGGTGCCCGTCGATTCGCTATGGCACAAGTTGCTGTTTTCCATGCATTTCAAGGACCGCAACATTTTCTTTACCGCCAAGACCAACAATCGCAGCCGCCTGCTCTTTCGCCGCAACATCCTGGATCGGATCACCCACATCACCCCATTTCTGAAACTCGACGAGGATCCGTACATCGTCTCGACCGCCGACGGTCTGTTCTGGATCCAGGATGCCTATACGACGGCCGACAACTATCCACTGGCCCCGGCGGTCGAGCAGGGATTCAACTACATTCGCAACGCGGTAAAAATCGTCGTGGATGCCTACCACGGCAAGGTCGTCTACTACGTTGCCGACAGCACCGACCCCATCATCAACGCCTATCGCCGTATGTATCCCGGGGTTTTCCGGCCGCTGGCGGAGATGCCCCCGGACCTGAAAAACCACATTCGCTACCCCCGGGATATTTTTTTGACCCAGGTCGCCGTCTATGCCAAATATCACCAGCAGGATCCGGAACGATTCTATCGTCAGGAGGATATCTGGGAATTTTCGAAAGTTCCCCAGGGCCGGGATCTGGTCCCGGCCAACCCCTACTACCTGACCCTGGATCTGATTGAACCGGGCCGGGATGATTTCCTGTTATTCATGCCCATGGCGCCCTTCGGCCGCGACAACCTTCGCGCACTGATCATCGCCGGCAGCGACGGCAACAGCTATGGAAAAATATTCGCTTACCGGTTTCCAAGGAATCAGCAGGTATATGGTCCCGCCCAGGTCCATTCCCTGGTCAACCAGGACATCGTCATCTCCGAACAGTTTACTCTCTGGGATCAGGAAGGGTCCGAAGTGCTCCTGGGCAAAATGATCATCGAACCCACCGCCGGTTCACTGCTTTACATCCAGCCGGTTTACCTCCAGGAGGAGGGCGCCTTGAAGATCCCGCAACTGAAACGCTTGATCATGGCATTGGACGATGCCGTTGTCATGGCGCCCAGTTTAGAGGAAGCCGCGGTAATGCTGGAAGCGGAACTGGCGCGAAAATCGGTCCGCAGGGATCGGAACGCGCAGACACGGCCGCGCCCCGGCATGGACAACGGTTCGCCGGCCGACGAAAACACAACCCCACCCGCGCCGGCGAAGCGTTTGAAAGCGCCTGCAAACCAGCCGTCGGAGCCGGAGGAAAAAGAAAGCGGCAACATCCCGGCTGCCGCTGACACGTAACGGAGGGTGAATCCATGACCAAACGCATTCTTGTCGGCCTCGGAGGAACCCCGTTTACCGTGGTAGCCGTGAAACGAGCCGTTGAACTGGCACAAGCCCACGACGCGCACCTGACGGGGGTCACCATCGTCGACCTGGATCGACTGCAAAAGGTCGGCCCCGTGCCCCTTGGCGGTGCAGCCTATGCAAAGCGCATGGCCCAGCAGCGCATCGAGGTAACCCGGGAGCGCGTGGAAGAAGCCGTCGCTGCGTTCGAGGTCGCCTGCGCAAAAGGCAGTGTGAAATATATCGTCGAGCGTGAAACCGGCAATCCATTCGACCTGATGATATCCCATGCGAGATATCATGACCTAACCATATTCGGATTAAAGAGTCTGTTCGATTACGGCATCACGGCGGAACCAAAGGACTCGCTGATCCGATTGGTCTCCCAGGGGGTCAGACCGATTCTGGCGGTCTCGCCCCAATTTCGTACCATCCGCAAAGCCCTCGTAGCCTTTAGTGGATCCATGGAGTCGGCCAAGGCCATGCGACGCTTCGTGCAGATGCGCCTGTGGCCAGATGTGCACATTGACATCGTCAATTTTTCCACGGATACCGCCCAGGGAAAGGACCTGTTGGTTGCCGCCGCCGAATACTGCCGCGCCCACGGGTATGAAACCGAGACGCGGATGGTGGATGAAGACCCCGATGCAGGCATCCTGGCCCACGCTCGGCAAACGGATTCGGATATCATCGTCATGGGTAACAGCGTTCGCAGCCTGATGTTTCGTAAGATTTTGGGTAGCACGGCGCTGGCCACCATCCAAAATGCCGACCGGCCATTGTTCCTAGCCCAGTAATGAATCAGCGGACGCCGCGCAGGATGCCGGCGAATCCTAAAACCGTGGATTCGAAGGCTATCGCTTAAAATAGGATACCAACCATGACGCGCAAGGATTCCATAGTTATCGGCAGGTTGACGGCGCTGCTGCCGCTGATGATCTTTGCCGGATTGTGCATCCAAGTGCCGGCGGCAGTCAACGGCAACGCCGTTTTCTGGTCTTGGAAATGGGTTCCCGGAATCGGGGTCAACCTCGACGTGGCCGTGGATGGATTGAGTGTGCTGTTCGGCCTGATCATTACCGGCACCGGTGTTTTCGTGGTTCTTTTTTCAGCCGACTACATGGCCAGCCACCGGCATTACGCCCGATTTTTCGCCTTTCTACACCTGTTTCTGCTGGCCATGCTGGGGCTGGTGCTGGCAGATAACCTGATCAGCCTGTTCGTCTTCTGGGAGCTGACCACGCTGTTGTCGTACCTGCTGATCGGCTTCGACAACGGCAACGAAAGCGCCCGCAGGTGTGCCCGTCAGGCACTGCTGGTCACCGGCGCCGGCGGTTTGGTATTGCTCATCGGGTTCCTGATGATCGGGGGAATCGTCGGAACCTATCGGCTATCCGACCTGGCCGGGCAGGCCCAACTGCTCCAGCGGCACACGCGTTATCTGCCGGTCCTCGCGATGGTTCTCATCGGCGCCTTCACCAAGTCCGCCCAATTCCCGTTTCATTTCTGGCTGCCCAACGCCATGGCCGCACCGACGCCAATCAGCGCATTTCTGCATTCGGCAACCATGGTCAAGGCCGGCATTTACCTGCTGGCCCGGTTTCATCCGGTGCTGGGTGGAACGGAGGCGTGGATGGGCACGTTGGTCGTGGTCGGCGGGGGGACAGCACTGCTGGGGGCCGTCCTGGCTGTCGGACAGTCGGATCTCAAACGCATGCTGGCCTATACCACCATCATGGCTTTAGGCATCCTAGTGATGTTTCTGGGTGGCAAGACCACACCGGCACTCACCGCCGCGATCACCTTTCTGCTGGTTCATTCCCTTTACAAATCCGCCCTCTTTTTAGTGGTTGGCATCATCGACCACGAGGCCGGAACCCGCGAGATCGAGCGCATCGGCGGGTTGATTCGCAGCATGCCCATCACCACCTTCGGCGCAGCCACCGCAGCCATGTCCATGGCTGGCTTTCCGCTGTTCCTGGGGTTCATCGGCAAAGAAATCATGTACGCAGGCGCCTTGACCGAAGAGATGTTCCCGGTTTTTGCCACCACTGCGGCAGTGCTGTCCAACGCCCTGATGGCCGCCGTTGCCGGCATGATTGCGATCCGACCGTTTTTAGGGCGACCGCGACAGACGCCCAAGCCTTCCCACGAGGCACCCGTCGGCATGTGGCTGGGCCCGGCGGCTATCGGCGCACTGGGTTTGATCTTCGGCCTATTCCCCGGCTGGGTCGGACGCTGGCTGGTGGAGCCAGCTGTTTTTGCATTCCATCCGACCGTCGAACAGATTCAACTGAAGCTGTTTCACGGATTCAACGAACCGCTGCTGCTGAGCCTACTCACCCTGACTCTGGGTTCAGGCGTCTATCTGGCCAGGCGACCGATACGACGCTGGACGGCTGAACGGGTGGATAGGCTGCCCGTCAATGGAGACCGGTTATACGAAATGGGAATGACCGCCACGGCGCAAACCGCTGCAAGGCTGACCCGCTTTTTCCAAAACGGCTCGCTGCATCGCTATCTGCTGACGATCATCGGCGTGTTCACACTGGCCACCGCCGGCACCTGGATCTTGAACGCCACAACACCCCCCGGTCCGCTGCGCCTGCCCGTTCTGCCGATGGCCCAATGGCTGCTGGTAGCCCTGATGGCGGCCGCGGTTGGCGTCGTGATGGCGGCCCGTTCACGGATATTGGCCATTTGTGCCCTGGGCGTGATCGGTTCCGGTGCAGCACTCATCTTTCTGGTCTACGGCGCACCGGATCTGGCCCTGACCCAACTGCTGGTTGAGACCCTGACGCTGATCATCGTTGCCGTCGTCCTGCTGCGCCTGCCGCCGCTTGATCAAACATCCACGGCCCATCCACCCGGGCGCTGGTTGGATGCCCTGGTCGCCGTGGGCGCCGGCACGCTGGTCGCCGTGTTGACCTTGGCGGTCACCGACGGACCACTTGACCGGCAGCTGACCGTTTTTTTCGAACAAAACAGCGCGATTGCCGCCCACGGACGCAACATCGTCAACGTCATTCTCGTCGATTTTCGCAGCCTTGATACCCTGGGCGAGATCGTCGTGGTGGCCACGGCAGGTCTGGCCGGTTATTCCCTGCTGGCCAGACAAGGGAGGTAAACTTAATCATGCCGTCATTCATCCTGCGCGCGGCCAATCGTATCCTGGTCGGATTGATTCTTGTTTTCTCGGTCTACCTGCTCTTGCGCGGCCACAACGCACCTGGCGGCGGTTTTTCCGCTGCCCTGGTGGCCG
>NZ_JBFELV010000413.1:0-4620 GCF_041551955.1 Desulfosarcina sp.
GAAATACTCACTGCGCATGTATTGCATGGTGTGGGGTGACATCATGAAATTGCCGGCCGGCCCCACCGTGTCGATGGCTTCCATGGCCAGGTGGTCGGCGTCCACCTCGATGCCTTTGAGCACCTTGCAGGCCATGCCGATGATCTCATCGTCGATAACGAATTGTTCGGGGGCCACCGTCAGCATGGACTCGAGCATGCCGGCGCTGTGGTGCATGTAGTTGGAACCGCCCATGGCGGCAAGCAGGATGGTCATGGCCTTCTCCCAGCCGGCCTGGGCATCGGGAAGCTTGGCGTCGGTCAACCCGGCGGAGTTGTAATTCGGAACCTGGATGTGGGCGGCCAGCTGATGGATCGCCGCATTCATCATGCCGCACTCCACGCCGCCGCCCGAATAGCCCATGGTGGCCATGTTGGCCATGCCCGGGATTCCGCCGTAGAGCAGCGGTGCGCCGGGTTGGGTCAGCTGGCAGAGGGTGATGCCCGCCAGTTGTTCGGCATGCAGCTGGGCCAGGGTGCCGGCCATGGTCATGGGGCTGGTGGAGCCGGACATGGGCGCGGCCGACAGGGCCACGGGGATGCCCTGGCGGTTGCATGCCTGCATGATCAGGGTGGATTGGGTGCACAGCTTCAGCGGTGAGATGGCAAACGAAGTGATGATCGAAATAAAGGGTTTGGCCTTCAAATTCTGCTTGCCGCCGGCCAGCATGGCGGCCATGTCGATGACCCGATGCAGCCCCGCCTCGTCGTTGACCCCGCTCATGACGTGTTTTCCGGTCGCCTTGAGGCAAGCATAGAACATGTTCACATCGTAGTCGGCCTCTGGTATGTCTGTGGGGATGCAGGGCCGCAGAAAGAAGTGAATGTGATCCAGGCGGTCCACCAGCCGCCCGAGGTCGTAAAGGTCCCTGAGGGTCGACGAGCGCGGCTGACCGGTTTCCAGGTCGAGGATCTTGACGGCGGCACCGCCGGTGCCCAGGTGAACCTTGTCCTCGGTGAGGTCCAGGTCGTTCTTGCCGTCACGGGCGTGCAGGACAACCCGCGAGGGTGCCTTTGCCACCTGCTCGATGATCAGCTGCCGGGGAAACCGGACGCGCCTTTTCTCACGGTCGACGGTTGCGCCTGCGATCGCCAGCATGTCCGCCGTTTCTCCCAGACCGGCTTCATAGGTCATGCCGGTCTTCTCGAGTATGGTCAGGGATGCGTCGTGGATGGTTTCGATGCCTTCGGGCGACAACGGTTTGTAGATGCCGCCACTGAGACCCTTCGAGTCCATGTTTCTTCTCCTGTGAAAGTAATTTAAGGCCGGCGGACCGTTTCCCCCGGCGAGTCGATAAGCGTTGCTACCCTTCGAACATGCCGGCGCGAAAGGCCTTGAGGTAGTTCATGCAGAAGTTGTCGCGGCCGGCCAACGCCTCGGCGGCGATGATCGTGGCCATCATGCGCTTGTCCAGCGGGTTGATGATCGCCCCGTCGAGCCCCTTGGCGATCGCCATGGTCATGAAGGTTCGGTTCATGAACTGCCGCGCCGGCAGCCCGTAGGAGATGTTGGAAAGCCCGCAGGCCGTGTGGATGCCGGGAAAGGTCGCCACGATCCGTTCGATGGTGTTGATAAACTCCACCCCGAAGCTCTTGTCCACCGACAGCGGCTGGACCAGCGGGTCGACGAAGATGTTTTCTAGCTTGACGTTGTTTTTGAGCAGCCCGCCCACCAGCCGGTCGGCGATCTTCATGCGGTCGTCCACGGTCTGAGGCATGCCTGCATCGCTCATGCACAGGGCGATGATCTTCATGTCCGTGCCGGCGACCACCGGCATGAGCTTGTCATAACGCTCTTTTTCCAGGCTGATCGAGTTGATCATGGGCGTGCCTTTGTGCACGGCCAACGCCGCCTCGATGGCCGCCGGGTCCGGGCTGTCGATGGCGCAGGGCTTGTCGGTCACTTCCTGCACGGTTTCGACCAGCCATTTGAGGTATTCGGGCTCCTTGCCCACGAAGATGCCCGCGTTGACGTCGATGTAGTCCGCACCGGCCTCGGCCTGCTCCCTGGCCACCTTGGCGATGGCTTCGGCATCGTTGGCCTCGATGGCCGCCTTGATCGCCTTGCGGCTGGCGTTGATCAGTTCTCCGATGATGATCATGGGTTGCTCCGGTTCTGGGTTCTGGGTTCTGGGTTCTGGGTTCTGGGTTCAACCTTGGGCTTATCAGCCTATCAGCTCACCCGCTTATCAGCTTATCAGCTGTTATACTCCGACCGCTGCTCTTCGCTTCGGTCTTATGTCGCCGGAAAAATCATTATGTCCAACAATTGAATGTCGTTTGGGATAGTCAAATGAGTGCTTATCTTTCATATGGAATAATCAATGTCAAATAAAAAAATATCACTCATCCCCTTTCTTCAGTTTATCGGCGCCCATAAAATTAAAAATAACCATGTAAAAAAAACAAATTAAATACAGAAGAATAGGGTTATTGCGGGGATGTTTAAGATTTTTTTATTGCGCTTTCGAGCCTGCCTGTGATTAGGTACCGGAAATCGTCATATGCAAGAAATATCAACGAAGCTTAAATGAAGTTAATTATATCTTTGAATGTTTTTCATTCTTAGCTTAGCGGAGGATTCTGTGATAAAGCTGAAACTGCACCCGCTGATCGAAAAAATCACCGAAAGCATCGAGGGACTCACGCCCAAAGGGCGAATTCTGGGAGAATACATCACCGCCCAGCCGCGCAAAGCGGTATTCATGACCACCAAGGAATTGGCTGAGGCCTGCGAGGTGAGCGAGGCCACCGTGGTACGGTTCGTTTCCGGCATCGGTTACGACCGTTACAGCGATTTTCAGCAAGCCCTGCGGGATCTGGTAGACACGGAACTGACCCTGCTGGATCGACTGGATATCGCAGACATGAAGGCGCCCGGTGCGGTCAGATTCCGGAGAACCATTGCCGAGGAGATCGACAATCTCCAGCAGCTCTATAACTCATTGGATGTCGATACCATGGAAAGCGTGGTGTCCATTCTCGACAAAAGGGTTCCGGTTCACGTGATCGGCTCGCGACTCTCCTACACGCTTGCCTATTATATGGGCTGGGCCATGACCAAGGTGCGGGACAATATCCATATCATGAAGGGCAGCGACCGCACCACCATCGACTGGCTGACCATCGCCCCGGCAGACAGCGTCGCCGTGATCATCGCCACCTCTCGCTACCCCAACGAACTGATTCGATTAGGCAAACTGGTCAAGCGCCTGGGACAAACCCTGGTAGTGATCACCGACAGCGCCACCTGCCCGGTGCTCCAATTCGCCGATCACCACCTGATTGCCGCATCCAAACACATCCCCTACCTGGGCAGCCCGACCCCCATGTCCTGCCTGATCAACTACCTGGTCCACGAGCTGGCCAGCCGGCAGGGAGACGCCCTGAAAGCCCACCAGGCCAGACTGGAACAGTCCTACTGGGAAAACGACGTGCTGTTCAACATGAAGGATATTGGTGGCAGGTCGCCGGAGTAGACTGTGGGCTAAATATGGATCGTGAAGGTGATCAGCCGGTCAGGACAATAATATACAACTCCCGCGGGCCGTGGGCCCCATGGACGAGGGTGGCCTCGATATCCGCCGTCTTGCTGGGACCGGTGATAAATGTCATGCAGCGGGTAATGCCTTCGGCCCGCTCGACGGGGTTCCATTTCAGCAGCGTGTACAACTCGTTCAGGTTGGCAAGAATCTGCTCCGGCCGAATCAGCGCGATATGAATGGAAGGCAGCAGAGAAACACAGCGCGGCTGCCCGGAACGGGTTTTCATGGTGAGCGTGGCCGTTTCCGCGATGCAGTGATCGGCCGCGGTAATGCCGATAAAGGCATTTTCGGCATGCTTACGAAAGACCTCCGACCGGTCGGCCGTCCCGGGCTGCCAGTCGGAAAAATAGACCGGTATGTCTAAAGGGAGAAGCGAGGCGGCAAGCCCAAGGCGATTGACCAGCGGGTGATCCCAGGCGACCACCGACTTTTGATCGCCCCATTCAGCACATTTTTCGGCAGCGATCTTCGAAATCAAGGCGGCAGCCGAGTCTGCGTCCTTTTCGACAATGACGCCCACATTGACCAATTTGCCGGCCTCAACGAGTCTTTCCAGCAGGGTCATATGAGACTTCTTGCCCCGGTTGGCGATTTTCTCAAGAAGCCGGAGATCATCCGCAGATGGCTCATTTTGGGTAATATCATCCAACGATCGCCTACCCGGATCATCGCTGTTCAGCGCCATTTTGACATGTTGGATAAATTCAACCCGCGCGGACGAACTCATTTCTCTTTCCTGTCTGCACCTTTGATTCGATAGCGTTGAATGAAGCTCCGGGGAGCCAGCCGCCTCAGATCGCGGCTCTGGGTCCAGCCTTTGCCGCCAAAAGGAAGACGGCTGATCATATTCTGTCTCCCAGGAAGCCATTGCTGACCGATGGAAGCGCCTTTAAGGAACAACTCGTATACGAACCGGTTGCGTATCAGGAAGGACCAAGCGGTGAAGGCCGCCTGCTCTGCCCTGCTTCTAATGCCAACATGCCAGGAGGCGTCCCCTTCGGCCAGCTTGGCGCGAAGCAGAAGCAGCATTCGGGGGA
>NZ_JBFELV010000414.1:0-4600 GCF_041551955.1 Desulfosarcina sp.
CAGCAGCAGCATGATGGTTTCGAAATCGATGAATTCGACGGCCTGGTGTTCGCTGACCACATGCAGCACCAGCAGGATCATGACGCCGAGCAGGGCGGCGACGGCCTTGTTGACCAACTCAAAGGTCAGCGCCACATAGACCAGCAAAAAAACAACGATTGGAAGCAGGGCTCCTTCCATCTTGAATCCCTTTCACGGATTGGATGATAAACATCATAAGCGCGCAGCCATCGAATGGGGTTGCGCGATGCGTCGTCCCAAAAAATCGTTTTTCTGGGCAGGGTGCGTTGCGGCAACGTCCCGAAGCTACCGCGCCCTGAAAAAAGGACCCTATTAATTCACTCAGGACCCAATGTCAAACAGGTATATTGCTTTTTTGTGTGAATTCAAAATATTGCAGGATGATCAAGCAGTTAAGAAGGCTGATGTTGATGAAGCGCATTCACATTTCAGGCAACAATCACCACACTTCAGCGTGCTTTTTAAATTGGAGCAGAAATTGATCAATATGGAAGAGGTGCTGCGGGAAACATCAGTACCGCCGGGTTGCCATCACGGGACCTGCTGTTTTTCCCCAGCCTATCGACAGGCGGCCTGATGACCGCAGGCATCATTTCTTCTTAGCTTTTGTTGCTGCCGGTTTTTTCACCACCGTATCTTTGCTGCCGACCACCATGCCAATCACCGCGCCCAGCGATGCATCGATGTCTATTTTCTGGGTGTTGACCACCAAATCATAATTGCGCGGATCGGCGACATCTGCATTAAAGGATTGGCGGATAAAGGCGGATCGGCGGTTTTCCCGATTGATCACCCGCCGTTTGGCTTCCTCCCGGGTGACACCGAATTCCTTGGCCACGTTCTTCACCCGGACCTCTAAAGGCGCAATTACCCGGACACTCAACCGGTCTTCCGCCGGAATCAGAAAGTTGGCACCACGACCGACGATGACAGCATTGCCATGGCTGGCGATCGCGGCAACCACTTTCATCAAATGATCCAGGTAAACCCCCGGCCATAGATAGCGGTCGTTCACTAGGGATGAGATAAAGTCCTTGATGCCGGATAGCCGGTCTTTTTCCATGGTTTCAATCACGGCTCCACTGATGTGGGCACTTTCAGCAATTTCCTTGACAATGTCACGGTCAAACAAATCGATGCCGAGCCGTTTGGCCAGCCCCCGGGCGATGACCCGCCCCCCACTTCCCGGCTCCGAAGAGATGGTGATTACCGGTATGTGGGTCTGGGTTTGTTTTTCCCACTTTTCGATCTGTTCCTTAATAAATTTTTCGATGGAGGAATTTTTTTCCATGATCAACGTCCCGTCCTGCCCGTTATGTCCAAAAACGGTGAATGATAAAGGTTGGTTTGACGAAAAGAGAACCGAGGGTTTCCTAATGAAAAAAGGTGACGCTGTCAAGCTGCAATAAAAGATCGGTTAAATGGCATGAAATGCAAGTTACTGGGGTAAGCAGCGCATTCGTTCAGGTGTGAAGACTGCCCATATAATCATCTAGTAGCTGTTGGTTGTCGCCAGCGGTTATCATGTCCGGCAGTTTCATCATTGCCTGATCAATGGCCATGTCCAGCAACTCCATTTTGAGGCCGGCCTTGGCCTGGACGATCCGGTTTTGCATCTTGCGCCGAGTCTCTTCCAACATGATTTTGCTTTGTTGCCTGGCCTGTTCCACGATCTCCTGCTTGCGGGTCTCTCCCTGGGCAATCAGCCTATCCTTGAGTTCCTGAAAGCGAGCCCGGTTTTCAGTCCCCTTCTTCTTTACTTCGTTGATTTCGCTGATAATTCTGGCTTTTTCGGTTTCAAGTTCGCTAATTTCAGAAACGATGTCACTTTTTTGCAGCTTTAGAAAGTCTTTGATGGGTTCTCTGGCATATTTTACGATCACGGCAACCAGGATGATAAAGTTGACCCAGCGCATGGCCACGTCGTACGTGGGTCTCCATTGGGGATCAGCAGCCTGGGCCGCTACTGGAAGCGCAACCATAAATAATCCCGCAAAAAGGATCGTGACGTACAAGGCACCGGCTCTTTCAGTCAACCTCATGATTACAGCCTCCGATGAAGCACTTTTTCCATGATCGTCAAAGATATGACCTCCACCTCCCCGGCCAATTCCAAACGCGCCTGCCGGACTTGATCCTTCACCCGGGCCTCCGTTTCATGCCTCAATTCTGAAATCTGTTGCCGGACATCCTCCAAGATTTCCGAGGCCTGATGATCCCCTTCTGATTCCAGAGAAAGAGCTACTTTATGGGCCTCTTTGATGACCTTGGCCTGCTCGCGGTCAAGATCTTTGCCTAACCGAACCAGGTCTTCCTTTCCCGAAATGATATCTTTCTGGAAATCGGCAATTAACTCCTTCCGCTGGGAAATGGTGCTGAGCAGCGGACGGAACATAATCCGGTTCATGAAATAGAGAAAGATCAGAAAGGAGACCAGCTGAACAATAAAGGTTTCATTGATGCTGATCAGCGCGTTGGTCGCTATAATTTCCATGGTGGACGCTCTCTGTTGAATAGTTGCCTTACCATGTTTCCTGTACCTGAGCGGCAGGTTGAGACGGTTCCGAAGATGCAGGCCATAGCGGTGGTTCGCTAAACCACAAACAATAGCAGCAGGGCGATAACCAGAGAATAGATGCCGGTCGATTCAGAGACGGCCTGGCCCACCAACATGGTCCGGGTCAACAGACCTGCTTCCTTGGGGTTCTTGCCGATGGCCTCGCACGCTTTGGCAGCCACCATACCTTCGCCCACACCGGGACCGATCGCACCCAGCCCCATGGATATACCTGCACCTAGAAATGCTGCCGCCTTGACAATGTCTGCGCCTTCGATCGCCATGATAGTCCTCCTCCGTTACCGTGTTATTTTATCATCGTCTATTTGAATATCTGAAATCTCAGCGGCCGGGAAGTCGCCGAATGCCTTGACACTACAAGACAAATATCAACACCAGGCTGACCACCATCGCATAGATCGCCGTGGATTGGGAGACCGCCTGGCCCACAAGCATGGTCCGCATGAGATCCGCCGCATGTTTGACATTGCGGGCTACCCAGCGAACGGCGCCTTCCGCCGCCATGCCGTTGCCCACACCCGGCCCAATGCCGCCAAGCCCCGTGCAAAGGCCTGCACTCAGGAGCGCCATGGCCGATTGCAGCTGCAAGGATTCGGGAAAGGTTTTGAACATCAGGATAAAACTCACCAGCAACCCGAAAATGGATGGCGTCTGGGCCACGGCCTGGCCAACCAGCATGATGGTTGTGATATTTCCAACCGCCTCCGGCTGACGGGCAACACCCTCGCAACTGGCCCCGGCAGCCATACCACCGCCATAACCCGAGCCGATGGCAGCTAGCCCTGTACTCAAACCCGCCCCCACCAACGCTGCCCAAGTGGGATGAAGGGGTGCATTGGAAAAATCCATGAACAGAAGCATCAGGGCCACCACCATGGAGAAGATCGCCGGGGTCTGGCAAACGGCGGACCCGATGAGCATGTTGGTGGTTAGCTTGCTGGATATCGCCGGTTGGCGGGAAAGTCCTAAGCAGGCCTGGCCACCGGGAAACCCGGACCCGACACCCGAACCGATTGCCCCGAAACCCATGCTGATGCCGGCACCGAAAAGGGCGGCCGCCTTAAGCATATTTGGATTTCCCTTATCCATGAACAGAAGCAGGATCGCGACCACCAAGGCAAAAATAGAGGCTGATTCGGCAACCGCCTGCCCCACGAGCATGTTCTTGAAGATATCGCCGGAAATCTTCGGGTTTCTGGAGACGGCCAGATTAGCCTGGGCAGCGGTATACCCTTCACCGATGGCGGCGCCGACCGCACCCAGCCCCATGGCAATCCCCCCGCCGGCAAACGCGGCGACCTTAACCCAGGCCTGAACATCGAGATCCATCATCTATTTCACCTGGACTGAGATGTATACAACCGTTAACATGGTAAAGACAAAAGCCTGAATGGTACCCACGAACATGCCGAAAAAGGCGTAAAGAAAGGGCGGCAGCAAGATGCTGTAGGTGAGATAGGAGACCACCAGGATGATGATCGACCCGCCCATGATATTGCCGAACAGACGGAAGGAGATGGATACGATCTTGGCAAACTCGCCGATGATATTCAGCGGCGCCATGAAAAAAATCGGCTGGAAATACTCGCTGGCATAGTTTTTAAACCCTTTTTTACGTATCCCTGCGGCATGGGCAATGACAAATCCCATCACACCGAGGCTCAAGGGGGTATTGAGGTCCTTGGTGGGCTCATCCAGGTGGGGGACGATTCCCAGCCAGTTGGACACCAGCAGAAACAAAAACAACGCACAGATCAAGGGGCCATACTTCTTGGCCATTTCCTTGTCCAGGGCATCTTCTGTCAGTTTGTAAAGATTGGAAACGAATAGTTCCCCGAACACCTGCATGGATTCCGGCACCATGCCCCGTTTGCGCGCCATTAGAAAACCCAGCACAAAAATCACCACAAAGGCGATCCAGGTCATGAGAATGACCTCGAGGTTGAAAGTCATGGAGTAGCCGAAAACCGGTACGATCAGCTGATGAATTCTTCCGAGTTC
>NZ_JBFELV010000415.1:0-4597 GCF_041551955.1 Desulfosarcina sp.
CAAGGATATTGAAAAGAAAATGGCTGAAATGACTCGGTCCGGAGAGGATGCCTGGGAAGATCTCAAATCTGGTGCGGACCTGGCTTGGGAGGCCATGAACGAAGCTATCCAATCGGCAACATCGAGATTCAGGTAATCTCGTTTAAATAATAGCTCGCAGGATGATCATGACGACCATTGAAGAAACACCCGAGTCGATACAGGAAGTGACCGTTCAACACAACCTACAGTACTTTAGATGGGGGCTGATTTTACCTTGATCCAGGCTCGGGTACATCCTTTTTGCTCACGTCCTGTTCATTAGCCATGGCTTGCGCCCAAGCAAGATCGTCAGCGTCTGCGTTTAGGCCAGGCTTTTGAGGTTCTTTGTTGGCTTCAAACACCAGTTCGGCTAGAATCGCAAAGTGATCTGAACCAAAATATCGGAGCCTGCGCATCTTTGACAACGTGAAATGCTCGCTGTGAAACAAGTGGTCGAGGGGCCAGCGAATAAACCAGTAACCGGCATGGAAGGTATTGAACATACCGCGTCCTACCCGCGGATCGAGCAATCCACTGATTTTTCGAAACAGTCGCGTCGTTTCCGACCAGGCCACATCATTCAAATCGCCCGTTACGATGACAGGGATATGGGCGTTGCGAACACTTTTTGCCACGATTAGTAACTCCGCATCGCGCTCCGAGGACTCATCATTTTCCGTTGGGCTGGGGGGTGCCGGGTGTAGGAAATGCATTCTGATCTGCTGCCCAGACTGAAGTCGAACCAACGAATGCATCGAGGGCACATCAGGCTCCACCAAAAAATCGATATGACTGTCAGACAAGGCAAGCTTTGAATAGACATGCATGCCGTAAAGATTTTCCTGAGGACATTTGATCGTATACGGATAATCTGTTTCCAGTGTATCCAGTTTGGACTGCCACCACTTATCCGATTCTAATGAAACCAGAATATCTGGTTCGTTTTCGTGCACCAGTTTAATCAGGGCCGCTGAATTGCGGTTCGATGCCAGGATGTTGGCGGTCATTATCCTGATCTTCCCATGGCTATCAAGGGTGGTTGCGGATTTCACCTCGAATGGGAAAAATGGTGTATAGGGTGCAATCCACCACAATTGGTAAACCAGGCATGCCAGGGCAAAAATAATTAATATCCAGGACGACAGAAGTGAAAAATCGAGCAGCACCCACTCGAAACCGATGATGATCGACAAAACTATTGATAATTGAAAGCGCGGAAAATCCAGGGAACGTACCCACCACGCCTGGTAGCGCCAGATGGGCAAAAATGTGAAAACAACCAGCAGAACCGTCGCAGCAATGAAAACAGTAAATATCATGGTGCTGGTATCCATTTAATAGTTTTGGCCATTCATCCGGTTTATCTATTGAATCTTTAAAATTTCTTGCGGTTAGAATCAATTCGAAAGTTGGACTATTGATTTAACGGCGAAAAAAACGGTGCACTCAGGAGATGTTTTTTGGGTTCTACCACACTGGAGCACGTGAGGCTATGTATATGATGCACCACCGTTGCGGTACCCAATCGGATGTCTGACAGGCGCGGGTCGTAGATATGTTGATCAACCATACAGGGTTTGGTCAATATGGCGGAATGGAGGATACAGAATGCGCTATCGCAGTTCAATGAAGGGCGAGGCTCAGGACACTAAATACGGCCGGTTTACTTGGGTACATTGCTAATTCAGCTATCCAGTCGCACGGCTTCTTGCGTCGGCTGTTTTAGCTTCGTGCGGTGTCATTTCTCAACTTCTGTCCACTTAACATTCGTTATCCCTGGATCCGATGAAAGTATCTTTTCCAACGCGGTGACAATTCGCGTGATTTCAGGCGTCGCGTCGATCTTTTTGAAGAATTTTCGGATGATCGGTGTCGCTGGGTCGGTGAAGCAAAGGAACTCGTCCTCATCGCCATCCTGGTGCCCACAACAAATTGCGAGTCGAAATCCTTCGTTTTTGACCGGGATGTACCATCCCCAATCTTCTGCAATGATCGCTTCCGTCTCGATGCCATGGGTCTTCAGTTTGTCGCCGAGATACTCAGCCAGCCGTTTGCCCCAGAGTCCTGGATTGATCTGCTCTTCTTCGCCATCGTACGGAGGGAAATTCTTTGATCGAAACGCCACTTGTGTCTTCATCTTCTTCCTCCACATATCGTCTGGCATCTCCGGCGTATGTGCAGAGCGCGCAGCGCTATAAAAATGCGTCAGTGTTTAAACTTTTGGACCTGTCGATGTTACAGACAAAACCGTAACACCTCTGGTATTTTTGTTGCTTGAGGACAGTACGCCATCAGGGCCCAGGCAGAGAAAATTGTAATTACCAAGGTCAATGTGAACGCTGGCCACGTGGAGCGAAAAATACTGCCCATCCAATTGGGGTTATCGATTGTTTTTGCTTTTTTTATAATCGTTGTTGCCAGGACAAGTTCAAATGCAGCTTCAGAAATTATCACCGGGGCTTCATAAATCAGATAGACGCCGCCACCAAAAATGACTAAAAGCAGGAGTGCCAGTGGAATAAGCAAAATCCCACCTTCGTCGGCAAGGCCTGAAACAGCCTCCCCAGCTGCTTCGGCAGTCGTTCCAGCAATCGATCTAGAAAGCGGAATATCTGAAGCGCCACCGACGGTCTCCCACGTCCCTGAAGCGCCTGCACCACCGAATTCACCACCATGCCCACCAACCATTTGGACACCATTGGTGGATGAAAAATCAGGAACACCGCTTATTACGTCAACAGTGTCCAGTAGACTCCCGTCCTGCCTATTTTTCCGGTAAGGGGTAGTCAGATAATGCAACCAGAGTTTCATAAAAAAGAAAAAGCTAAGGTAGGAAAAAGCCAGTACGATGATGAAACGGATCATCATGTGCTGGAGACCCAAAAACAATAAAATTTTTGAGAAAATGATTCCCGAAAAAATGGTTCCCAAAAGGATCAATGACATATGAAATCGGGTGAATACTTTTTTGGCAAATCGTTTTTTAAAGTGCTGTTTCATCTGCTTGACGATGTACCCTTCAGGGTTGTCCCGCGTCTACGTTCAACGGCCTTCGTGGATTTCCGCGCGGGTCTGCTGGATTGCGCGGCCAGCCGCCTACATGGCGTCTTCGAATTCATCCCGATAGCGAGCTATTCCACCGGACGTGGGCAAAGCACGATCATCGAACACGACAGCCATGAATGCGTCATCGGGAACACCCTCCCATTGGCTGAGGAGCCGATACTTGGATGCAGGCTCAAAGCCAAAGCGCGGGTAATAACCGGGGTGTCCCAAAACGACAACAAACGGGCAACGGGATTGGCGCAAGCGCTCAAGCCCGATCCGGACAAGCTGAGATCCAATGCCTTTTCTCCGATGGGACGGTAATACTGCCATTGGCGCTAAACCCATTCCTGCTGCGCCGGAACCATCAACGGTGACCGGGGTGAACAGTATGTGGCCAACAACAGCGCTGTCTTCGACCGCGACAAATGATAGACTGTCTTTGCAGGCAACGCGGAGCTTATCGACAAGCGTTGCTTCCGGGCCGTTGTCGAATGCATTCAAATTCAGATGGTAAACGGCATCCTGGTCTTTTGGTTCTTCTTTACGGATTTCAATCATCATCGTTTTCCCAGTATGGAGACTACGAAATAATATTTGATATTTCAAGGCCAGCGACGATAAGAACACTATCAACGACGAAAGGGGACCCACATGACCATACTGTTTTTTTTGCTGGGTGGTGCCGGCGTGGTGGTGCTGCTGTTGATCGTGTTATACAACCGGCTGGTTCGTCTCCGCAACATGGTCCGCGAGGGCTGGAGCGGCATCGACGTGCAGCTCAAGCGACGTGCCAACCTGATTCCCAATCTGGTTGAAACCGTCAAGGGCTATATGGACCATGAGCGTGACCTTCTGGAAAAAGTGACCCAGTTGCGTTCGCAGAGCCTGAAGGCCGGCGACCTTGGGGAAAAACAGCGGGTGGAAAGCGCGCTGAGCGGCGGACTGGCCCGTCTGTTTGCCGTGGCCGAAGGCTACCCCGAACTCAAGGCCAACCAGAATTTCCAGGATCTTCAACACCAGATATCGGAGATCGAAGACCAGATCCAGCTGGCCCGGCGCTACTACAACGGCACCGTTCGCAACCTGAATATCGCCATCGAGTCCTTTCCCGGCAACCTGGTGGCCGGATGGTTCGCCTTCCAGACCGCTGAATTTTTCGAAATCGAGGAGCCGGAAGACCGGGTGGTGCCGAAGGTGGGGTTTTAATTTGAGCATCATCTCCTGCCATGTACCGGAGATAATAAGGGTTCAAGGGGTCGAGGATTCGAGGGGCCAAGGGGAATGCTAAAGAATTACATACTCTTCTACATTGCATATGGGTTACCAACGAATTAGAGACTCAGATCATGCTATCGGGAGACCTGGATCACTTGGAAGGCAGCAATTTGGTAGACTTGAAAACGGAAATAGCCAAAGTGGAGCGAATGCTAAAAGCATCGATAAGATCATTGGAACACAAACACTCGAATCCTTATGTATTCAGGTATAGCAATGAACCTACGCCAAATCATTTTTTGGGTTGTCTGCC
>NZ_JBFELV010000416.1:0-4595 GCF_041551955.1 Desulfosarcina sp.
ACCGGATCTATGCGCACAACCAGAACGGCAATCCTCAAAAAAAATATGTTTTCTTCATCTGCCATTCATTTCAAATCATGGTACGCTTTTTCGGCCTAGCTGAAGTGGTTGAACGTCATTCCGAGTCCTTCGGCATTTTCCCAGTACACAAAACCGAGGCCGGAAAAGCCGACCCACTGCTTCAGGGACTGGCCGACCCCTTTTACGGCAGCGACTTCAGAAACTGGCAGGTGATTCAACCCAACCGTAAGCAGCTGAAAAGCCTGGGCGCCAAAATACTTTGCATTGAGAAAAACCGGCCCCATGTGCCCTTCGAACGCGCCATCATGGCGGTTCGGGTTTCTAAGGAAATGGTCGGCACCCAGTTTCATCCCGAAAGCGACCCGTCGAGCATGCGATGGCACTTAAACCATCCTGAGAAAAAGGACCAAATTATCGAACGGTGGGGCATGACCAAGTACCGGCAAATGCAACAATTGGCCGACAACGTCGATGCAGTGGCGCGCACACGGAATACCATTCTCCCCGGCTTTATAGATTCCGCGATCCGCACCCTGCGTCAATAGATTGAATTTTATCTATTCAAGGTTGCCGTGAATCAAGTGGCGCCAGACATTGTTCTGGTGTTGCAGGCGGGCACCTTCATCGGTCACACATTTGATCAGGTAGGCTGAAACCTTGTCCACACCCATGCCGGCCAGGTGGGCGCCCACCGAATTGATGTCGAAATCGCAGGCAAAGTTCAGAAAATCGATGGCATAGGGGACCCCGTCCTTAACCAACAGCTCGGTGGTGTTGATCTCATAGCCCAGGGCCTGGTTCAGTTTTCGAACGTACGTTTCGATACGTGCCAGCAGTTCGGGGCCGAAAAAGTCCGGATCGACCGAATAGCGCCCCAGCCGCTCGCCGGCAACACGGTCCGGCGGCTCGAAGCGAACCGTGGTGACATCGCCGGCGATATAAAAACAGCGTGCAAACTGCTGGTAGGCGATGTCCTCCTGCAGCATAAAGACCAACGTCCGGCTGAGCCAATTACGCACCGCCATGTCTTGACCGACGTCTTCGGGGTAAACGGGTTTGGTATGGAAAATTTCGTTGTTGTAGAGATGAAAGAATTCATCTGGGTTATGGACCTTGCTGACCGCCAGCCAGCCACCGCCGGAGACGGGTTTTAGCCAGCAAGGAAAACCGATGGCGTCGAAAATGGCCTGCCAATCGGTCTGATCCAGGTACTTCAGGTTGCGCAGGGACTCGGCCGTGATGTCGTACAACCGCGTCGAGCCGGCGATGGGCAGAAGGCAGGTTTTGGGTATGGTCAACCCGAGGTTGGCAGCTACGGTAAACCCCAGGTATTTATCATCCGCGCTCCACAGCAGGGGGTTGGGGATCACATAGGTGCCGTGCGCGACTGCGGCTTTAAGCAGGTATCGATAATATGGGTAATCATGAGAAATGCGGTCGTAAATCAAATCGTAAGCCGGGGGTTCGCCAAGGTGCCCGGCACCCATGGTTGCCAATTCGGCCACGACGTCACCATTACCTTTATGGTTGATGGCGTCCACCAGCGCATTGGGAAAATTATCTTCCCGACCTCTCAGAACTCCGATTTTTTTTGTCATTTTCACCCCCATGAATTAATTCCATCATTGCTAGTGCTCGGCCATGATATGGTCGATGTTGGCATACCTGGATGGTGATTGGCTCCAATAGTCAATCATCGTCGAATGATTGGGTGTCTTGATCCAGGTGCCCTGGTAGCCGTAGTCCGGTGAAAAGATCCTGATCATTACATCTCCGCCGTTGAAGGTCCATTTTCGACCGTCGTGATAAATGTGGTCGATGCCCATTCCCTGGCGGGTCTTGATGTGAACATGGTCTTCCGGAAAATCCCAGGAATTGTCGATGACAAACTGTAACACCTGCCATTTGTTGCCCGAGGCAAGGAAACCCTGGTTGGCGGCGATGCCCGCATCGTTGGGCAGGCCGAAGGCCAGGTGTCCCTTAAACCGTTGTGCCAAGTGATACAGGTCCGCCTCTCGGCGCCATTCATGGTGCAGGGTAGTGGTGATATTGTGGATCAAGGCGTAACAGCGATGATAGGTGTCTTGCGCACAAACATCTCCCAGTTGCGCGGCTCCGGCCGAAAACCCCACGGTCAACTTGCCGGCGTTCTGACGCTGTTGAAGCGCGTTCCTGAACCGATCATAATCACCGAAGAAATAACCGCCCATGGCATCGTAGCGTTCGAAACCAAGATTCACTTCTCCACCACCCAGAATAACGACTTCGGCATGGTCGACCATATCGAAAAAGAGCTCGGCATCCTGGCGCGACAGGTCGTCGCTCCAGAAGAAGACCAGGGGATTGAGGCCATAGGGGATGAATTGGTCGAAATACCATTTGAAGGTGCCCCATGAAAACTCCTGGGAATCGCGGCTATCCATGCCAAAAGGCAAGTATAATACGCTTTTGTTGTGGGGATGCTCCAAGGCACGCTGGACGATCCAATCTCGGTGCAGGTAATCACAGCGGTTGTGAGAGCTGTAAATTAAGGCGGTCGGTTTTAGATGCACGATAAACTCCTTTGGTATATGGGCCCCACGATAATGTGTTTGGACGGTGTTCTCGCTCGTCGCAGTATGATTATACGGCTTCCTCCCTCAAGCTTTACCCACATCATCTTAAGGCCCATAGAAACGGTAGCTTTTACCCGTCATGGGTTATCTTTCAGCAGAAACCGCAGCGGCACGTGGACCCGGTTGCGCCAGGCCGTTTCGGAGTGTGGATCGCCGGCGAACCAGTTGGTGCGCCAGTCTGATCCGAACACATAGCCTCTATCCCTGATGATCTGCTCCACTCGCTTCTGGTTAACCAGGTAACCGGCACGATTGGCTTCGTCACCGTAGTCCAGATAAATTTTATGCCGTCCCGGTTCGGGAAGCCGCACCTTCAGATATTTAGCGAAAGACCGTTGCGCAATGGGCCAGTGGGTTGACAGGCAACCGGCACCGCCGAATATATGCGGATATTCACACATCCCATACAACGATATCAATCCTCCCATGCTCGACCCCATTAAGAAGGTAAACGCCCGCTCCGGGCGGGTGCGATAGCGGCGATCGATAAAGGGTTTGAGCTCGTTGACCAAAAAGTGAAGGTATCGGTCAGAAATCGGCCCCCCCCCGTAGCGTTTAATCACACGGCTTCTCGACTGTTGAGACTGATAGTCGCAAAAGGGCCTTTGCGGCAGGTATTCACGCAATCTTTGCGGGGTGTTCCAGACGCCGACCACGATGGTCGGTCGAATTTGCTTTTTCTGAAAAAGGCCTGCCATGGCCTGATCCAAGCCCCAATCAACACCGATGTAAGACTTTTGCGGTTCAAACAGGTTCTGGCCGTCATGCATATACAGGACTGCATACCCGTTGGTATGGCCTTCATCGTAGTCTGGGGGTAGCCAGACGTCGACATGGCGGGGATCGATGAACTGGGACGGCACATCTGGAAAATGATCGAGGGTGCCGATCAGATCGGCGTTTTTCTCCGGGCTTAAATCAGGTCGAATTTTCGTCTTCATTGGGGCGCCATGATGGGTCGTTTCACAACAGGTCTGGATCATGTCAAAGGTTTTTAGATTCATTGTATTTCAAGCCAAATGGAATAAATAATTGTTTTTTTTATATCTGTTTAGATGCCATCTCACCAACCGGATATCATCTCAAGGATGCATTAGCAGGTACGTCCTCGCCTCATCAAGGACGAATCGTGTTTTCCTTGACCAGGGGGCGCGCCAGCGTCTATTCGTTTGCACTCGCGAATGAATGTGTCGCCTTTGAAATAGCTGGCGACACACCAAAACGTGACTGAACGGTTGTCATCCATTGATTTTGCCGCTCTGACCAATGATTTTAATCTAGCCAGCAAATCGGTGCCATTCCCAGTCCGGCCGCGCGCTTGTCGGTCATTCCCAATTCGTTTTTGACCGCCATGATGGCTCCCATGTTAGAGAACCAGCCTCTCCCGGCTGCATCGTTTTTAATTTTCCGGGCCGGATCTTTGCTCGCATAGTGCGTGCGGCTCAGCGCCAGGATGCACCGGGCCGCACTGGGCGAATCGGAGACGGCCGGCGAACCCGCATGAAACACCAACCGGGTTTCGGAACAGAAACCCGCCAATGCGTCGGAATCCGTCAGCTCTGCATTGATATTGGGCATCACCGGCGTGGCCCAGAACAGGTCCTGGGCCAGCATGGGCTCTTCGGAACAATACTTTTCCACCACGGCCAGATCAGGGCTGACGAACACCCCTTTGGAACTCATCCCGTGCAGCGGTTTCACGGCCAACTGCTTCAACTGGTCCGGATCCTTGCGGAACGATTCCAACAGACCGGGGGTGATGCGCTGGGTTTGCGGAGCGACACCAACTGCTTCCAGCATGCACAGGCTGGTAATGGCGCTTTTGTCTATCAGGTAAAAACCGGCAATATGCTTGGACAAATCCGGCCAAAGGGATGGCGTTGCATATATTCGCCGCAGGCATTCGATGACCTCAGGCTTTCCTTCGGCTTTCATCTTTTTCAGATAGGATTTAAAATC
>NZ_JBFELV010000417.1:0-4590 GCF_041551955.1 Desulfosarcina sp.
CCCCTTCATTGAAGATATAAACAGCTAAAAAGATGCTTTAAGATGCCTTTTGGCATCATCCTCCGGAGCGTTTCTCTGGAGTGCTAAAAATACGTAAAAAATATGGTTTTAATTCAAAAACATGAACAAATATAACTTGACAAATACAAGGCAAGATATATAAGCTCTTCCAAGAAATAAATGGAATTCATTTAATATGGGGATCCAGGAAAGAAAAGAGAGGGAGCGTGAACGGCGCCGACAACAGATCATGGTTGCCGCCAAGCGGGTTTTCACGAGCAAGGGCTTTGCCAAGGCAACCATGGAAGATATCGCCAGAGAAGCGGAACTGAGCCCCGGGACCTTATATCTTTATTTTAAGAACAAGGATGAGCTTTACGCCTCTCTTTCATTGCGCATTCTTCAATACCTGATGATCCGCCTGGAACACGTCAGCGCCGAACCGTTTACCGATGCGGCACAGCGCCTCATGGCCCTGAAAGAGGCCATGTTCGATGTTTATGAATTCGACCCGCTCATTCTGATCAACATGTTCCATATGCAGTCTAGTGAAACGCTGAAAAACCTCTCCCCAGACCTTCTGCACCAGATTGAATCATTGAGCCGTAACTCACTCAAAGTCATGGCCAATATATTTGAAGAAGGCATCCGCAAAAACATGTTTGTGGATAGGCACCCAACAGCCGTTGCCGATATCCTCTGGTCTCTTTTTTCTGGCATCATACTCTGGGAAACCAGCAAAAAGATTATCAATGGCGAAAAAGACTTTTTAAAGGAGACTTTCGACACCGCCTTTGAAATCTTTTCTCGCGGGATCATGCGCCATTGAGCGGCGCACATACCATTACTCGCTTGACGACAACATTTAACCTGAATGGATGAAAGGGGGGGGATTAAACAAGGGGAGGGGGACTTCTTTTCAAATGCTATCGTCAGGAGCCGATGGTTGAGGACTAGGAGGTTTAACGATAGAGGGGAAACGAAAAATACGCATTGAAAAGGAGCCAAACGCACACCAGTCCGACTGAACTTACAACTTTAATCGGAGGAGAGTGACCCATGGCAGAAAAAGAAGTTGTCGAAACATCAGAGGCGCAAATTGCCGTACACTGGCAGGAGGAAGGCTACTACTATCCGTCGACGGAATTCATCGCCCAGGCGAACATGACGGACAAAGGCATCTACGACCGGTTCAGCCTGGATAATTTTCCCAATTGTTACAAGGAATATGCCGACCTGCTGACCTGGTACGAATACTGGGATGAAATTCTGGATACCAGCGACGCCCCCTGCTACAAATGGTTCAAGGGCGGCAAGATCAACGCCAGCTACAACTGCATCGATCGTCACCTGAAGGCGAATAAGAACAAAGCCGCCATTCACTTCGTTCCCGAACCACTTGAAGAAAAAACCGAGCACATCACCTACCAGGAACTCTATGTGCGGGTGAATGAATTCGCCGCCCTGCTCAAGGATTTTGCCGGCCTGAAACGCGGTGACCGGGTGACCCTGCACATGCCCATGATTCCCGAGTTGCCCATCACCATGCTGGCCTGCGCCCGTCTGGGCGTGATCCACTCCCAGGTCTTCGGCGGATTCAGTGGCACGGCCTGCGCCGACCGCATCGTCGACTCGGGAAGCCGCGTGTTGATCACCGCGGATGCCTACTACCGCAGCGGCACCCTTCTCGACCACAAGCAGAACGCGGACATCGCCGTCAAGCATGCCGAAAAAGACGGCCAGAAGGTCGACAAGGTGCTGGTCTGGCAGCGCTATCCCGGCAAATACTCAGCCAAGACCCCCATGGTCGACGGGCGCGACTTTTTCGTCAACGATCAGCTGAAGAAATACTACGGCGCCCGGGTGGAACCGGAGCGTATGAATGCCGAAGATCCGTTGTTCCTGATGTACACCAGCGGCACCACCGGCAAGCCCAAGGGATGCCAGCACGGCACCGGCGGGTATCTTGCCTACGTAACCGGGACCTCCAAGTTCGTTCAGGACATCCATCCCGAAGATGTCTACTGGTGCATGGCGGACATCGGCTGGATCACCGGGCACTCCTACATCGTCTACGGTCCCTTGGCCAACTGCGCGTCGACGGTCATCTACGAAGGTGTACCCACCTACCCGGATGCCGGACGCGCCTGGCGCATCGCCCAGGATCTGGACGTCAACATCTTCCACACCGCTCCCACGGCCATCCGCGCCCTGAGGAAAATCGGCCCGGACGAGCCGGCGAAGTACACCTACCATTTCAAACACATGACCACCGTGGGCGAACCCATCGAGCCGGCTGTATGGAAGTGGTACCACAAGGAGGTCGGCAAGGGTGAAGCCATCATCGTGGATACCTGGTGGCAGACCGAAACCGGCGGCTTCCTCTGCAGCACCCTGCCGGCCATCACCCCAATGAAACCGGGTAGCGCCGGGCCGGGCATGCCGGGTATTCACCCCATCATCTTTGACGACGACGGCAACGAGGTCAAAAGAGGGGCAGGGAAAGCCGGCAACATCTGCATCCAGAACCCCTGGCCGGGCATGTTCCAAACCATCTGGGGCGACCGGGATCGCTTCGTGGACACCTATTTCGCCCGCTACTGCAAGGATCCCAAAAGCACGGACTGGCGTGATTGGCCCTACCTGACCGGTGACGCCGCCGTGGAGGCCGAAGACGGCTACTACCGGATCCTGGGCCGCATCGACGACGTCATCAACGTCTCAGGGCACCGTCTGGGAACCAAGGAGATCGAATCTGCCGCCCTGGTGTGCCCGGAAGTCGCCGAAGCCGCTGTGGTTCCGGTCAACCACGAGATCAAGGGCAAAGAGCCGGATCTGTACATCGCCCTCAAGCCCGGGTTCGAAGCCAGCGACGCCATGGCCAAGAAGATATCCGATGTGGTCTGTGACCAGATCGGAAAAATTGCCAAGCCACGCAAGGTCTGGATCGTCAAGGATATGCCCAAGACCCGCTCGGGTAAGATCATGCGCCGCGTGCTGGGTGTTCTGTCCAACAACCGCGACGTGGGGGACGTCATGACCCTGGCCAACCCCGAAATCGTGGAAGAGATCAAACAAATGGTCAAATAAAAAATATCAAACAAAATGGGCTGGATCGGGGTCGATTGCCGATCCGGCCCGAAGGAGCCATGAAAGGAGGTGATGGTGCGCCCTTGATTGATCAGGAGAACCAATAACTTTACTGGCGGCCGGTCAACTTCATTGACGAAAAGGCACAGGAGGAAAAAATTATGGGTGGAACCACGTGGGTTTATATCATGCTGGGTCTTTACATTATCTACTGTTTTTACTGGGGGCTTAAAGGGTACTTTACGGAAAAGACCTCTTCCGGCTACTCCATCGCCGGACGATCCATTCCCTTTTTCGCCTTTCTGCTGGCGGCAACGGCGGCATCGTTTTCAGGATGGACCTTCATCGGCCATCCGGGCCTGATCTGGCGGGACGGTCTGTCCTATGCGTTCGCATCGTTTTACGTGCTGACGATTCCCATCACCGGTACGTTCTTTTCCAAGCGCACCTGGCTGCTGGGCAAACGCTACGGCTTCGTCACTCCTGGCGACATGTACGCCTATTACTTCAACTCTGAACCACTGCGTTTTTTGGTCGTTATCACAGCGGTCATGTATTCCATTTTTTATTCGGCGGTGCAGTTGATGGCGTCGGCGGCATTGTTCAACGTGATCGCCGGTGTACCGATTACCTTCGGAGCCATCTTCATGGCCTTTATCGTCTGGTTTTATGTCTGCACCGGCGGTCTGAAGGCCAGCACCTGGGTCGGCGTGATCCAGTTCATCCTGCTGGTGGGCGGTATCATCATCCTCGGTTTTTACGTGATCACCGCCGAACAGTTCGGCGGCTGGTCTGGATTTTCGGCGGCGGTTCACAACCTGGACGCCAAGTTCCTTGAAGTGCCTCGCGTAATCAACACGGTCGATTACCTCGGCGGGGCACCGGGTGAATCCGCCTGGACGGCGGTGATGATCCTCACCTACATGTTTGCCCTGATGGGTATCCAAAGCTCGCCGGCCTTCACCATGTGGACCTTCGGCATCAAATCCCCCAAACCCCTGGCGTGGCAGCAAGCCTTCATGTCCACCTTCGTGGTCGGTTTCGCACTGTTCTTTTTCACCGCCTTTCAGGGTATGGGTGCTAAAATTCTGGAGCTGGCTGGACATGCAAGCTTCCAGGATTTAAACAATACTACCGTCGTTCCCACGATGATGAATGAGTTCCTGCCGCCCTTCATGCTGGGTGTCGTGTTCATGGGAGCTATTGCGGCCATCCACTCCACGGCTGCCCCGTATATCGGTACCGGTGGTTCCATTCTCCTTCGCGACCTCTACTGGCGTTACATCCGCAACCAGGAAGCCAGCCATGCTGAGCAGATCTGGATGAACCGTGTCTTCGCAACCGTATTGACCATCCTGGCGCTTGTGGTGGGTATGACGTCCAAAGCTGCCCTGGTCATCCTCGGTGCGCTGGCCACGGCATTCGGCTTCGTCATGTACGTCCTGCTGGTCGGTGTGATCTGGGGCTTCAAATTCCCGCGGGTCGGTGCAGTGCTCGGCG
>NZ_JBFELV010000418.1:0-4575 GCF_041551955.1 Desulfosarcina sp.
GGAAACAGGATGCCGGGCAGCGAATCCAGACGGTACGAGCAGGCAGTGAAAACAAATATATCGACCGGCCAATCGATTTCATTCTCACGTTCTGGATGCTGCATGAAGTCCAAGACAAAGCGGCTCTTTTGGGGACCTGGTATTCCTATTTAAAGGAGGGCGGAACCTATCTGCTGGTCGAGCCTAAAATTCATACCTCCCGGAAACTGTTCGACAAAGAGGTTAAACTGTGCAGGCAGATCGGATTTGAACAGATAGCGCGTCCCCCTGTCCGGGTCAGTCGTGCGGCGCTTTTTAAAAAATGAGATATTGAAGCAGATTGGCCCCAGCGGGGGAACGGCAGCCCTCGATTAATTTTTTGGCAGACTTTTGCCAATTTCTGTTGTATAAGATGCCCCCAACCACCTTGCAGGCCAGTAGCTCGAATTGGTAGAGCACCGGACTCCAAATCCGGGTGTTGGGGGTTCGAATCCCTCCTGGCCTGCCAATTTTTCTTTGTTCCTAAACCGACGCTTCCATGAGAATCAAGGAAACCATCAAGGATTTCTGTTACCATCAGCTCTACCCCCGGGGCGGTCTGGTGCTGGTCAAACTCATCTCGCGCACCTACCGCTGCCGATTAGTGGACGCGCAGCACGAACAGGATGCGCTCGATACCCACGGCACCGTGGTCTACGCATCCTGGCACCAGCGGTTTTTCCCGGGCATCACCTTCTTTGCCACCAGAAAGCCCATCGCCATCATGATCAGCCAGAGCCGGGACGGTGAGATGATCGCCCGGGTGGCAGACATACTGGGGTGGCGCTCGGTGCGGGGGTCGTCTACGAGAGGCGGCGTCCAGGCCCTCAAAGCGCTCCGATCCCTGACCCGCCGTGGATATCGCGTCGGGCACATCGTCGACGGCCCCCAGGGGCCTTTCGGGGTGGTCAAGCCTGGCCTGATCACCATCGCCCAGTTCTCCGGCGCACCCATCCTGCCGGTGGTCACCTCTGCCGAGCGGCGCTGGGTTTTCAGCAGCTGGGACCGCTTCATGGTACCCAAACCCTTCTCCCGGGTATTCATCCGTTTCACCCCGCCCTTCCATGTGCCCCGCCGGCTGGATCCCGAGGCCTTCGAAGCCCTTCGTCAGGATGTTGAAAAACAAATTAAAGAACTCACCATCCAGACCGATAATTGGTGGAGAAGCCCGGAAATGATCAGACGCTATTTTCCCTGATCGCCCCTTTTAGCCGGACCCGCAAACCAGAGGATTCCGATGTCGGAACCCATGTTCAAACTTGTCTTCACCGACCCTGTGGACACGCCACCGGATCGGGTCTATTTAGCGCATTACCAGCTCAGCGAAGCCCCCTTCGCCATCACCCCGGACCCGGAGTTTCTCTTCTCAGCCAGCTGCCACCAGCAGGTGCTCGACAAGATCAGCTACGCCATCGACGGGCGCATGGGCTTCGTCCTGCTTACCGGTGAGGTGGGCACCGGCAAAACCACCTTGTGCCGGGCGCTGCTCGATCGGCTGAGCCTCGACGCCGAAACCGTCTACGTGATCAATCCATCCCTTTCCGGCCATGAATTGCTGGCCAGCATCCTCGAGGACCTGGGAACGCCCCCGCCGCCCCAGACCACCAAAAAGGCATTGATCGACCAGCTCAACCAGCACCTGCTGACCGACAGTACCAACCGTCCCTTCGTGGTGATCATCGACGATGCACAGACCATGACGCCCGAGACATTAGAGGACCTGCGCCTGCTGTCCAACCTGGAGTCGGATAAGCGAAAACTCATCCAGGTGGTCCTCTCCGGTCAGCCGGAACTGCTGGAGATGCTGGCCAACGAGCGGTTGCGGCAGTTGAAGCAGCGCATCGCCGTGCATTGCCGCCTCCACCCGTTGACCGTCCAGGAAACCGCAGCCTACATCTCCCGACGGCTCTCCGTGGCCGGCAACACGGGTCAGGTCTCTTTTTCCCATGCCGCCACGCAACTGATCCATAAGCGGTCCGGCGGCATCCCGCGGTTGATCAACAAAATCTGCGATTTTACCCTCACTGCCGGCTACGTCAGCGATGCGCCAGTCCTCGATCCTGCCCATGTGAACCGGGCCCTGGCCGAGCTGCCTGACCCGGATATTCGAGGGCACCGAAACGGCGGCCCCATCCTGCGCTGCGGATTGCCTGCAGCCGCAATGCTGGTGCTGGTACTCTTTGCCGCCGTGGTTTGGGCCCTGCGCCCCGGCGACCAGGCGGCTGCCACACCGGTTCAGCCCCGACCCGCGGTAATCCAGGAGACCGCGGAGCCGGCTGCGGGGGTCCAGCAACCCAATTCCGACGGGGTTTGCCTTGCCCCCTCGACAACAGAACT
Source organism: Desulfosarcina sp. (assembly GCF_041551955.1). Lineage (GTDB taxonomy): Bacteria > Desulfobacterota > Desulfobacteria > Desulfobacterales > Desulfosarcinaceae > Desulfosarcina. Next base: position 2,356 of record NZ_JBFELV010000418.1, read on the forward strand.
GACCGCCGGTAAGGTGGCCGCGTGTGAAATAAGCGCGGATACCTCCCGCACGACGGGCGGCGCCTGTCCGCCGGGTCCAGTTGATAAGGAACGGGTCACGCCGCCGACCCCCTCGCCCGCTGCCTATGCCCTCCAGTTGGGGTCGTTTCGCACCGTCGCGCGCGCCAGACGGAGCGTGGCCCAATATCGCCAAAAAGCCATAGCCGCTCACTGGCAAGCCGTGGAGGGCGGCCAGTGGTACCGGATCCTGGCCGGGAAATTCGAAAACCGGGACCAGGCCGTCCGTTACAGAAATGAGCACCAGTTAACAGAAGCCCGAATCATCCATGCACCGTGGACGGTCCGGGTGCTACCGGGACGGCCGGACCTGTCGGAGTCCGAAATTATTAGATTTATTTCAGAAATTGGCTATGACAGCCTAATGGAAACAGGTCCGGCGGGCGATAATGAAATATATACCGGTCTTTTTGTATCGGTTGAAGACGCAGCCGTGACCGCCAATCGAATCAACAGCAGCGATCAGATCCTGGCCCAGGTGGTTACCCGATAGAACGCGTCACCGTCGGATGAAGTCAAACCGGAGTCGAATGCATGAGCCTGATGAACGACGCCCTGAGGAAAAAGAGTCGTGAGACCACGGGAAGCCCCGTTGTTAAGGGCTTTATCGATGTATCCGACCGGCCTCGGATAAGCAGGCGCTGGCTCGTCGTTCTGGCAGGGTTGATCCTGTTGACCATTGCGGTCCTTTACGGAACTCACCTGCTGCAATCGAGCACAGGCAACGCCCTGCTAGTGATGACACCCCAGCCAGGACGATCCTTACCACCGGCGAACCATCCCATTGAGACGACATCCGAGGTACAGCTTCGGTCCGATGGTGAGGCCCGGCCGGCATCGGTAAATCGTCAAGCCGAAACCCCGGTTTCCGAGGATTCACCGGCGGACAACCGCCTGGCCACGGCCGTGCCGGTTGCGGTGCCGCCGTCTGCGACGGTAGACGGCGACATGCCGGACCCCCGCCCCGGCGTGGCCGCTGCGGCACCACAACCGACCGATGGGAAACCGGCGGTCCCGCCTGCCGCCGAGACCGCGTTGCAGGTCGACGCTGCTGTTGAGTCCTCTCGGCGGGAACCGAACATCCTCTCCCGGGCCTTCGAACCCGGTCCGGTTAAAACCGACCAAGGTGAGAAACACCGGCCGGTGGAATTCCGACGATCCCGCGCACCCGCGCCGCCGGTCGCCTCGCCCAAGATCGGTCAAGCATCCGGAACCATGGGCAAGTTGAACACACACGCGGCGGTCCACAAAAACAGCCGGGCCAATGTTGAGGATGACCTGTTTTACAAGAAGGCCCGCGCCTACCATCGCAACGGCCGCCTGGCTGAGGCCACCCGCCTTTACCGTCAGGTCCTCAAGACCCATGCAAACCATCCGGGCACCATGCTGAACCTAGCCGCCGCATATATGCAGCAGGGAAAATACACCGAGGCCGCCCCCCTTCTCGAACGACTGGAAGGCTCAAATCCGCGACCCCAGGGGGTGCTGTTGAACCTGGCCATGGCGGCAATCGGCATGGGCGCAGCGGAAAAGGCCCTGGACTACCTGGACCGGGCGGCCGCGCTGTCGGATGCAACCCCTTGGGAAATTCGCTTTCACCGAGCCGTGGCCTTTGCCCGAATGAACCGGCTCCCCGAGGCCCTGGAACTGTATCGCGAAGCCGAAACGGAACGACCCGACGATCCCGGGCTTCAGTTCAACCTGGCGGTAACCTGCGATGCGCTGGGCTTCTATCCGCAGGCGGTGACCCATTACGAAGCCGCCCTGCGATTCCCATCAGGACCTTCTGCAACCGACAAGGAAACCATTACCCGGCGCATCCAAATCCTCAGGCGGTATCTCGACACCGCCCAATCAACGGCAACAGGGCAGTAAGATGGCAAAACGCATTGGCGATATTCTTATCGACCTGGGGTACGTCGACCAGGATCAACTGGAAATGGCCCTCACGGAATCCAAAAAAACCGGGATCATGCTGGGCGACGTGCTCCTGCGGCTGGACTGGGTCACCCAGGAACAGCTCCAAATGAGCTTGGCGGTCCAAAGCGGCGCCAAGTTGCTCGACACGGATGCCATCAAGGTGGATCCCGGCCTGATCGCCCAGGTCCCCCAGGAGTTCGTCACCACCCACGGCATCATGCCCCTGCAGCGGCGGGAGGACAC
>NZ_JBFELV010000419.1:0-4549 GCF_041551955.1 Desulfosarcina sp.
AAAGGCCCCGGGGCCAACGCCACGGTCACCATCGTCCACACGCGGACCAAAGATTTGGCCGCCCACTGCAAGCGCGCCGACATTCTGATCGTTGCCGCCGGCGTACCGGATCTGGTAAAGCCGGAATGGATCAAACCCGGCGCCTGTGTCATCGATGTGGGTGTCAACCGCGTGGGTGAGAAAATAAGCGAAAAGACCGGCAAGAAGATTGCGATCCTCAAGGGCGACGTGGACTTCGATGCCGCCAAGGAGATTGCCGGGTCCATCACCCCGGTTCCCGGAGGTGTGGGACCCATGACCATTACCATGCTTATGCTCAACACCCTGAAGTCGCTAAAATTCAAACTGGGTATCGAATAAGCGTCCAAAGAAGCACTTCCCTGTGATCAGGATAGATCTATTTGTCAATTAAAATGATGAGTTAAGAGCAACCACAGCTACCATGGTGTTGACATGAAGTCTGTATCATGGTAGCTTTTTTTTCACTTGAGTTAAGGCTTGCGGTAACTAATTGATATTTATATAATAATAGTTACATCTCCTTCTGGTCCCGAAAGGTAATGGCAAAAAAAATATCGCTTATTGTTCTGAGCAACTCGGGAACGACGGTCAAACAATTATCCATCCCCGTAGCCCTGCTGGTGACCATGGCGCTGGCTTTCATCCTTGGTGCCGGTTTCATCGGCATTTCCTTCCGTGACTACCAGACGCTTCGAAAATCCCTTGCAGCCAACCAAAATGCGGCCCAGACCATCGACGAGCAACGGGAAGAGATCGGACAACAGCGACTCCAGATTCAATCGTTCGCCCATGAAATCAATGCGCTCAAGGAAAAGCTGGTCGGTTTGGACCAGTTCGAGGAGAAGATTCGCGTGATAGCCAATCTGACGCCCAGCCAGACGGATGACAACCTTTTCGGTGTGGGGGGGGCCGCTCCCGAAGATTTGGACCCCCAACTCGAGCTGACCCGGCGTCACGAGGGGTTGATGCGGGAAATGCACCAGCAGGTGGATGAACTCAATGCGGCGTCACAACGCCAGCAGAGCAGCTTCGGTAGCCTGCTGGACAAACTGGAAGGACAACGTAACCTCTTGGCTTCGACACCAGCCATTCGACCCGCTGACGGCTGGATGACCTCCCGCTTCGGCCACCGGGTTTCCCCGTTTACCGGTAGAAAAGAGTTTCACAAAGGGGTCGATATCGCCAATCGAAAGGGGACTGCCATCCTGGCTACCGCAAACGGCATCGTTTCCTATGCGGGGAAAAAAGGACCCATGGGCAATGTGCTTGTCATTGATCATGGCCATGGCATGATCACCCGGTACGCCCATCTCAGCGAAGCACTGAAGAAACAGGGGGAAAAGGTCAAACGCGGCGACATCATTGCCCAGATGGGCAACAGCGGCCGCAGCACCGGACCCCATCTGCATTATGAAGTCCAGCTCAACGGCGTTCCCGTCAATCCCGCCACCTATATTCTCAATTGACAAGCAGATGGCACATCGACCGCCGCAGTGGTCTTAACGACCCACCATTCGGTTGACTCACGCTTTCCGCGGCCTGGCGATCGATCACGACAAGTCGGATCGCCCATTTGCGCTTGAGTGGTCCGGTAAAATGGTTTAGACTGCCGCCGCGTCGAAGCCGGGGAGAATCAACGAATGCTGTCGTTGTGGCATTCGGCCCCAAAGACACCATCCAGTCTAAGAAATTGGAGATTGAATAGATGATCGCTAAATGGTTGACTCAGGTATTCGGCAGTAAAAATGAACGTGAATTGAAAAAGCTTCAACCGCTCGTGGAGGCTATCAATGCCTTGGAACCGGACCTCAAGGCTATGAGCGAGGCGCAGCTTAAAGACCAGACCCCGCGGTTCAAAACGCGCCTTGACAACGGGGAACCGTTGGACGACTTGTTGCCAGAAGCCTTTGCCACGGTTAGGGAAGCCTCTGTACGCGCATTGGGCATGCGCCCCTACGACGTTCAGCTCATCGGCGGCATGGTTCTTCATGGCGGAAAAATTGCCGAGATGAAAACCGGTGAAGGTAAAACCCTTGTGGCCACGCTGCCCGCCTACCTCAATGCACTCACCGGACGCGGGGTGCATGTGGTTACCGTAAATGATTATCTGGCTCGGCGTGATACAGAGTGGATGGGCCAGATCTACACTTATCTGGGAATGTCTGTGGGAACGGTCATGCACGGACTCGACGACCGGCAGCGCAAGGAATCCTATGGCGCGGACATCACCTACGGGACCAACAATGAGTTTGGTTTCGATTATCTTCGTGACAACATGAAATTCGATGCGCAGTCGCTGGTCCAGCGGGACCTTCAGTTTGCCATCGTGGACGAAGTGGACAGTATCCTTGTTGATGAGGCCCGGACGCCGTTAATCATCTCCGGTCCTGCCGAGAAATCGACCCAGCTTTACTACCAGGTCAATGGGATCATCCCCAAATTCAAGGCGGAGATAGATTTCAAGATCGACGAGAAGGCTCGCAGTGCCGCACTCACCGAGGAAGGTGTGGCACACGCCGAGCAGCTGCTGGGTGTTGAAAACCTATACGACCCGTCCAATATCGAATTGCTCCACCACACCAACCAGGCCCTCAAAGCACACACGCTTTTCAAACGCGATGTGGACTATATCGTCAAAGAGGGCGAGGTGATCATCGTTGATGAATTCACCGGACGGCTCATGCCCGGTCGCCGATACAGCGAAGGGCTGCACCAGGCACTGGAGGCCAAGGAGAACGTCAAGATAGAAAACGAGAACCAGACCCTGGCCACCATCACCTTTCAGAATTATTTCCGCATGTACGACAAACTGTCGGGTATGACCGGTACGGCGGACACCGAGGCCGCGGAATTCAAGAAGATATACAACCTGGAGGTCTCGGTCATCCCCACCAACATGCCCATGATCCGCATTGATTTTCCGGATGTGATCTACAAGACCCGCAGGGAAAAATTCAACGCCGCGATCGAAGAGATCAAAGCTCTCCACCAGAAAGGCCAGCCGGTACTGGTGGGTACCGTGTCCATCGACATTTCCGAGCAGCTGGCCAAAAAACTGAAAAAACAGGGCATCCCGCACGAAGTGCTCAATGCCAAGAACCACGAGAAAGAGGCGGAGATCATCTCCATGGCCGGCCAGAAGGGAGCGGTGACGATCTCCACCAACATGGCCGGACGCGGCACCGACATCGTACTGGGTGAGGGCGTGACCGAACTGGGGGGACTCCATATCCTGGGTACGGAGCGCCACGAGAGCCGACGGATCGACAATCAGCTGCGCGGCCGCTCCGGACGCCAGGGGGATCCGGGCTCTTCACGTTTCTACCTGGCGTTGGAGGATGACCTGCTGCGGATATTCGGCGGTGAGCGCATTACCGGCATCATGGAGCGTCTGGGCATGGAAGAGGGCGAACCGATTGAGCACAACCTGATCAGCCGCGCCATCGAGAATGCCCAGTCCAAGGTTGAGGCGCACAACTTCGACATCCGCAAGCACCTGATCGAGTACGACGATGTCATGAACCAGCAGCGCGAAGTCATCTACAAACAGCGCCGTGACCTGCTGACCGGCGTTGACTTGAAATCCACTATCGACGATATCATGATGGAAAGCGCCGAAACGATTGCCGGAAAATTCGCCGATGAGCGAGCGCTGCCCGAAGATTGGCCGTGGGAGGCTATTTCGGATGCCGTATTCCAGCAGTTCAACTTCAGGCTGGCCAAACTGGATGAAGACACCATGGACGGCCTCAACGACGAAGGCCTGGCCCAGGTCATTTACGAACAGGCCGCCGGTGTCTATGAAAAAAAAGCCGCTATGCTGGGCAGTGAGGATGATTTTCGTCAATTGGAGCGGATGGTGATGCTTCAAACCGTGGACAATTTATGGAAAGATCATCTGCTGTCCATGGATCACCTCAAGGAAGGCATCGGGCTGCGCGGCTACGCACAGCAGAACCCACTGCTGGTGTACAAAAAAGAAGGCTTCGACATGTTCCAGGAGACCATCGACCGCATCAAGGCGGAAACCCTGGGCATTCTTTTCCGGATTCAGCTGGCTCAGCCGGACCACATCGATGCCCTGCAAAAGCCCAAAGCGCAGAACCTGACTTTTTCTGGCAGCGGTGATGCCCCGACCACCCAAAAACCAGTCAAACGACAATCCGAAAAAATCGGCCGAAACGACCCATGTCCATGCGGCAGTGGGAAGAAGTACAAAAAGTGCTGCGGAGGATAGCGTCCATTCAGAAACGGCATCTTGCGGCCCAGATCGGTGTTCTCGCCTTTTTGATATCCTCGACGTAGCGCTGCTACGCCTCCGGTTTCAAAAACGCTGCGGCCTTGATCTGAACCGCAATCTACCACTTTCGAACGCACGCTGATTAAAAATTAAAATCATAAAAAATTGATGACTTAAAAAAAATAGCAACGTTTCCAGGCTCTCGGCTAATTTTTTTAGGGTTTAATTCTGATGGTTCCGTAAAAAGTCACAAGCGGTGTCACTCCCGCGAAGGCGGGAGTCCATAAC
>NZ_JBFELV010000420.1:0-4522 GCF_041551955.1 Desulfosarcina sp.
CGGGGCCTTAAATAAAGGGCCCTATTGGTGATCGGTAGTTGTCAACGGGTTCTTAAAATGGGGGGGTGAGACATGAACGTATCCCATGTTAAAAGAAAATCTTCAGCGCTCTTATTGCGTTCCTGCCTGATTGTTTTGTTAGCAGGACATTCAGCATCGGTTTATTCATACCAGGTGTGGACGCGTGCTGACTTTTTCAATCCAAGTTGGCATAATATTGAAAATATCTTCAACGACGCCGACACTTCATCCCTTATTCCATACAGCGCGACATCGGACCTGGTTTATTCGAGTTCGGATTTGGCAACTGGCCAGCTCAAGGTTAGCGCTCCGACGGCAAGTGGCAGCGGCGGTGCCGGCTGGACTGATGAGATCCTGCTGACCATCCCGGGATTGACGGCCACCTCTACTGCCACAATCGATATCGAACTCACAATTGAAGGCATCTATACGGTAATCGACTACAACAATAAGGAAAGGGGATACTTTTCTTTCAATGCCTTAAGTGGGCTCAATACCTTTCCCTATCCGAATGTCGATCAGCTCGCCATAAGTGCAACTTATTCCTCGGATGGTACGCCGGGCACCTATTCAACGGCCTCGCCACAACAGTTTTCAGCATTCAATGGAATCGGGGAATGGGCGGCCTTGGGCCCTAAAACCTTTTTAGGGCAGATTGAAATCTCCGGTGCCGACCCAAGTCTCCGGCTGGATTTTGATTTGGTTCAGATAGTCGGCCCAGCCGATTTTTCCAACACCGCCTCCATCCGGCTCGATCTTCCCGAAGGCGCTACCTTTGAATCCGCCTCCGGCGTTTTTTTGTCCGAGGCGGCCCCAGTGCCGATTTCCGCAACCTTGATTTTGTTCGGGACGGGTATAATCGGTCTTGCCGGGATACGTAAATTACCCAGGGTATCTGGCCAACAATGATCGCGTTATGTAGTCATATCGATACCATAGGTGCAATGGTTTATTTTTTGTTCAGGAACCAAGACCGGGTGTCACGCCATAGAGTGTGCTGAACGTCGAGGCTGCAATATAGCCGAAGAGAACTGTCTGTTGGACAGCGGACTGCCGCTGCCTGTGCATAGGTCAGAAATGAATGAGGGGGTGATGGGCCGGATGAAGACAAATCAATTCAAATCCTTTTTGCTTCCCGGCTTTGGCCTGCTGGCCATCGGTTTTGTCGCCGCCGGGAACTACCTGGTTTGGCCGAAATTGCAGGCCCTCGGTGCCGCGATGCTTGGTGTTGGGCTCCTTTCCATCGGAATCGATTCGATCCGGTTGCGATATTTTGACATGAAAGTGGGCGAATGGAGCTGGCACAGCTCCAGCCGTTTTGTGTTCCGCGGCACCGGCGCCGCCTTCTGGGGGCTTCTTTTCGTTGCCATGGGGTTGGGCACCCTGGCAATTGCCGGTATCGTCATTTTTGAACTCGGCCCTGCCGCTGAAAAGCTGATCATGGCCAGGCCGGGCATCTTGATCGCCCCGCTCGGCTTCATCTTTCTCTGCACGGCGATCGGATGGCTTTGGGGAGATGAACAGATGAACGCATCGGTCCTCATGTTTGTTGTCACCCTGCCTCACCGCATCGGTGCCGTTGTCACGCTGATTTTCGCGCTGGCCGTGTTCGGGTTGGGGGTGTTCGAACTGTTGCAGCCCGAGGCGTTCGACGACCTGGTTCGGTCGCTCCGGCCGCCGAACCATCCGATGCTGCCTAAATAATTACCTGTGGCGCTGAGAAGCAGAGCGCTATCAATCGGATAGGCCCCATTCCGGCGACGATGGTCAGCCGCATCGATGCTGAGAAGGGCCGCCGCATCGCTTCGACAAAGCCGGAAAAAGGCCTTCTTTCAGGATGCGGTAACATTGGTCGTGGTCGCTGGCGACGGCAGGTTGCGCTGCAGGAGTGGCATTAAACGGATTGATCATCTGAGGTTTTTTTCAACACGTGCAGCAAGCAGAAAACTCATGGAAAACAATCCGTCGAAAAGACGTGGGCATCGACGGTGAGGCGTTGGGCATGCTGGTAGCGAAAAGAGGGCCCGCAATTGGCCTAAAAGGTTGGGTGGACCATCATGGGGGCATCGATCATCCGCAGCAGCATCTTGAACTCACCATCGTCGATTCCGCTCTTCCAGTGCCCAGTGATTTGGGCGGCAAAGACCATGACGACGAAGGCAGCACCCACGGCCATGGCCAGTTTCGACGCATGCCAGGACAGGGGTCCAAAGCCGGCGGTGTTCATTGAGAGGGTTTCCGCCGCCGGGCAGGTATTGACGCAGTCCAGGCACCCGCTGCACTCTGGGCTGAACACCCTGGTTTTCTGGTGCACGGGCAGATGGGATGGACAGATCCGGCTGCACTTCAGGCAACTGGTGCAGGTGGCGGGTTGCCGCTGCACTGCCGTCGGGCTGAACAGGCCGAGAATGCCCATCAAGGCGCCATAAGGGCACAGGTACCGGCACCAGAAATTCCTGACGAAGACGGAGAGCACGAGCAAAACCACCATCGAAAACAGGGTCACGGTTCCGATCCGGGTGAAAAAATGGAGCATCTTCACATCCGCCAGTTTGTAATAGGGGCTGTGCAGAAATGATGCAATTTCGGCCGGGGCCATTTTTATCAGGGTGATATAGACGAAAAACGAGAGCAGCAGGTATTTCAGCGATCGCAGGGGCCAGTCCAGGACCTTGGGCATTTGGATGTTCTTCCCCAGCACTCGATAACCCAGTTTCCAGAGCCATTCAGACAGTGTCCCGACCGGACAGAACCAACTGCAGAAGGATTTTCGAAACAGGAGGGAAATCACCCCAGCATAAAGCAGGATGACCATGGCCGCCGGATGGACTGGGTCCCAGATGCCCGTGGTCAAAAGCTGCTTCCAGCCCAACAGCGCGCCAATGGGCAAAAACCCTTCCACACCGGCCGGTCGCTGGATGGTTATCGGGCCGCCATTGCCCGCCTGCTCGACAAAAAAATAAAACTGCAGACCGATGGCCAGGGTCATCAGGAACAGGACCAGCTGGAATCGATTGCGCAGGCTGGAAAAAAAGGGGATAGGGGTGCAGCTGTGATTCATGAAAACCTCGGACGTTGGGTGTCGTACATGCGTCAGGATAACAGGTGCAGGTAGACTATCCGTTGATTTAGACAATGGTGTCGTGCTGTCATTCACACCTTGGCCAGAACAATTGTCATGTTATCCCGGCCACCCGTTTTCAGTGCAGCCTGGATGAGCCGTTCCGCTTTTTGGTCGATTGCTTCGCGATTACCCAGAATAGTTGCCAAAAGTTGGGGGGTTAACGATTTATGCAGCCCGTCGGTGGTCAATGCCAACAGATCGCCGCCACGACTGGAAAAAGACCCTGTCTCTGGAATGGCATATCCGCAACCCACGAACTGATCCATGACATCGATGGAATAGTGGGTCGCAGCGTCTTTTAGCGCTAATTCACCCTCGCCAACCAGAAATCTGGCCAGCGTCTGGTCTTCGGTAATCTGGGTCAGCCGGCCATCTCGAAACAGATACAGGCGGCTGTCGCCCACATGGATCCAGTAGGCGGTATTGTCCCGCAACAACACGCACACCATTGTGCTGCCGGTTCCCGCCAGTGCGGCTTGTGCCTCCTGCTGGCTCACCAAATGGCCGTCCATCGCTTTGACCAGCGTCACCAGTGCCGCCAACTCGTTGCCGGTCTCCACCTGATCAAGCGCGGCCAAATGATCGATGATGCAGTCAGCGGCATAGCCGCCGGATACATTCCCCCCCAATCCGTCCGCCACTGCCAGGATGGCGCCCCCGCTGCCGAGGCCTCTGATGATGTACCGATCCTCATTTCTCACACCGGCCAAGCCGATATGGGTGCGTCCGGATGTCGCCTTGAAAGCAAAAGTCATTGGATCGGTTCCCTTGAGCGGTCGTTCGCTTTACATATTTTTATAATCGGCCATCTTGACCGCCACACCGAGGGCCTGAGCCTGAGTTCTGAAGGACGCCAACAACCGGTTAAGGTCTGCCTGCTGTTCTTTTTTGTAGGACAATACAAGGGTCGACAGCCCGTCATGGTTAAGGCTCTTTAGGCGCTTGATTGGCTTGCTTTGTGATAATAATGGATCAAGTGCTTCCATGGCATGGCCCATGCTCGCATAGCGCTTTCGGGGAATGCACCGTCCGGCGGTGAGTATAAAATCACGCAGCTCCCCGGGGATATCGGGTACCAGCTCGGCGGGATCCGGTATGTCGTGTGTGGTGTGCATTTTCAACAGTGTATTCAGATCGGAATTTACGAAAGGGAGTCTACCGGTAACCATTTCGTAGGCCGTGATGCCCAATGCGTAGATGTCGGTTCGCCCGTCCACGGGATCGGCGTCAATTTGTTCTGGGGCCATATATTGGGCGGTACCGGTATTGCCGAAATCCTCGGTGCCGGCAGGGCAGGACAAACCGAAGTCGAGAATCTTGATCTGGTCATCGGGTTGCACGATGACATTGGATGGATTGATGTCGCGATGAATGATC
>NZ_JBFELV010000421.1:0-4515 GCF_041551955.1 Desulfosarcina sp.
CCCGCCATTGCCCGTCATGTGGCGGGATTGATGGCTGAACGAGAGTGAAGCGGGCGTCCCCGGGGGTGCAGGGCGTCAGCGTGAATGACGAGGATGCCTGCCTGTTGCCGGCGGTGATACCGGGCGCCGCCGTGCAATTGCTTGCTGGCGCCGCCCGGTATCTACATGTGCTTACTTCAGGATGCCCCGGCGATCAGAAATCCAGGTTGGCCGGCTCGTAGTGTTCTCTGGAATGCTTGCAGGACGGGCACTTGGGCGGCGGTTCGGTGCCTTCGACGATATAGCCGCAGACGCCGCACTTCCACTTGATCGGCTGCTTGCGCTTGTACACGGTCCCGGCTTCGACCATCTCGATGATCTTCTTGTAGCGTGCACGATGGTGGGCCTCGATCTTGGCCACCTGCTCGAAGGCGATCTTGGCCTCGGTCTGTCCCTCTGCTTCCGCCTCCTTGGCAAACTGCGGATACATGCTCTCCACCTCGTAGTCCTCCCCGCCCATGGCTTCCTTCAAGTTGGTCAGGGTGTCGCCGATGCCGCCGAGCAGTTTTAGGTGGTCTTTGGCATGCTGCATTTCGTTGAAGGCGGTCTCCTCGAAAATCTTGGCGATGTAGTGATAGCCTTCTTTGCGGGCAACCTTGGCAAAAAAGGTGTACTTGTTGCGGGCCTGGGATTCGCCGGCAAAGGCTGCTTTCAGATTTTCGGTGGTCTTACTCATTTTTTCCTCCTTGTTCGTTGATGGGTGGGTTGTGGGTAATTAAAATGTCCGAATTTCCGCTTGTTGGTCGACGGCGGCTTTCAGAACATTTGCTGCTTTGCGCTGCAGGTGTCACAAAGGCCCTTGAGGACGACCCGTCTGCTGATCACCTTGAACGTCGTGGCAATGGTTTTAGGCACTTCCAGGCGGGCGTAGCCTTCATATTCGAAATCGATGATCCTGCCGCAGGCCATGCAGTGCAGGTGGTGGTGGTCTGTGATGTTGGGGTCGAAGCGCTTGGGGCCGCCGAAGGTCTCCACCACGTCCACCACGCCTATCTCGGCAAAGGTCGACAGCGTTCGGTTGACCGTATCGAAGGAGATGTTGGGAAACTCTTTTTGGACCGCCCTGAAGACCAGATCAGCGGTGGGATGCCGCTTCGACTGAATGAGAACCCGGTAGATGCCAACGCGCTGGGGGGTGATTTTCAGTTGGTGACGGCGGCAGGTTTCCATAAAAAGCCGCACACGCTGAGCTACCTCTTTGTTTTGCATGTGGCTCTTAAATAAGATTAGTTCCTATTTGTCAACCTCTATTTTAAGGGTAAACCAATCGGATCGCGACATTTCCACGGCTTCTTTAGAACGATAACTTGTTTAATCGTTCATTACCTGTCAATGGTTTGTCAGGTGTTATTCCCTGACCGGCGGAAAACGGTAGGGTTGCTGTCGAAAAGCCTCAAGTTGGACGGGAACGCCTACTTTTCCTGATCATCGGCGGGGCATTTCACGTAGGAGAAACGATGGGATATCCGGATGACGGTCATTCAAATGGCCTGTTCTGTCGAGGGATCAGAGCGGGAGTGGCTGTGGAGACGGTCGGCACGGTTTCCGCTTTCAACGACGGCTACCCGGTGACCGAGGGCCGTTTGTTGATCGCTCCCCTGCGGCATACGACCGACTGGCTTTCCATGACCGATAAGGAAATCCGCAACAGCGAAGCCCTGGTCCGCACCCTCGTCGAACGGATCAGGCAACGAGACCCGCTGGTCACCGGGTTCAACCTCGGGACGAACATCGGCACGTCGGCCGGTCAGACGGTGCTGAATGCCCGCATTCATCTGATCCCGCGGCGCGATGGCGACCGGGCAAACTCCGAAGGCGGTATCCGGGGGGTCATCGATGGCAAGCGCGGTTATCATCCAGCTTGACCTCAGTCCGATGACCCAAAACCTTTATCAGCTAGGAGAGACACGCGATGTCACAAGATGCAACGAAAGTCATGGATCAGGAGGTCGTGCTGTGGGACAACACGGTCACCCCCCTCAGCCGCTTCTGGGAAAGCGGCCCGCTGGTGCTGGTTTTCCTGCGCCATTACGGGTGACCCTTCTGCCGGGATCAGGTGGCGCAGTTGCGTCAGAAGGCAGACGGATTTAGACGATTCGGTGCCCGAGTGGTGCTCGTCGGGCTGGGAACCCCGGGGGAAACGGCGGCCTTCAAAGACCGGTTTCACGTCCCTTTCACCATGATCGCCGATCCGCGGAAGCGGCTCTTCAAGGCCTTTCATCTCAAGCAGGCCTCCCTGGGCGGCCTGTTGTCAGTGGGTGTGGCCGTAAAGGGCTTGTCGGCCATGGCCAAAGGCCACGCCATAGGCATTCCCAAAGGGGATGTCCGTCAACTGCCCGGGGTTTTCATCATCGACAAGGGCGGCCGCATCCGGTTCAGCCATTTTGCAAAAGATCCCGCCGACCACCCGGATCCGGAGGCGCTCCTGGCGTTTCTGCGGGATGACGTCTGAACGAACCGCCAGCCTGATCGGATACAGGCGCATGTGGGTTGGCCGCCGGGGTCGACAGAAAGGGCATCGGTCCTCAGAACTCAAAATCCAACTGCCCGAGGACCGCTGCGTCGCCGGTGCCTGTCAAGCGCATCACCACCCCTTCTCCGGAAGCAACGCCCTTGCCGGTGACGGCGGAAATGGTCACGAAATGGGTCACCAGAAGAATCGGCGGGCCGTCCGTGGGTTGTCTGGCCAAAAACGACCGCAGGGCGGCAAGGTTGGGCTGGCGATCCTGGGGGCGGTCGTAAAAGGAATTCAGGGCCGGCAACTCGGCAACCGGTCCGAGATCGATGAGCGCGGCCGTCTCGAGGCAGCGGCACCACTGGCTGGCGTAGACCCGGGCCTCCTCGATACCCCGGCTGCGAAGCCATTGGCCGATGCGCCGGGCCTGGGCGCGTCCACGGTCGTCCAGGTTGCGCTGTGTGGCGCAATCGCCGATCCGGAAATGGTCAGGATCTCCGTTTCCGGGGGCGTTGGCATGGCGGATCATCAGCACATGGCCACCGGCGCCGATCTGTTCGACAAGACGGTTAGGCTCGGCTGCAGTGGTGGTGACCGATAGAAGTAAAAGCACCAGGCCACTTATGAGTAATTTTTGTTTCGGCATCATGCTTCACCCTCCTGGACCTGACACGTCAGTCGTGCAAGGGGCATTTATCCCACCCGCATACCACGTCGGGCGACCCTTTCTTTTCGATTGAACGCTATCGCTATCGCCCATAAGTTAATCCATCTTGGGCCCGGGTCAAACCGCGGCTTTGAACAAGTGGTTGGCGTCGCACGCCAAGCGACCCCTGATGCTGTCGCTCACTAAACCCATACCCCGATGAACCGCTTGACGAAACCTTCCACCAAGCCCTATATTCGATGATAGCCAAATCAACCTGAACACCAAAGGAGGTTCAATCATGGACGTGAGAAAGATCCTATGGCCGACAGACTTTTCCGCTATATCTGAAAGCGCCCTGCCGCACGTAAAATCGCTCACCGAGAAATATGGCGCAGAAATCCACGTTCTCTACGTGATCGAAGATATCGCCCACCATGACGGCTGGTATGGGGCGTTTGAGGAAAAACGTGTCAAGGAACTCATGGCGCATGCCAATAAAACGGCATCCACGCGGTTGGGCCAGATTTGCGAAAAGTATCTCGACGGCTGTCCGCTTTACATCAAGCATGTGGCGGTCGGTGATGCCGCCAAGGAGATCCTGAAGCTCATCGACAAAGAGAAAGTCGATATGGTGATCATGGCCAGCCACGGCGAGAAAGGCAACTTCCGTTTCGGCAGTGTGGCCGAAAAGGTACTCAAGCACTCTCCTGCACCGGTGACCATCGTCCCCGTTGAGCCAAAACCATGATGCTCCCGGTCTGAACCCCCATCCAGGCAACCCATCCCCTACAGCCGTGCTCGGCTCGCTTACCGGGCTCAACCCGTATCCGGTAAGTGGGCCGGCAGGCTTTTAAATGGCATATTCCTTGAATGTATATTTCGCTCGAACCCGTGTCATCTGCCTCGGTGTGGATGGGCCTGATTTGGCAAGCTTTTCGTCACATGGTCGAACCGGTGGTGAATTTGCGACCACGGTAAATAAGATAGTATTTGATATCAAGTGGTTGAGAAATTACGGCGACTGTTTGATGGGCAGTATGATCGGTTGTGGCCGGCAACCGCATTGCCAAAAGGAGAACCATGCGCCAGTCTCGAAAGTGTGTTCGAAGTCTCGTATTCTGCACAGTTGTGTTCATAGGCATGTGCTTTGCCGCATCCACGTCCTCCGCCCAATGGTCGGATGGGTATATGCCGGAACCCGATCCGCCTGCCGTGCACCAACCGCCCGTTGAACTTCCCATTTTCCGCGCGCTGGCCGAACCGGCTTCATCTGACACGGAATGGACCTTCCACAAAACCGCCGACAACCAGCATCCGGACGGCATCGAACAGCAGATGACCTGGCTGATGAACCGGGCCCGCACCGATCCCC
>NZ_JBFELV010000422.1:0-4498 GCF_041551955.1 Desulfosarcina sp.
CGCATCCAACCGTTCTGCCAGCGAGTCGTTCCATTTTATCTTCAAGGCTTGCAGGTTGGAATTTAGATGATCGACGCATGCGGCGCCACTCAAGACCACGTCAACAAACGGCTGGTTAATTACCGCTGCCAGTGCCAAGCTGTCCACCGTGGCGTTTAGGTTTTCTGCCTGGGCTTGCAGTAAAGCCATCTTGCGTTTAAATTCGGGAGAATCGTTTCGTGCGGTCAAACGGCCGTTGGCCAAGCCTTCCTTGACAATAACACCAATTCCAACGTCGTGCGCTTCCCGTAAGGCGCTCGTGACCGACTGCTCCAGCAGATTCCAGGTTGCCTGCACCGCCGAAAAAAGAGGAACACCATCAAACTCGATTTCCAATGCACGCCGGATCGTGTCCGCCTGCTGCGTACCACTTACCGTGAAACCAATACTCAGCCCGGTGTTACGCAATCGAGCCAGTTCCAGCAACACCGCCTGATCATCCAAAACCCCACTGTCAAGGGTCGTCGAATGAATCTGGTACAAATCGAGATGACCTCCGAGAAAGGCGATGCTTTCTAAAATCTGACGTTTCAGCACCGGCAGGGAATGATCCTTAATTTCATGCTTCTGTCCTTCTGGTAGACTGACCCGCCAATCGGCAGTGTAGGTGTAACCCCATTTGGAGCCAATGGTACACGCCTTTTCTGTAATGCCCCGTTTCGCAATCCAGGTATGCAGAAATTCTTCCGCTTTTCCGTATGATCGGGCCGCATCGAAATAGCGGATACCGGCATCCCATGCCGAATCCAATACGCGGTGCGCCTGAGCTTCCATCGCAGTGACATCGTGCTCGTGATTCAAGTCATTCCCATGCCCTATATTGATATAACCGGGCCGTCCTAGTGCGGCCAGACCCAAGCCTATCGGCGTGACTGGTAGACCACTGTTACCCAACAGGTTTCTGTTCATCTTTTATTCTTTCACCGACCTCTTAAATTACAATTTCTTTACCGACGCTCACATCCAGACATGTGTCGCCGAACGGCTCTTTATATGTACAACGTGAACGGTTGTCGGCGCAATACTTGCCCTGTTGCGGTCTTTATCCAAATCGCAGTTTTTCCGAACACTGCGGTTGAGGCTGGCATTGCCGGGCGGGTTTGCGTGAGAACACTTCCGGCTGAACGAAACAAGGTCCGGTTGGGGTGGGTGTTATTCTATCAGCAGATTGATGTGGTAGGTGCGGGCCCGGCGCCTGACCGTCAGGTCGATGTCGCCGCCCTGGCGGATGATCTCAAAAAAGGAGGTCGCTTCCTGCGGCCCGGCGATCTCCTGGTCGTTGATCGCCAGCACCAGGTCGCCACTTCGCAGACCCATTTTCGAAAAAATGCTGGCCGGGTCGAAGGCGGCGATTCGAAAGCCCACCTCGCGATTAAGAAAGCGGGCAGGCACGATGTCGACAGTGTCCAGGACCGATGCGGGATTCGCAAACGCAGCTTCGGCCGCCGCTCGTTCGATGACATAGAGACGCTCGCGCGAACCGACCCGGTTGATTGGCGTGGCCGATGGACTGGGTAGATCTCTCTCCGGTGGTACGTTTAGTGAGACAGTTGTCGACCGGCCCTGACTCAGATAGCCGCTTATTTTCACCGTATCTTCACCCTTGCCCGCATCGATAACGATATGATCGCGCCGGACCGATTTGATGAGGATGCCGCCTGCGCGGTCGCCTTCGTGAAACAACCACTGCCGGCGGCTGTTCAGATCCTCGATCACAGCAATGCGCTTTAACGGGTTGCGGGTCACCGCCGTCCCGACCAGCTTTAGAGAGCTGTTTTTTAACATGATCGCCGGTACCTCCTTGTGGCCAATGTCTGCCGTTCGGGCATCCACACGTTCCGGCAGCAGACAGCAGATACTGAGGCCCGCGAGGAGCAGCGCAGCTGACAAGCGCCGAAGCGGGATTGGTTTCAAGTGGCTTTTCACTGGTTAGCCTCCGATGTTATTCACTAAATTAAGAACGCCTCGTAGGATTGTCCATTTGTGCCTGCTTAAAAGATCTTTTCATCTCTAACGTACATAAGGTCGGGTGCCGCCTCAAGGCGGCACCCGATTTATCGTGCGGGTAATTGTGGCTTAGGCCCCCGGTCCGACGTGCATTACGCGCATCATCTCGTGGTCCTCGTGGGAGAGGATGTGGCAGTGCCAGACATAGCGGCCAGGCTTGTCGAAGGTCGCCTTGATGCGGGTGACCTGTCCCGGCAGGGCCGTGACCACGTCTTTGGGAGCATTCTCAACGTAAGCGTCAGGTTTTTGTTCTGGCGGAATAATTGCTGGACCGTCGGTTTGAGGATTGACAATTCTGAATCCCTGACCATAAGTGGCGGGGTCTCCTGCAACTGAGTTGTGCTGTACGGTTGGCTGTGGGACCAGGTAGGTGCCATCTTCAGCGGGCGTAGATCCGTCTGGGATGAAACCATCCTCATCGGCATTGGTGTCCCACTTGATCGCCTCGCGGCCGAGAACTTCGAAATGCACGAGATGAAGGTGCACGGGGTGTGCGTCGCCAGTCACGTTCCAGACTTCCCACTCTTCAGTGGAATTAAGTGCCGGGTTCTCCGTGGTTGGGCTGTGCCAGGCGATGGAGCCTTCCATCTGCCCGACCAGCGGAGAAGGCGTACCGTCAGGAAATACGGCTAACTCGTATTCGGTCGTCGCTGGCCAGTTGATGGAATTACCGAGATGGTCCGTAGCTGGTTCGGCCGTGCCCAGCAATGGTTGCAGGCGTCCGTACTCGTCGGTACCTTCAAACAAGGCGACTTTGCGCGTGCGGGATGCCACACCGGCAACGATCGGCGTCGCGTAGCCCGTCACCGGACTGACATCGGGCACGGCGTTATCCCGCGACAGCACCACGTCAAAGGCCATGACACGGTCCATTTCAGGAAAATCCCGACCACCTTGGTTGATGATCAAACCGCCGCCGAAGGGCTCGTCGCCACCGATGTTTTCCATGATAATGCGCTCGTCGTCGAAGTCGTTAAAATCAAAAATAATGTCGTAACGCGAACCAGTTTCAACAATCAGCGTAGTGACGGTGGTCGGCTCAGAGGCCAAACCCTGGTCGCTGCCGATGACGGTGAATGGGATCGGATCACCAGCACCTGTCAGGTTCGTGGCGTCGGAGCTTGCGGCTTTCCGGAACTGAATGGCCAGGAATCTGCTGTCGCAGCCGTTGAGCAAGCGCAGGCGGTAGTTGCGCGGCTCCACGTCCATCTTGGGCCAGATCTTGCCGTTGACCACCATGTGGTCGCCGAAGAACTCGGCCAGCCCGGTCGGGCCGCCGCCGGGGAATAAAGCTTCTGGCAGAGTAGCCCCCTCGCCAGTGATAAAGTCAACGTAGAACGGATCGCCGGGGAAGGCCGGGTAGAACAGCTCGCCGGTGTCCTTGAACATCTTGTCCTGGATGGCAAAGGCGGCTTCATAGGGAAAGGCGGGCAAGCTCAGCGGGTTGTTTGGTAAACCAGTATCGAAGTCGTCTCGGATGATGTAGAATCCCGCCATGCCGGCGTATACGTTGAGACGGGTGATGCCCAGGGCGTGGTCGTGGTACCAGACCGTACCGGCAGGCTGGCTGTTGTCATAAAGGTACTTTTTGTCCAGCCACTGCGGGCCGCGGATTTTCCAATTCGGGCTAAAGAAGAATTCTGGGTTGCCATCGGCCTCGAAATCGTTGTGGCCGCCGTGGACGTGGGGCACGATGGGCACGCCGTCTTTTTCGATGCTATAGCGCTCATAACCGTGCAGACTGTATGCCCAGTGGAGGTTGGTGTCGATCACTGAGCGGCCGGTGAAATCGTAGGTCGGATCATTGCCGAAAAGACTGCTGTTGTCCTTGCCGGTAATGATGGGCGCGATCTTCTTCAATTTGTTTTCCCACTTGACCTCGAGGGGCTCGTAGCTTCTGACCTGGAAGGTACGACCCGGCCAGGTGTAGAGTTTTTTCTCACCGTATCCCCAGACGGTGGTCCACAATTTGTTGCCCATTGCGTCTTGGAGACCGGTCTGCTGCATCGTCTGACTGACAGCTACTTTAATTTTGTGTTTTTTGCCTTTAAGTGTGTCGAAAATGAACCCAGGATCAAGGGCATTGGGTACCAATTCCATGAATTTCGGCTGCAGGGAAGGATCACTCAGCCCCGGCCCTTGAGTGGCGGCATGGGCCGTTGGCATGCGCAATCGCCAGGGCAGCATCATTCCCGCACCGGCAAAAAGCCCGGCTTTCAACACTTGCCGCCGTGACAAATTCATTTGAAATTTGTTTTTCCTTTTGTTTTTTCTCATAAGTATGCTCCTAACGCTATTGGTGGGGGACAAAATACTGTACATGAAGATTATTGCCTGCTAAGCGGTCTACAATAATATGTTGTTTGGTAGATATTTTACTATAGACAGCCACAATGTGGCATTCAATAAGGAACTCCCTGAAATTTGCCTTCAAAACCCTGAAATGGAAATC
>NZ_JBFELV010000423.1:0-4491 GCF_041551955.1 Desulfosarcina sp.
CTATATTTTCTTGACAAATGGGCGAACTCCTGACATCAAGTTAACGTTGACAACAGCAATTATCATTTACAATTTAGATGGTTAGCAAAAAAAGCCGCTGCCGGATGCAGCATCAATCGACTCGAACTGGAAATGGGCAACAAAAATTTAGAGGGGAGCAAGCAGCATGAGTCTGACAAAAGCTCAAATTGTAGAAAACATTCAAGATCAAACCGGTCTCACCAAAATCAAGGCCACCGATACCGTTGAGACGCTTCTCGAGATCATCAAAGCATCCCTGTCTTCCGGAGAGAACGTTCTGGTAAGCGGCTTCGGAAAATTCTGCGTCAAGGAAAAAAAGCGGCGCAAGGGCAGAAATCCGGCGACGGGTGATGAAATGATGCTGGACGAGCGACGGGTGGTCACCTTTAAATGTTCAGGAAAATTGCGCGACAAGATCAACTGATCGCATTTTTTTTCGACATGCCAATCCCCTTTGTAAAAGGAACGCCATGAAAGGCATCGTCATCCGGTGGCTGTTCTTGACGTTTGCCATCTTCATGGCAGCCTACATGATCGATGGCATCCGCGTATCCGGATTTCCTTCAGCCGTGCTGGCAGCCGCCGTGCTGGGGGTTTTAAATGCCTTCTTTCGCCCCATCCTGCTGCTGCTTACCCTGCCCCTGAACATTCTTACCCTGGGCCTGTTCACCTTTGCCATCAACGCCATGCTGCTGATGATGGCATCCGGCGTCATCCGCGGTTTCGACGTGGATGGCTTCGGCAGCGCCCTGCTGGGGGCCCTTTTCATCAGCGCTGTCAGTTGGCTGCTCACCTCATTCATCAGCGAACGGGGAACGGTTCAATTCATCGATCTGAAGCACAAGGGGGGAAACCGCTGGGAGTGATTTCAACTTTCAGCGTCTTCCCGCATCATCACGATGTGGTCCTTGATTTCGTTCAGCACGAAATAGCGGGTCAGCGCATCGGCGATCTCTGCCGAGGTCGGTTCAATGCCGGTCACCTGCCGGATGAAATCCGCAACGATATCTAACGCGTCGGTCAAGGCGAGGTCAGTCGTCCGATGGTGCACCATAGATGTTATCCGGGGTTGGGTTTGCCGCATTCTTTGCAGCGACCGTCGGGACCGATCACGCCGATGCAGCTTTCATCGGCACACAGGGTTCGACTTTCCCAGGCGTCCTCGGACCCGTCCGGGTCGCCTGCCGGATAATCATCGGCAGGCGCATCTTCCACCGACATCTCCTGGTCCACAGGTTCACCGTCCGCACCCTGATCATCCGCATGGGTATCAACCGCGGGCGAAGGCGCGCCGCCGTCATAGGGCCTGCCGCACATCTTGCAGCGACCGTCGGCACCGACGATGCCGATACAGTTGCCATCGCTGCACAACACGCGCTTTTCCCATTCACTGTCCGATTTTCCCATCATCCGCCTCCTGTCACGGGCAATCTGTTTGAGGGCATTAAATTTGCGCAAGGCGATAAAGTTTTGCCGCAATGGTTGATGCTTGGGTTTGCCCGGGCTCCATTTTGAGCCAGCCGGGCAGACCACTGCGTTGGCGGTTCATACCACAAGCGTCACTCGTTCTCAAACCATCAAACACGGCCGGAATAAAAAAAGTCTCAAGTATCCATCGCAGCGGCCGATATGATCATTAAGCGCAAAGCAACGGTTGCGCTATACTCCTCTCCGCTCCTCTTCATGGAAAAAGGCGGCCAAATCGGCCGCCTTTTTTTTATCGACATTATGGTTTGACAGCCGCTGATCGATTCCGATACATATTCACACGAAATGGCGCCAATCCACAAATACCGCCAACGGCGGAAAATAAGCCCTAAGAGGCCTCGAGTCGTGAAAAATAGAAGTGACACCGGAAAAATCAGCCGAAACGCCCCTTGCCCCTGCGGCAGCGGAAAAAAATATAAGCATTGCTGTCTCAACAAGCCCTCTTCGACGCGGCCATCGGACCTGCAATACGCAAAAAGGCACCGGATCCGAATCAAAACGCCTGAACAGATCGAAGGCATACGGCGGGCCGGCCAATTGGTCATCGAAACGCTGGATCTGGTGGCGCCCCACATCCGGCCGGGCGTGACCACCGATGAAATCAATGCATTGGTCCACGATTTTACCGTCCGGCAAGGTGCGGTTCCCGCTCCCCTGAATTATCGGGGCTTCCCTAAGAGTGTGTGTGTCAGCATCAACGAGGTGATCTGCCACGGAATTCCCGGAGATCGACCGTTCAAGGATGGCGATATCGTCAACGTGGATGTCACCTCCATTCTGAAAAGCTATTACGCCGATGCCAGTAAGACTTTTTTTGTGGGTACCCCGGGCGCAGAGGCCCTGAAGATTGTCAATGTTTCCCGGCAGTGTTTAGCAGAAGGCATGGCCGCGGTAAGGCCGGGCAACACCGTCGGCGACATCGGGTATGCCATCCAGTCTTTTGCAGAGGGGCAGGGGTGTTCGGTGGTCCGCGAGTTCGTCGGCCATGGGGTAGGCGTCGATTTTCACGAGCCCCCCCAGATCCCCCATTACGGGAAACCTGGCACTGGCGTGCGTCTGGTGCCGGGCATGGTGTTCACCATCGAACCGATGATCAACCTGGGCAAAAAAGAACTGGTTGTCCTCGATGACGGGTGGACGGCGGTTACCAAGGACGGGTCTCTGTCGGCCCAGTTTGAACAGACCCTATTGGTCACCGAATCTGGCCTTGAAAGCCTCACCCCGTACCCGCTGTAACACGGGAATATACCGTGAGAACAAAGATATGGGCAGCAAGATGCTGTTCTTGAAAGGACATCAGCCTATCACCCCCCGCATCCAGGAAAGCAGGACGGTCGATGCGGCCGTAATGGCACAAAGCACCTGCCCTTTCATTCCCAACGGGTGGCCCATCCACAACCGATAGGCGCCCCCCATCAGCCCCCCGCACAAAAAACCAAACAGGTGAGCCGCCACGTCGCTTCGGGCACTGGTTCCCAGGAATGCCAGCAGCGCCAGACCACTGCCCAAAACCAGGGCCGCTCGTTTCCACCCTTTACCCGTTCTTGCGGCGACCACCGCCTGGAACGCACAAAGGATGCCCACTGCACCGAAGACAGCGGTCGATGCACCCACGGACATATGCCCGGTTTCATGTGCCAACGCGTTCATCAGGTTGCCGGCCATACCACTGGCCAGTATCATCAACCACCCGACACCAGCGCCGGTAACCATACACACGGCACCACCGAAAATCACCACCCCAGCCATGTTTCCGGCAATATGCGCGGCATCGGCATGCAGCAGGAGCGCAGTGGCACACCGGTAAATCTCGCCGTTCAGAATGCGGCCGGCATGGGCACCGAAAACGGCGGTATAATCCTCAGGCGCGGAACTGGCCGAAACGGCCAGGTGGATGGAAAGCAGCAACAAGGCTACAGCAATGCCGGATAGGTTTTTGTTTGCCGGGTGGCTGCGGGAGACCGAGGGATCCGCTTCGTCGTCCGGGTTTTCAGCCTGGTAACGATAGATGACGTCCCGGGCTGCGTCGGCATACGGTTTCGGTACATCGATACGGAACCCATCGTTGGATCGGGTCGCCCGATTGGCAATTCCAGAAGCATTCAGGACCAGGCTGAAAGCATTGGCCTGTTCCTGGCTGAGGGCATCAAATACGGTGACCATCGGCGACATGAAAAATGACGTCCCAGGGGGTAAATGCGGCGGCAGCAGGCGATCGACCTGGGTGAGCAGAGGTTGCGGGTTTACAACCATGAAGGTTGCGGGTGGCGCGGCGGCCGCCGAAGGTTGACGGCTCAGTAAAAAGGCCGATATCGGCGTTACGCTTCATCCCTCGTCACTGCGGAGTACGGTAAGTCCGCCCCTTCCTCGGAATTCGCAAGCATCGATCTCGGCCTTATTACCGAGCCGTCGTAAAATCGACTTTTTCGGTTTCAACAAGGTTAAGCAAAGCCACTTTCAATCTCACGGATCAAAGTGTTTTTTTATCGTCGTCGTCATCATCGTCGTCATCATCGTCGTCATCGTCGTCATCGTCGTCATCGTCATCGAAGTCATCCGTTTTTTTTCCTGAGCCTTCTTCAGCTGCAGCCAGCCGTGCTTCGGCAGCGCGAACGAGTGCCTCTTCCCGCGCTTTTTTTCTTCTTTGGGCCACTTCCAGTTCATAGGTCTGTTTAGCGGCTTCAACCGCCTGGCGGGCAAGCTTCTCCCCACCCAGTTGAAGGTAGTCCACCACCGTTTTGATCAGCGTTTCATCTTTTCTCAGATCCACGGGGATCCGCCGCGAAACACGCTTGAAAGAACCCCTCAGATCCTTGGGGACGTCGATTTGGTCGATCATGTATCTCTCCTTGCTTCAATTGACGGTGGATGCATAATAAGTCCCTTGGAAGAAAAGTAAAGCACTTCACCGTATAGTTTCGCGATTCACAAATAAAAGCCGTTGACAATCCATGACGCCTCGCATAATAATCCATCAAATGA
>NZ_JBFELV010000424.1:0-4484 GCF_041551955.1 Desulfosarcina sp.
ACACCCGGATCGGGTGATCACCAACGCCGGATCCAAACCCGGTGACGCCCTTATCTTAACGAAACCGCTGGGTTCAGGGGTCTTGTTGAATGCGGTGCGCTCCGGAAAATTTCCCTTCCGAACACTCGAGCGGGAGGTGCTGCCCTCGATGGCGGCCTTGAACGGCCCAGCCATGGAAACGGCGCTGAAATTTGATCTGCATGCCTGTACCGACATCACCGGCTTCGGCATTCTCGGCCACCTGGTGGAAGTTGCCTACGGCAGTGGCGTCTCGGTGGTTGTGGACTACAAGGCCCTGCCTTTTTATGCGGGCGCCCTGGATATGTACAGAAAGGGTGAAACCACCGGCAGCAACCGGGCCAACCGGCAGATGGTCGACGCGCACGATCTTGACATGCGGGTCGTTCTCGACAAACATGAAGAAGAAATGCTCTACGACCCTCAGACCTCTGGTGGGCTTTTATTATCGCTTCCAGACGCCCAGGCAGATGAGCTGATTGCGGCGCTCAACCTTGCCGGCGTTCCCGCAGCCGCAAAGATCGGCACCACGATCGACGGCGATCCTGGCATTGCGGTGGAATAAAGCCCAAAATACAAATCTACCTGTTTATTTTTGCATGCCTGGGCATGGGAAATGGCGTTGCAGGTGGACTGATCCAATGCGGTTCAACCACGGTGTCACTGCTACCGTTGCTGGTTTTTGAACTCCCACGGCGGCACCACGTCATAATCCGACCAGATGCCCAGCTTGAGCATCCTGGCTTGAGATTCTATCTTTATCCAGCGGGGACATTCATCGGTCCTGCACTGCTCAGGATTCACCCATGCATAGCCATTGGCGACCATCGCGGCGTTGACGCTCGACTCCTTGCCTTTACGGATAACGACGGCAAACGCCTGGTTAAGTCGATCGGTCTCCAGGACGTTAACTTCCACGGGATGTTCCAGAACCAATCGCCTTAAAAAACGCGTGGCGGCAACATTGCCATCTTGCCCAGATTCCGGCGCATCGATTCCATAAAGCCGGATCCTGACCGTTTTGCCCAGAACATCCACATTGAGCGTATCTCCATTATATACCCTGATAACTGTTGCGGTGGTGGCATATGCGAAATTAGGGATGCAAAACAGGATGATTAAAACGGATGCAATGCTTCGCATCAATTTTTGGGCTCGGTGAGGTTGCCTTGTTTTGCTTGCGCTCATGTCCGTTTCCAGCATTCAGTCAATATACCGATTGAGACGATCAAATACAATCATGCACTTATTTTATCGACATGTTGACACGATACTTGAACAGAATTGGTTAGGGGTAAATGGAATACAAAAGGTCATAACATACGAAGAGTTGCTTTGATTTCAAAAACCAGCCTCCGAAATCAACCCAAGACCGACAAGACCGGAAAACTACATGTGAAGCTTCCGGTGATGGCCGCCAACATGGATACGGTCACCGAAACCGCCATGGCCGATTTTATCGGCGCCAAGGCTGGGGATCGGCGTGATGCATCGGTTCATGTCCATCGCGGACAATATCGAGATGTTTAAATCCTGCGCCCACCCCACCGTTGTACCCCTTGGCTGCTCCTCCGGTGATATGGCGCGGGCCGAGGCATTGCGCGATGCCGGTGCGGATTTGTTCTGCATCGATGTCGCCCATGCCCACGCCCGTTATGTGGGTAAAACCCTGAAAAAAGTCCGGGCCATGTTGGGCAAGGAGGCCTGCATCATGGCCGGCAATGCGGCCACCTATGCCGGAGCCGATTACCTGGCGTCCCTCAGTGCCGATATCATCAAGGTCGGCATCGGCGGCGGGGCGGTCTGCACGAGACGCGTCAAGACCGGGTTCGGCGTGCCCAACCATTCCGCGATACGCCATTCAGCCCGGGTGGATCGCTCCGTTTCGGCGGACGGCGGCATTCGATCGCCCGGGGATATTTTCAAAGCGCTTGCCTTCGGCGCCGACTTTGCCATGATCGGCAGCATGCTGGCCGGAACGCGGCCCACGCCGGGGCCGGTGGTTAAACGAAAAAATGAGCATGGCCAGGCGGTGCGGGTCAAATCCTATCGCGGCATGGCCAGCAGCGAGGTCCAGGACGATTATCACGCCGGGATGGCCGGGTGGAAAACGGCAGAGGGGGGTTCGATCGATGTGCCTTACCGGGAGAACGAAGAGGCGGTGATTGCCGATATCATCGGCGGCCTGCGCTCGGGTTTGACCTATGGCGGTGCCGACACGATCCGTGAATTACAGCGCAAGCTGGATTATATCTGGATCACACCGGCCGGCCGCCACGAAAGTCTGCCCCACCGAACGTCATGAAGCGATAACAGTTGCGGGGGAGATCCCAGCAACCGGTGCCGGCGGGTTACGTTGAGGAACGGTTGACGCCAGTCGGATCCATCCTTATATTTTAGATACACCGGAGCAACGCAATGGACACCCAGTTGTCCAGCCGGTCACACCCCGTGGTCGGCCCCCTCGCACTACCCCTTGCTCCGGTTCCACTTTTCTGACCGACGGAGATGCACCCAGCCCATTCAGGCGGTTTTCCAGCGACCTTCAAAAGACCATGTGCTCTTTAATGCCGAGCTGCGCAGCCGCAAATTGAGCCGCCGCCTGACCGAGCCAATTCGGCTGATGAGCGTCCGAGCCGATGACGAATTTGAAGCGATCTTTGAAGGGGCCGTAGAATCGTTTCCAGTTCGTCCGCCAGACATAGCGGTTGTTGATTTCGATCAGACAATCGGCGGGTACCCGATTCAGGTCGGTATTCAGTGCATCGGGATGAGCGACAATAACCGGCCTGCCGGTTGCCAGCAGTCCGTCCAGCGAACGATAATCGGCACCCTGATCCCGGCAGTGGAAGATGTAATAATCGACATCACAGCCGCTGGCTTCGGCGACCCAGTGATGCCCGTCCACTTCGACGCCGACTTTCAACCCGGCCTGGCGAATCTCCATGACATAGTCGTCGAATATACCATCGCCGAGATTTTCGAAATGGTCGCTTATTCCTACGACCCTGGCATGGTTGAGCGAAGCGACAAGGGCGATCGTCTGTTCGGGGACGACTGACGTGTCGCTTTTCGAGTAGGTGGTGTGAATATGCAAATCCTGCTGCAGCATCCGGAAACCTATATTAGCTTTTCAGCCGGTCTTTTGAATCAGGTAGAGACTGACCATCAGCCCTGCACACCCCATCAGGCGGAATCCGTTGACCGGGTGTCGTAGCAGACCGAAAACGCCGAAGTGATCCAGGATGACCGAGACGATAAGCTGACCGACGATGGTGGCCACCAGGGTGTTGGCGATGCCGATGCGGGGAGCCAGCATCAAGATGGTGGTCACGAAAATGACCCCGTAGATGCCGCCGGTGTAATAAAACGCCGGGGTGGATTTGAGTTGAGAGACCGATGGCAGCGGCGGATTAAGCGCCACGAGCAGGAGAATAAGAAAGAGGATGGCCCCGAAAAAAGAGATGAATGTGGCTTGAAGCGGGTGGTTGAGGCTTTTGCCCAGATGGGCGTTAATCGAACCCTGGACAGGCAACAGGCCGCCCACACACAGGGCCAGTGCCAGAAATACGATGTTTTTCATATTTTTCCCTTGGGTGCCACAAGTGCACACGCCACGTTAAAATCCATTTGCACCCTCCACGCGGCAAGCCGTGGGGCGGGTGCTCCGTGAGGATAAAAAATCGATTTTCATTTCGCTCGCTGACCCCGCCGCATCGGTGCTCGGTATCTTTGTTTCGATCCGACAAGCGGCGGGGAATACGCTCGCTTTCGCGGTCCATTGATCTTCAGGCCACTTCATCGTCCCGGTGAACGGTTTCTGACGTGAAGGCGGGCAGGCAGACGGCGATGTACTCGGCACCTTCCGGTTCCGGCGTGCTGTAGCGCACCCACCCACCGGCATGGGTGATGACCGCCTCGCCGGCCCGGATGTCCAGTGTGCCGTCTTCCGATTCCACTCGGAGCCGCCCATTGAGGACCACGGTGTATTCGTCAAAAGCGGGTCGCTGCCCGGGTTCACGCCATCCAGGTGGAGAGATCATGCGGGCGACGCTGACCGCCCCGGTGCCTGAATTGACCTGCCCGATATACTCTTCGATGCGTTTGGGCCGGGTGCCCGCCGCTTCGATGATGCTCGGCCCGTCGATTTTTATGGGCATAATTTTCCTTTCGGGATTCAGACGTCGGATGTCGGAGGTCTGAGGACAGAAGACCGGAGTCGGATGCCCGAGGTCCGAAGACGGAGGTCTGCGATCCGGAACTGGCCACCTGTATCAATTGAACAGCGTCTCTATGATATTCACCAATTTATTTCATCTGGGTGGTTCAAAACCAAACAAATTGAACATCAGAAATATAGCGATTGCCTAAGTATTTGAGGCATGTTCGATTCCTTCAGAACCCAGAACCCAGAACCCAGAACCCAGAACCATCAACTATTCTATCAGACCGACCAAATGGTCGTG
>NZ_JBFELV010000425.1:0-4437 GCF_041551955.1 Desulfosarcina sp.
CGGATTGGATCCAGGCACAACTTATTATTTTCAGGCTGTTTCCACTGACAATTCTGGAAATTCATCCAATAGCATTGGCGCCAGCTTCACGACCCTGGGAACACCAATGACTGATACTGACGGCGACGGCGTAGCTGATGCTAATGACCAATGCCCCGGCTACGATGATGCGACAGACTTAGACGCCGATGGGGTGCCTGATGGGTGTGATGATTCGGATGGGGATGGATTGTCGGATGCTGTTGAAGGATCTGAAGACACAGATCGTGACGGCACTCCCGATTACATGGATATGGATGCTGACGGGGACGGTGTGAACGATGAAATAGAACACGCCGCACCGAACAACGGCGACGGCAATAGCGACGGTATCCCGGACCGCTCCCAGAACCGGGTGGCTTCGCTGATGGACCACGATGCCAAGGATTATATCACTTTCGAATCGCCGGAGGGGACTGCCCTGACCGGCGTGCAGGCGGCCGTCAATCCCTCCCCCGGGGATATGCCTGAAGGAAGCACACTTTCCTCTGGCCTGTTTGATTTCACCATCCATGGCGTGGGCGCCGGTGGAAGTGTGCAGATGACCCTCTATCTACCCCCAGGCACCAAACCTGATTCTTATCTCAAGTATGGGAGAACTCCAGACAATATCGAAGATCACTGGTATGAATTTGTTTACGATGGCGTAACCGGCGCGCAAATCAACGAAAATAAAATCACGCTTTACTTTGTGGATGCAAATGAGGGGGATGACATTCTAACCCAGGATGGGATGATCATCGACATAGGAGGTCCCATGGTTGATAATATGGTAACTACGCCGAGTGGCGATGGCGGATGTTTTATCGGATGTATGCTCACCGGTGTTGATTGAGCTAACGGGAGATCCGGGGATGGGCTAAATCAACTAATTAAAATAAATCCAAAATTAATTTGTTGAAATTGAGCATACCTTATTGGCATCGAAGTTGTGTCTTTTAACACAGATACAATTGAGATCATCATTGTGTCGCTGACCTCGCCCCATCCGGTGATTCGTTGGAGCTGCCTGAAGTGGTCGGTGCGCGCAACGAAGAACGTCCCCATCCTTATGGACTAAAGTACAGTGTCTGTTGAATCATTTTCTTGAATCTCTTAACATGTATCGATTTTTGACACCGAATATTTTGGATTCGGCAACTATCTTGAACCCGAATTTCTCGTAAAAGCGTACATTTTTATCCCCCTCTGTTTCTAAGTAGGCAATTGCAAAACAGGCATCTACTTCCATGCAAAAGCGCTCCATCAGCATGGAACCGACTCCTGATCCTTGATGAGTCGGCAGCACACCAATCGGACCCAAATGCCAGTGTTGCTTCAACAGGTCTTGGCGTGTCCATTCCATATGCCAAACAGACTTGCGCCAGCCAATATCATTTTCATCTATAGCGCCTTTAGGGGCATCAGCAGCTTTACTCCCCTGGCATGACTTCATCCTCATAACCCCGATTATATTTTTTCTTTTTTTTGCCAGAAATACTATTCCAGGCAGGTTGATCAGGAGATTAA
Source organism: Desulfosarcina sp. (assembly GCF_041551955.1). GTDB lineage: Bacteria > Desulfobacterota > Desulfobacteria > Desulfobacterales > Desulfosarcinaceae > Desulfosarcina. Next base: position 1,549 of record NZ_JBFELV010000425.1, read on the forward strand.
AAAACATTTTTTCAATTTCTATGCGTTCTTTTTCACCTTTTCCTTGAAATACGGCAGCATGAAGAGGATTGTCGAGCATAGCGACGCTGAGAACTCTTGCTGATTCTTGGATGTCATTTTTTTCCATAAAAGAAACGTGGGAACCATACATATTAATTCCTTTAGCAATTGAAATTTATTATCTTCGTACGACTCCAGGTACATGCAGATAATTCTCAGCATGGCCAAATCAAAGATGCCATGATTGGTCGGTGTCCGTTCAAGTAGATCTTCTATCGAAGAACTGCAAAGTCATATTCGTTTTTTGACAGACCAAGGTCAACTATAGCTTTTTTTCCACGGTTGATTGTTTTGGACTAGAAGGCATATCCAATAGCCAAACCACCGGTCCAAGTGATCGCACCGCCATCGATGAAATCTCCCATCACCTTCGGCGCAAGACGCCAATGCCCGCTGAGGGGGACTTCGTAGCCAATGCCTATACGGATTAAGAATTTATCCTCCCTCGACGTTAACTCTGCACCCGGCCCGGCAAACACCCGCCAGTTGCCTTTGGGATGGAAGCTCACCGGTACGAACACCACGGCGTCGCGTATAGTGTCATGCCCGAGAAACTCGACAGCGGCACCGATGCCCCAATGCTTGCGGAAAAGCAGCTCGTATTCTATCCCGATGGCGTAAGTGTTTTCATTCGGCGTGTCTCGTTTTGTCTCTGCACTAAGGCCAAGAAACAGTGCCAGGTGGTTATGGGGAGTGCTATCCTTACTCTCACCCGCCCAAGTTGTGTTCGGAAGCATTGCTGCGAAGACCACCCACGCAAAACAGATAGCCCTCATTTTTGTTGTGGCTATTTTCATTTTATACCTCCGACGTCGACTTCACTCTGGAACTTTCGATTAATGATTAACAAAGACTTCGATTGTGTAAAAGTTTAGCCGGGAGTCATGTGATGATCAATCTCATAATACTTCAATTTTTATCGGCCGGCTATACCGTGAGATTCGATAGCATTGGCTGAGGGATCATCATTATCGTCCAGCTCAAGACTGGCTTTAACTAATTCCTTTGAGTCAAGCACCTTGAACTCATCTGCCGGTATGAGGGTTAAGCTAACGGGAGCTTTCGGCATGTGTAATTGGAACGGTTCGGACATCTTTATCATGTCCGATTCATTGCCATCTTTATCAACAGCAGTAACCCCAAAGATGACAGGACGCTCCGATAGAAGGGCATTATAGGGGCGTTTTATCTCGGCAACGTTGCCCTCTTTGATGTAATTTGAATCGTAGTTGACCTCAGTAGCCTTAGACCAATACAGTTTATAGCCAATGACATTCTTTGAATCGGGAATGCCTCAAGACAGTTTGTACCTGCGGCTCTTTGCCATTCAGTCCTCTTCAGGTATCCATTTTCCAAAATTCAAAATTCTGGTGGGGAAAAAATGAGCGTGGATAATTTATTGGCTAAACAAAATGTAACGTGCGGGAAATTCCTTGTCAACTATCTGCCGCAAGCAATTCGATTTTGTTGTTTATCTACCTCTGGATAATCCCCCTAAACCATCTCACGACCGCATAGTTGAGGATAAAAGAGAGGGGAGTCTTGGACGTCTTGTTCCATCAAGCACGATGAAACATTGTGCCGAAAGCTATGAATGGTCTTCTTTCTTGGGGGAGCTGCGACACCGTATCTGATTTGATATTGTCTGAACCAGTTGGATGAATGATCGTGCCCGTCGAAATATTGGTTACGGATCAGGTAAAGTAGATATAATGTAAAGGATATCACCGTGACCGCCTCTATCTATCACAGTGTGTAAGCCTGGTCTGAAACAGATAGAATCGATCAAAAACGGTGGTATTTTTAATAACAAGAGCCTACCGCGTAAACAGTAGGCCATTGGTTAACTGGTGCTGAGGGACAGAATCGAATTGCCGACACGGGGATTTTCAGACACTTCCTCCGAGTTTCCTATCCTCATCAAATTATATTAACATGTGTAATCATAGAACATATAATTTTTACATTTTTGTTGATTTTAGAAACTTTTTCACACACAGATTCACTCACAGGAATTGGGGTAGGGGACTCGATTCGGTTTCCTGATCCACTCCATCACCCGCTCCAAAACAAAACCGATTTCATCATCTGAAAGATCTCTCCCCTTTTCGTTTCGATATCACATGAGGTCCCAAAAAAAATTGTTCTAATGAAATGGCGTTCTGAACCGATAATTAAAAACGACAGCACTAAATAGCAAGAAATTAATATTATTGTATATTATTTAATCGGTGTAGACTTTTTTCGCGGAGGTTTATTAAACCATTTTTTGAGGGAAAATCATAATGACCCACAATTTCCGTTCACTGACCATCTTGTCGTTAATGTTAATAATTGTCGCTTGTGGAGGTGGAGGAGTCGCCACAAATGACACTTCAAATACGGCAGTTGCCAAACTTTTATCAAGTGAATTTGAAGACGAAAGTAATTGGACTGCCTACGAAACGATTGATCAATTGGAAAGTCAAGGCAATGATGGGTATAGCGCTCTCAAAACCTCGGTGAGAGCAATATCTACACCCTTAAATCGGGAAAATATTGTAACCTACACGGCTAATGGATTGGTCTCTGAGCTTTTTGAATATCTGGTATCAAACAGCGACGGCATCGCAATGGGTAGCCGCAACTATGGCGTCAGTGTAATGAAATTCGCTGATATGGATTCGCCCAAAGGATCGGTTTTTAACTTCAGGAAAGAATTGCTTGAAGGTTTAGCAGAGTATCAAAACAAATTTTATGCCTGGTTCAAAGATGGGAGTATCGTCGATATTGCATCGGGTGTGGTGATTTATGAAAATGCGCCTTTGGGGACAAATAGAATTTACTCAA
>NZ_JBFELV010000426.1:0-4411 GCF_041551955.1 Desulfosarcina sp.
GAAAATACGGGAGCGCGGGCGGCTGGCCAGCCGGCGTTTTCCCCGGCTGCGCCGTGTCTGCTTCCTGGGTCAGGAGAAGCACCGGGGCATCTACAGCCTGCCGGAGATCATGGCCCTTGCGCCTCTGGTGACCGACAGCCAGTACGCGTCCCGCCAGGCCGATCTGGACGTCCACGACGTGGTCAACATGCAGTACACCTCCGGTACCACCGGCTTTCCCAAGGGGGTGATGCTCTCCCACCACAACATCGGCAACAACGGCTGGTGGATCGGTGAAAACCAGCGATTCACCGCGCAGGACCGGCTCTGTCTGCCGGTACCCCTGTTTCACTGCTTCGGGTGCGTGCTGGGGGTGCTGGCCGCCGTAAGCCACGGCGCTGCCATGGTGATCTTAGAAACGTTCGATCCGGTCCAGACGATGGCCTCCGTGGAGCAGGAGCGCTGCACGGCCCTTTACGGCGTTCCCACGATGTTCATCGCCATGCTGGAGCATCGCCTGTTCGACAAGTTCGACTTCTCCTCCCTGCGGACCGGCATCATGGCCGGTTCTCCGTGCCCGGTGCAGGTGATGCGCCAGGTCATGGACCGCATGCACATGAACGAAATAACCATCTGCTACGGCCTTACCGAGAATTCTCCGGTGATGACCCAGACCCTGCCCGACGACGATCTGCGGCGGCGCACGGAAACCGTTGGGCGGGCCATGCCTCAGATCGAGATCAAGATCGTGGACCCGCAATCCGGTATTCCCCTGCCGGCCGGACAGCAGGGGGAGGTGTGCTGCCGGGGATACAGCGTGATGAAGGGCTACTACAAGATGCCCGAGGCGACGGCCATGGCCATCGATGCCGACGGGTGGCTCCATTCCGGCGACCTGGGTGTTCTGGACGCGGACGGCTACCTGGCCATCACCGGCCGCCACAAGGACATGATCATCCGCGGCGGGGAGAACATCTATCCCCGGGAGGTCGAGGAATTTCTGTTCGGCATGGAAGGCGTCATGGACGTCCAGGTCGTGGGGGTGCCCAGCCAGAAGTACGGGGAGGCGGTGGGTGCTTTCATTATCCTGAAAGCGGGGGCGGATATCACCGAGAGCGACGTGAAGGATTTCTGCCGGGGGCAGATCGCCCGCTACAAGATTCCCCAGTATGTCGCATTCGTGGACAGCTTCCCCTTGACTGCCAGCGGCAAGGTCCAGAAATTTAAACTCCAGGAGCAGTCGGTCAACCTCTTCCCTGATCCAGGCGCCGGGTGAACCCATGGCCAACGCACCCTACCGAATTGACGCCGTTCTTTTCGACTTTGACGGCACCCTGACCCGGCCGGGATCCCTGGATTTCTCCGTGATCAAAAGGGCCATCGGATGCCCGGATGACGTTCCCGTGTTGGAGTTCATGGCCGGCGTCGGCGACCCTGTGCAGCGCCATGATATGGCCCGGCAATTGGATCGGTTCGAACTGGACGGGGCCGTGGCGTCGCGGCCCAATGCCGGTGCCGAGCAGCTCGTCGGCTCAATTAAAGCGGCCGGCCTGCCGGTGGGCATTCTGACCCGCAACAGCCGCGCCTCGGTGACCCGGGCCCTGGAAAATTTCTCCACCCTTCGTGTGGGTGATATCGACGTCATGGTCACCCGTGAAGATCCGGTGAAAATCAAGCCTTCCGGTGAAGGGGTGCTGCTGGCCGCCCGGAACATGGGCGTGGATCCCGCCCACGTGCTGGTGGTGGGCGATTTTCTCTTCGACATGCAGGCCGGTGGGGATGCCGGGGCCCTGACGGCCTATCTGACCAACGGCCGGCCGACTCCAGAGCACCTTGACTGCCGGTTTGTCGTCGACACGCTTTTGGATCTGGAACCGATTCTGGTCGACGGGGTCTCGCTTCCGGCCGGCAAACTGCCCAACGCCTTTCTCGGGAAACTGTTGGACAGGTATCGCATCCAAGACCCGTCGGTGATTGTGGGGCCGTCGGTGGGTGAGGATGCGGCTGCCGTGGACATCCATGGTCGGGAAGTGCTGGTGCTCAAATCCGATCCGATCACGTTCGCCACCGAATCCATCGGCCGGTATGCGGTCCTGATCAATGCCAACGACATGGCCACCGCCGGCGCCGACGCCCGCTGGATGCTGGCCACCCTGTTGCTTCCCTGTGGATTCTCGCGGGACCAGGTGCGGCGTATCTTTGCCGAGCTTCATGCGACCTGCAGGGCCTGCGGCATCACCCTGTGCGGGGGGCACACGGAGATCACCGATGCCGTCTGCCGGCCGGTGGTGACCGGCATGATGGCCGGCACGATCGCCCGCAAGGACCTGATCCAAAAGCGACGGATGGCTCCCGGCGACCGTGTGCTGGTGACCAAGGGCATCGCCGTGGAAGGCACCGCCATCATCGCTGCCGAGTTCAGGGAGCTGCTTTTGGAAAAGGGAATGACCGCAGCCGAGATCGATGCCTGCAGCCGGTTTCAGTCCATGATCAGCGTCCTGCCGGAAGCCAGGATTGCCTGGGACGTCGGTGGGATCTCGGCGCTTCACGATGTGACCGAGGGTGGCATCGCCACGGCCGTGACGGAGTTGAGCCAGGCCGGTGGCCGGGGAATCCGCATCCAGCGGGATGCGCTGCCGGTTTTTCCCCAGACACGACGAATGGCGGAGGTATTGGGCATCGATCCTTTGGGGCTTATCGGATCCGGCAGCCTGCTCGTCTGCTGCCGGCCGGACCGCGCCGGCCGGTTGCTGTCCGCAATGAAGAAAGCCGCTATCGTGGCCACGGATATCGGGGTGGTCACCGAGGCCGGACCCGGCATCGATGCCGTGGAAAAAGAGATCCCGGTGGCTTGGCCGCATTTTGATGTGGACGAGATCACGCGGCTGTTCGGTTAACCCCAGCTTTCCTGGAAGGTAAACACAATAAGAAAAACTGAGCTATTCTTGGAATACGGTTATCTATAAAACTCAAGAAGGTCTCTTTTTTGGTGTCATTCCCGCGAAAGCGGGAATCCAACCCCCCCCCATGAATCTTCCTGGATTCCGGATCTTCGCTACGCTGCGTCTGGAATGACAAACTGGGTTGATTGGTAATAGTTTTGAACTTGAGCTTTCTGGAGAACCGCATCTTGGAATTCACCGTTGGTGACATCCAGAGGCTGGTAGAAACCTGTTTATATTCATTATGATACCTTTTGTTTAGCTATCTTTATCCATGCTGTTCATACAACATTGGGGTTAATTCGATTCCAGCTCGGTTTTCACGGCCGTGCCGATGCGCTCCAGGGTATAGGGCTTTTTGACATACTGGGACGCGCCGAGGCGATGGGCCTCCCGGACGCGGTCGTTTTCGGAAAAGCCGCTGGCGATGACCGCCTTCTGGCCCGGGTGGATCTTGAGAATTTCCCGATAGGTGTCCAGGCCGTCCATGCCCGGATCCATGATCATGTCCAGGACCAGCAGGTCCGCCTGCCCCGTCTTCATGTAGTCGACCGCCGCCTCACCACTGGGGACCGATTCTACCGCGTAACCCAGGCGGGTCAGGATGCGCGTGGCAATTTCCCGCTGCTCCGGGATGTCATCCACGACCAGGATGGTTTCGCCGCGGCCTTGCAGCCCATCCAGGGAGCGGTTTTCGATGTCGGTCTGGCGGGTTTCCCGGGTCACCGGAAAATAGAGCGCGAAGCGGGTTCCCCGGCCTTGGGTGCTGACCACGTCGATATATCCGTTGTGGTCCTTTACCGTACCCCACACCACCGCCATGCCCAATCCCGTGCCGCTCCTACCCATGGCCTTCTTCGAGTAAAAGGGTTCGAAAATCCGTTTCAGGTCCTCGGGGGCGATGCCGCTGCCGTCATCGGTCACCGTCAGCACGGCATAGTCGCCTTCCTTGACCTCGTCGTAGCCCCGGATGGGATGGTCCACATACTGGCTGCGGGTGGACAAGGAGATGAATCCTTTGGCCGGATCAGCCGCCTCGGCGGCATTGGATACCAGGTTCATCACGGTTTTGGACAGGTGGACAGGAGATCCCTTGACATCCATCAGGCAATCGTCCAGATTGATTTCGAAGGAAACGTTGGGGTGATACTGTTTCAGCTTCTGATGTTCCGGGGACTGCAGGTAGTCGCTGACGATTCGGTTGAGGTTGGTCACCTGGGACACAGCCGCCCCGCGCCGGGCCAGGGTCAGCAGATCCTGAACGATAGCCGCCGCCCGCTTGCCCGATGTTTCGATGGTTCGGATGGGGCCGCGAAGGGGGCTTGCTTCGGGAAGATCCATCAGGAGCAGTTCCGGGTAGCTGACCAGCCCGCTGAGAATGTTGTTCAGGTCATGGGCCACCCCGCCGGCCAGCAGGCCGAGGGCCTCCATTTTCTCCGAGCGGTGGAGCCGGTTTTCCAGCTCGTGGTGCTCAACCATGGCAGCTCGAC
>NZ_JBFELV010000427.1:0-4378 GCF_041551955.1 Desulfosarcina sp.
AGGTCCGCAACCGGTCCGCCTGGCCCTGCGCATCGACCCCCTCGTCTTGGTCGCCTGGGGGCTGCTGCTGGCCATCGGTTCGGGTCTGTTGGCTGTGGTTGCCGGTGAGCCTTTTCTGACCGGTTTGTGGTGGCCAACGGATGCGCTTGCCGGTACCCCGGCGGTGGGCACTCCCCTGGTCTTCGATGTAGGCGTCTTTTTGGTCGTGCTGGGGACAATTTTGACCCTCGTGCTCCACCTGGAGGAGAGTTGACATGGAGACCGTCCTGGCCCTCCTGACCGGTGCCATGGTAGCCGGCAGTGTATTCCTGATGCTCTCCAGAAATCTGGTTCGTTTCATTTTTGGGCTGGTGCTGGCCAGCAACGCCGTCAACCTGTTGATCTTTGCCGCCGGCCGTATGGACACCGTTCGGCCGCCGCTGATCGAGCAGGGGGCACTGCAGCCGGCAGCGACGGTCGCCAACAGTCTGCCCCAGGCCCTGATTCTGACGGCCATCGTCATCGGATTTGCCTTGCTGGCATTCATTTTCATCCTGTTCTTGCGCGCTTACCAGCAATTGGGAACAGTGGACACCGAGGCGATGGCCGAATCCGACAGCCAGGACCTTGCACCGGCAGAAAGGTCACGACTATGAGCGGAATGCTGGTTGCGCCGATCATCGTCCCGTTCACCGCTGCAGCCCTGGCGCTGCTGGGACATCGCCGGCCGCTTTTTCAGCATGTCTCGACCCTGGTTACGGCCGCCGTGCATTTGACCGCCGGCGGGTGGTTGCTCTACCGGGTCCACCACCAGGGTATTGCCGTCCTGCACGTGGGCAGTTGGCCGGCGCCCTTCGGCATTGCCCTGGTCGCCGACCACCTCAGCGCACTGATGGTTCTGATTACCGGAGTGGTCTACGGCGCCGTGGTCGTCTATTCACGGGCCGAAATCAGCGCCGATGATCTGAAGCGGGGCTACTATCCACTGCTGCACATCCTGGTAGGCGGCATCAGCGGAGCATTTCTGACCGGCGACCTGTTCAATCTGTATGTGTGGTTCGAGGTCATGCTGATGGCCTCATTCGCCCTACTGGTACTTGGAAGAACCCGCGCCCAAATCAAAGGCGGCGTCAAGTACGTAGTGATCAACCTCTTTGCGACCCTGCTGTTTCTGACCGGGCTGGGGCTGGTCTATGGCATGACCGGAACGCTGAACATGGCCCACCTGCATCTCAAACTACGGGCAGTTGCCGATCCGGGACAGGTGGCAGCCGTATCCGTCCTGTTCCTGACTGCCTTTGGCATCAAATCCGGCCTCTTTCCGCTCTTTTTCTGGCTGCCGGCGTCCTACCACACCCCGCCGGTAGCCGTATCGGCGATTTTTTCAGGCCTGCTGACCAAAGTGGGCGTCTATGCATTGATCCGGACCTTCACCCTGCTGTTTCCGTTCAACAACAACGGCGTTCAGGAACTGGTCCTGGTGGCAGCGGCCCTGACCATGATCACCGGTGTGCTGGGTGCCGCCGCGCAGAGCGACATTCGGCGCATTTTGTCGTTTCACATCATCAGCCAGGTGGGCTACATGGTCCTTGGACTGGGATTATTTACCCCCCTGGCCCTGGCTGGCGCCGTGTTCTATCTGCTGCATCACATCGTGGTGAAGGCCAATCTGTTTTTGATCAGTGGCCTGATCCGTCAGCAGAGCGGATCATTCGCCCTGGCCCGTATCGGTGGCCTGTACGCCCGCGGTCTCCTTGCGCTGCTGTTTTTCATACCCGCTTTTTCCCTGGCCGGCTTTCCCCCTTTGTCCGGATTCTGGGCCAAAATGATCCTGATCCGGGCCAGTCTGGATGCCAACCACTTGGTCTTGGCGGGCATCGCTGCGGCAGTCGGTCTGCTGACCATCTATTCCATGACCAAGATCTGGAACGAAGCCTTCTGGAAGCCGAGGCCCACAACCGAAAGCACCACGGTTCAAAACCGTGTGTCCGTCTGGATGACAGCGCCGGTCGTGGCACTGGTCCTGCTAACCGTGTTTATCGGATTATGGCCGGAGCCGTTTTACCAGTTGGCCCGGACGGCAGCCGAAGAGCTGATCGATCCGAGGGCTTACGTCTACACCGTGGTGGGAGAGATGCGATGAATCTGTTTTTTATCAACAGCTTTCTGGCTTTCGGCTATGTGGGCGTGCAGGGACAGCTTTCCCTGGCTGGGTTTCTGGCGGGGTTTGCGCTGGGGTATGCGGTGCTGTGGATCACCCAGCCGCTGTATGGCCGGTCCCGCTATTTTCAGCGCGCCCCCAAAACCGTGCGTTTGGTGGGTTATTTCTTGATGGAGTTGATCCTGTCCAATCTGCGGGTGTTGTGGGACGTCGTCACTCCCAGGCACATCAGCCGTCCGGGTATCGTCGGTATCCCTTTACGTGCACAAACCGAATTGGAGATTCTGCTGGTGGCCAACCTGATCTCACTGACCCCGGGAACCCTCAGCATCGACCTCTCCGAAGACCGCCGTACCCTTTACGTCCATGTCATGTTTCTGGACGATCCGGATCGTTTTCGGCAAGGCATCACGGACGGAGTGGAACGACGGGTGTTGGAGGTAATGCGATGATCATCGACGGCCATACGGTGGTTCAGATCGCCAGCCAATTGGCCCTGGCGTTGTTGATCGTCAGCATGGCGCTGGCATTCATCCGGCTGGTACGGGGGCCGCAGGCAGCCGATCGCGTGGTGGCACTGGACCTGATTTCGGTGCTGATCGTTGCCTTCCTGGCGGCCTATGCCGTGCATGCCGGCGACACCTCGTTTCTGGATGTGGCCATTGCTTACGCCCTGGTCGCGTTTCTGGGAACGGTGGCCCTGGCCCGATTTCTGATGCGTTCCCGCAAACCGGGCCAGGGACCGCAAAAAAAGGTGGAGCCATGATAAGCGCCGTCATCACGGCAGCATTGCTGATCATCGGTAGTCTCTTTTGCCTGGTTGCCGCCCTGGGCATGCTGCGGCTGCCTGACACCCTCATTCGCATGCACGCCGCCACCAAGGCCGGAACGTTGGGGACGGGTTTCATCCTGGCGGCGGAAGCCGTGGCGGCCGACGAATTGGGTACGACCATCAGGGCCGTGGCCGTCATCGTGTTTTTGCTGTTGACCGCGCCGGTGGCCGCCCACCTGATCGGCCGTGCCGCCTATCACCGCGGCATCCAGCTGTTCGATAAGACCTGGATCGATGAACTCGGTGAGACGATGGAGACCACCGGAGGCGACCCGGAGAACAAGTTAACGAAGCCGACGGAGCCGCGTTAGACAGACTGACGATAGATAGCGTGTCGGTCTAACGCAAAGTGCTCTCAGGGGACCACCCAGAGCGCACCATCGGAAAACTGATTGATCAGGTAGCGACTGACACTGCCGGTAAAAAACTTTTTGTCCATCCCCCGCCGTCCGATGACCAGCGTGCCGTATTTCCCCTGTCGGTAGGCCTCCAATATCGCCTTGCCGATCCTGAAGCCGCCCTCTTTTTTACGGATCTTTACTTGACTGTCGCGAATCCCCAATGCTTCGAGCTTACTGGTGGCGTGGGCGAAAAACCGGTCGACACAGGCCTGGTCCCCCTGTCGGATAATGGTTTCGAGCGTCGCGGAGTCGACGTCCTCGAAGTCAATCGGACAAAAGTCTTTTAGCCGAGGTGCCACATGAAAGAAGGTCAGGTTTACCTCGGTGTGGCCGCCGATCATGAAAGCCAGATGGTCCACGGCCCGCAGGGAGCTCTCCGATCCGTCAACGGCGATCATGATCTCCCTGGAAGGTCCTTTTTCATCGACCAGCCAGATCGGAATCAGTTGGGAGTTGTCCACGATGTTGGCGCTCACGCTGCCGAGGAAAACGTCAGCCAGCCCGGAAAGCCCCCGCCGGCCAACAAGGATGGCGTCAACCAGCATCGCCGTGCCGTGCTCCAAGACATCTTTGGACACACCGAATTTTCGGGGCAGGGTCAATAGCTGGACGTCAACGTCGGGGACACCGTGGGACATCAAGAGCAGCTTGTCCTTTTCGAGAAGCGCCTGCGCGGCTTGGTTGCTTTTTCGCATCAGCTTTTGCAGCGCGGCGCTGGCGCCTGGTTTTAGCTTGGCTTCATCCAGCAGGTATTGGGAAATAGTCGGCTGCACATGAAACAGGAGATATTTAAGGTCGCTCAGCGTTTCACGCAGCGAGGCCGCATAGCGCAGTGCGTTTTCCGAATGCCGGGAATCGTCGACGGCGATCAAGACTTTCTTTTCCATTGGATTTCCTCCTGATTGGCCAATAAAAGGTGCCTGTCACGACGGGATCATCTTTCATTGGAATCCTAAGGCCTGCCCATTCAGGTGTAAAGTAGCATTGCGGAAAAAAGGGAGTTGC
>NZ_JBFELV010000428.1:0-4370 GCF_041551955.1 Desulfosarcina sp.
AAGGCACCTTTTGCCAAGGCTGTCGCCTCCGTATACAGCAATCCGTCGGTGATCAAAGCCATCGGCGGCGGCGATGCCGCAGAGGGCCAAAAACTCATCGACGCAGCTATCGCAGCAGCCAAATAACACGCCGGAAAGCAAACTGAAGCGTTAATCGTCGGCCCGGTCTGCAACGACCGGGTCGGCAGCTCCCGGACACTGCCATTGGACACTGTCTAACCCCGATAAAAGGTGGCCGCCGTGTTTTTCAAGACTGTTTTCGACATCATGGACCGCTGTATCAACTGGTTTCTGGCACTATTGATGGCCGGAATGGTGGTCATCATCTCAGCCCAGGTCTGGTATCGTTTTATACTGAACGACCCGCTCTCCTGGTCCGAGGAAGCCGGGCGCTACCTGTTCGTCTGGATCTCCTTTATGGGGGCTGCCGCCGGGGTTCGCTACCAGGCCCATCTGGGTATCGATCTGATGGATAAACTGCTTCCTCCCGAGGCCTATCGATGGGTGGTCGTACTGGTTAATCTGATCATCCAGATCTTTTTGCTCATGATCATCTACTGGGGTTTCAAGATATTAGGGATCATCCAGTTTCAGGAGTCTGCCTCCATGCATATCTCCATGCGCTACCCGTACATGGCCGTGCCGGTGGGCGGGATTTTCATGCTGATCAACTCGTTGCGCATCATGGTGGCCGCCCTCCAGAACCGCACACTGGATCGGGAGGTGCGCATATGACCGCCGTATTGTTCGTGTCCCTGCTGATCTGCTTCGCCTTGGGTGTGCCAATAGCCTTCTCATTGGGGGTGGCGTCGGTGGCGACGCTGCAATTCGCCTCCAGCTTGCCATTGACCCTGGCGGCCCAGCGGCTGTTTACCGGCGCCGATTCCTTTCCGTTGATGGCCATTCCTTTCTTCATGCTGGCCGGTGAATTGATGGAGTCGGGAGGAATTTCCCGCCGGCTGTTCGATTTCGCCCATGCACTGGTGGGGTTTGTCGCCGGTGGGCTGGCCATGGTGGCCGTCGTGGCGGCCATGTTTTTCGCCGGCATCTCCGGAGCGGCGGCGGCGGACACCGCTGCCGTGGGCGCGGTGTCCATCCCGGCAATGATCCGCAAGGGGTATCACAAGGGGTTTGCCGCCGCGGTGCAGGCCGCCGGCGGATCCATCGGCGTCATTATCCCCCCTTCCATCCCCATGATCATTTTTGGTGTCGTGGGCGGCGTCTCCATCGGCAAGATGTTTCTGGGCGGCTTCATCCCCGGTGCACTGATCGGGGGCAGCTTGATGGCGGTCAGTTATTTTTTGGCCAAGCGCGCCGGCTATGAACGGGAAACCTTTCTCGGTGTAAAGGCCATCGGGCGTACCTTTTTCGGGGCCTTCTGGGCGCTGCTGATGCCGTTGATCATATTGGGCGGGATTCTTGGCGGCATCTTCACTCCCACCGAAGCCGCCGTGGTGGCAGCCGTTTACGGAGCGATTGTCGGCTTCGGCGTATACCGCGAGCTTAGAATCCGTGACCTGCCGAAAATTCTCGCCAAAGCGGCCATTTCAACCTCGACGGTGATGTTGCTCATCGCCACGGCCAATATTTTCGGGTGGATACTGACCGCCGAGCGGGTGCCGCAGAATGTGGCTGCCTACCTGGTCAGCCTGACCAGCTCCCCGGCGGTGCTCTACGCCCTGATCCTCATTTGCCTGCTGGTGGTGGGGACATTTATGGAGACCTCGGCGTCGTTGATTATTCTAACCCCGGTTTTTCTGCCGGTGATCCAGCAGTTCGGCATCGACCCCGTGCATTTCGGTGTCATCATGGTCACCGCCCTGGCCATCGGCATGCTCACCCCGCCGTTGGGGATTTGCCTGTTCATTTCGTGCAATATCGCCCAGATTCAACTCTCTGAAATCATCAAGTTCATTCTGCCCTTTTTGACGGTCATGATCGGGGTGCTGCTGTTAATGACCTATATACCCGACATTGTCATGTTTATCCCGAACCTCTATGGAGATTGACGCCCATGGCTACTGTGACCATACCCTTTGACGGCAACCCGGTAACCTTTGGCGTGCCCGATCGCAGCCTGGCTGAGATATTGAGCCCTAAGCCGTCGACGCCCGTGAGCGATCTGGAACGGGCGATCGATGCCGCCCTGGACGTGCCGATCGGTCAGGAACCGTTGGAAAACTGGGTCAAGGCCAGTGACCGGGTCATCATCGTCAGCGACGACAATACCCGCCTGACCCCGGCGGACCGAATCATCCCTGCCCTGCTCGATCGCCTGAACAAGGCCGGGATTCCTGACGACCACGTCGGTTGCATCATGGCTCTGGGAACCCACCGCTACATGACGGACGCCGAGATCAAAGCCAAGGTGGGTGACCACATTTACCGTCGCATCCACGTTTTCAATCATGAATGGCGGGACCCCGAGGCACTGGTGGATCTGGGCACCTCCAACCAGGGCACGCCGTTGCTGGTGAACCGAGCTGTGGCCGAGGCCGATGTGGTGATCGGCCTGGGTGCCATCGTTCCCCACCATATTCCCGGATTTTCAGGCTCCTCGAAGATCATCCAGCCAGGCGTTTGCGGCGCCCGGACCACGGCGGAAACTCACCTGCTTTCCTGCAGCGGCGGTGGCGACTCCTTCCTGGGTATCGCCGACAACCCGGTGCGGCGCGATATGGACGACATGGCCGACCGGGTGGGCATGCACACCATCTTCAACGTCGTCATGGACAGCCAGGGCGGTGTGGTGGGCGTTTTTTTCGGTGACATGCGCGCGGCGTTCAAGGCTGGCGTGAAAATGGCGACGGACATATACGGCGTGGCCTACCACGAAACGCCGGACATCGTCCTGGCCAACTCGTATCCCTGCGATCTGGACTTCTGGCAGTCCCACAAATCGCAATACCCAGCCCAGCGGATGGTACGGGCAGGTGGGACCATTATCGTCTGCACGCCTGCACCCGAAGGGGTCAGCCCCGTGCACACGGACCTGCTGGATTTTACCGCCTGGTCATCCAAGGAAATCAAAGCCGCCTATCGTGAAGGCCGGATTAAGAACGGGGTGGCAGCGGCCCTGGCCACTGCATGGGCCATGGTGAGGGAGAAGGCTTCGGTAGTCATGTATTCCCCGGGCATTCCTGCCGCGGACAAGGCGCGATTAGGGCACACCCATGCCGACAGTATTGATGCGGCTGTGGCCGAAGCCTTGCGTCGCCAGGGTCCTGAAGCGCGGTTGAGCGTTCTTACCCACGCGCCGGACATGTTGCCCATCCCGGCCTTCGAATCCCGCGGGAAATGATGAACCGTGTGCTCCAGATCGCCGTCATTGCGGACGACATCACCGGCGCCGCCGATACCGGGGTGCAATTCTGCCCGGTAGTCGGCCCGATTCACATGGCCAGTGCTGCTGAAGGCGCTTTTACCACCGTTATTCAATCTGCGGGACTTGCCCTTTTCACCGATACGCGCAATGTGGATGCGGCCACGGCGACTGCGCGGGTTCGCGCGACGGGCGAAATCGTCTGCAGCCTTGCTCCCCGACGGGTCTACAAGAAAATTGATTCCTGTCTGCGGGGAAACGTGGGTGCGGAAATCGACGCCTTGCTGCAGACGACCAATGCCGCCGCCAGTTTTGTCGCGCCGGCGCTTCCCCAGCAGGGACGCACAACCGTCAACGGTGTCCACCGGGTCTACGGGGTGCCGGTCGCCGAAACCGAAATCGGCCGAGATCCCCTTTGTCCGGTGCGCGAATCACGACTTCCGGTCCTTCTGTCCACCCAAAGCCAGATGCCGGTGGGGCATGTCGATCTGGCCTGTATAGAAGAAGGTTCTGCCAGCATGGCAGAGCGAGTCCACCGGCTAATGCGCCAAGGCTGCCGGCTGTTGACCTTTGATGCCGTGCATACCGCCCATTTGGACGCCGTGGCCAACCTCGCCCGTGAGCACGTTGAACGGATCCTGCTGGTCGGGTCCGCCGGCTTGGCCGGCAGCCTCGCCCGAATCATGGCGCGGGATCTACCGTCCCTCGCGGCAGCGGATCGGCCGAGTATCGCCAAATGGCTGTTTGTCTGCGGCTCGTCATCCCGGGTGCTGGCGGATCAGGTCGCGATGCTGACCCGGTCTGCCAGCTGGGCCTGCCAAATGCTTGACCCATTCGTGTTGACATCCAGCGAGGGGTCCTCACAGCAAGTACTCCATAGTGCCGGACTGGTGGATGCATGGTCAAGCGGCAGCTTGATTCTTTGCCTCAAACCAATCATCGACGCCGGGTCGACAGTGCGTCCCGATCGGGTGGTCCGGGGACTGGCAAAAGCGGCGGCGGCATTGATCACCGCCGAGGTCCCGGAAGGGCTATTCCTTTCCGGTGG
>NZ_JBFELV010000429.1:0-4361 GCF_041551955.1 Desulfosarcina sp.
CAGGGACTTCACCATTAAAGGCACGAATGGCACCGAACTTAAGGCGGTGCGGATCGCTACTTTCGATGAACCCTGGGCCATGACTTTTCTGCCCGATGGCACTCTTTTGGTGACCGAGAAGAAAGGGGTGCTGTGGCATGTTACCAAGGACGGGTCGAAAACAGAAGTGCAGGGCTTGTGGAAAGTCGCTTATGGCGGTCAGGGCGGCCTGGGCGATGTGGTGCTGCATCCTGATTTTGAACGCAATTCCTGGGTCTATTTGTCCTATGCCGAACGCGCGGATGATAACGCCACAATTGGTGCGGTGGTGGTCCGCGCCAGGTTCGATCCAAAAAACAGCCCGCTCAAGCTCACGTCAGTAGAAAAACTGTGGGTTCAGGAGCCAAAAGTTACTGGAAGAGGACATTACAGCCATCGCATCGCGTTCGGCCCCGATGGAAAAATGTTCATCACATCCGGAGACCGCCAGAAACTGACTCCGGCCCAAAAATTTGACGGCCATCTTGGCAAGGTGCTGCGCCTAAACGACGACGGAACGGTTCCCAATGAAAATCCTTGGCAGGATCGTGGTGAGATTGCCAAGCAATTCTGGACCATCGGTCACCGCAACATGCTGGGCATCGATTTTGATGCCGACGGGCGTTTGTGGGTCCATGAGATGGGTCCGCGCCACGGCGATGAGTTGAATCTGATCATTGCTGGTATAAATTATTGCTGGCCGATCGTGTCGAATGGTGACCACTACTCGGGAGTGCCGATCCCCGATCATGACACTCGTCCTGAATTCGAACCCCCGCGGACGTATTGGGTTCCCTCCATTGCACCGTCCGGTTTTGTTATTTATGACAGTGACCTGTTTGCCGCTTGGAAAGGCAATGCGCTTATCGGTGGACTTATATCAAAAGCCCTCATTCTTGTTGATTTGAAAGGGAACATTGCCGAAGAAGCCGAACGCTTTAGATGGGGTAAACGTATACGCGAGGTCGAACAGGGACCCGAAGGGGCGTTGTACGTGCTCGAAGACAAATCCGGTGGTCGTCTTCTAAAATTGACACCCAGCCGATAAAAACCATTAGGACGAGCCGGGGCAAGAGCTTCGTAATCAGACTAAAGCTGAGATTGGGTCGATGTAAATTTACCGAAAAAACCCCATCCTGGTGTTGGGCTAGCTCCAGCGATGTTTTATATATCAACACCATTGGAAATGCTTTGATATCAAATGATCAAGCGATGTCTGGCTCGTTTTTCAATGTTGAAACTTAAAGCATCGGTCAGGACATCTCAAGGCATATGGTCGATTTGAGATCGCCAGATGCACAAAGCGGACGCGACTGAAACCGTTCGAATAAAGCCCTATTGTTTATTTCACCAGAAAGAAAAACCCCTTGCCGAATACGGCAGGGGGCGGTTGCTAATGCTATATTGTGTTGAGCTTGCGTGCAACCGAGTGGTTTCCCCGGCAACCAAATTTTTCAGGAGTTGAGTGTTTTCCGGGCGCCGGCCAGGAGCTGCTGCAGTCCGGCAGTTAGAGACAACGACTGAGCCGATGAATTCCCGAATTCTGGTTTTACTTGTATCGTTTACCGTGATCCCCGCCCTCCAATCGAAATTTCGCTTTTGCCGGCCGCCTTATACAAGCCCCTGATCGAGCATCGCATTGACCACCTTAACAAAACCGGCAATGTTAGCACCCATGAAATAGTTGCCCGGTGCGTTATATTCCGCAGCTGCGTCCAGGCAGGTCTGGTGGATGCTTCGCATGATAATTTTTAGACGTTTATCCACCTCTTCCCGGGGCCAGTTGATCCGCATGCTGTTCTGGGCCATCTCGAGACCTGAAACGGCAACGCCGCCGGCGTTGGCCGCTTTTCCCGGTGCATACAGGATTTTCTTGTCCTGGAAGATGTCGATGGCGCCGGGCGTGCATGGCATGTTGGCGCCTTCGCATACCAGTGTCACCCCGTTGCGGACCAGGTTTTCGGCATCTTTTTCATTGATTTCATTCTGGGTGGCGCTGGGGAACGCGCAGTCGGCGGCATGGTCCCACAATGGATTATGATCGCGGGTGGAATCTGCTTCGGTATAGATCGCTGCCGAGTATTTATCGGTGTATTCCATGATCCGCGCTCTTCTCAGGTTCTTGAGGCGTTTGACATAGTCCAGTTTGTCCCGGTCGATGCCCTCCTCATCGAATATGTAGCCGGAAGAATCCGAAAGGGTGACCACCGTGCCACCCATGTCGATGATTTTTTCAACCGTGTGCTGGGCAACGTTTCCCGAGCCTGAAACCAGACATTTTTTACCCGCGAGGGAATCATTGCGCGTGGCCAGCATTTCGTTTGCAAAATAGACAACACCGTAACCGGTCGCTTCCGGCCTGACCAGGCTTCCGCCCCACCCCAGACCCTTGCCGGTGAGGACGCTGGTAAACTCGTTGCGCAGCTTTTTGTACATCCCGAAAAGATAACCGATTTCCCTGGCGCCGACCCCGATATCACCCGACGGCACGTCCGTGTTGGGTCCGATGTGGCGGAACAACTCGGCCATGAATCCTTGGCAAAAGCGCATCACTTCATCGTCCGACTTGCCTTTTGGATCGAAATCGGAACCACCTTTCCCTCCCCCCATGGACAAGGTCGTCAGCGCGTTGTTGAATACTTGTTCGAAGGCAAGAAACTTGAGAATGCTCAAATTGACAGAGGCGTGGAAGCGAAGTCCGCCCATATAGGGTCCGATGGCGCTGTTCATTTCGACTCTGAATCCCCGATTGACATGTGCCTTTCCCTGATCGTCCATCCAGGGCACCCGAAACATGATCACGCGTTCGGGTTCGGTGATCCTGTCGAGTATCCCACTATACCGGTATTCAGGGTTCTGATCCAGAACCGGCTTTACCGATTTAAAGATCTCTGTCACCGCCTGCTGATACTCATTTTCAGCAGGGTCTCTGGCTTTAATCGTCTTGAGAATGTCTGACATAAATCCCTCCATATTAAATGTTGATTGGTTGCAATGCATGCAATATTGTCGATCCGGACAATCAGGCATCGATTATCTGAAGGGCCTCTTCGCGGTACGCATCCATGACGTAGGAAATTCCCGTTACCTTCGCGCACTCTTCGGTCAACGAGAAGATGTCTTTCCTGGAAATGTACTTGACATTCCAGTTTCTGGAACCGGCCATGATTTGCTGAAGGCCGACTTTTATTTTGTCCACCGCGCTGAATATCCCGATTGCCCCAAGGGGGAGTTTGGCGGCTTCGGTCCCGTATTTTTCCTTGATCACTTCATAATTCATGAAGATCTCTTCTTTGGTTGAGCCGAACGCAGATACCGTTGACGGGAGTCCTCCCTGTTCGCCCCTTAACCATTTTTCGGTGTTTTTTCCGACCATCCCCGGTATCATCAGGGCTCTGCCCATACAAACGGCTTTGCAATAGGGAGCACCCAGTGCCAGTGCTTTGAACACGTGATCTTCTGAAGAGAACCCGCCGGCAAAGGCGATATCCGGTACCGGTTTTCCTTGTTTGGCCAGGCGGTCGCACAGCTCAAAGGCCATGGAATGCAGGTAGATGGCTGGCACTCCCCATTCGCACATCATCCTCCAGGGACTCATGCCCGTGCCGCCCGGTGCGCCGTCAATGGTGAGCAGATCGATTTTAGCATCGCTGGACCAGCGGATAGCCATTGCCAATTCCCGCATGGGATAGGCCCCGGTTTTTAAGGTGACCCGTTTGGCGCCCAACGCCCGCAGGCGTTCTACTTCACGCATGAACCCTTCCTGGTCGATGAACCCCAGCCGTGAGTGACGTTCGAACTGCTTCAGGGGGCCGGCCTTGAAGGCCGCCTGGAAAGCAGGAATTTCCGGGTCCGGGGTGACAATATAGCCGCGTTTTTTCAGTTCGAGGGCCCGTTTCAGGGAGTTCACCTTGATTTCACCGCCGATGCACTTGGCCCCTTGGCCCCATTTCAATTCAATGGTTTCGACCCCCAGCTTTTCAATAACATACTCTGCCACACCGATGCGGGTGTCCTCCACGTTCATCTGGACCAGGATGTCGCCGTAACCTTCATGATACCGACGGTACTCGTTGATCCGGCGGTCCATTTCCGGCGATTTGACCACTTTGCCATCCGCGTTAAATTCAAGGCCGGGATCGATGCCGCAGACGTTCTCACCGCACACCAGGGTAATGCCACTGATGGCGGCCCCAATGGCGAAATGCTCCCAGTTTTTGCGGGCGATATCCGTACTGCCAAGGGCTCCCGTGAAGATCGGCACCCTCATTTTTACTTGACTGTCCACCCCAAAGGCAGTTTCAGTGTCCACGCTGGGAAAGGTCGCCATGTCCGGGTTGGCC
>NZ_JBFELV010000430.1:0-4347 GCF_041551955.1 Desulfosarcina sp.
ACATGCTATTTTGGCGATATCGAGATTGAAATGGTAGGGAAGACAAGAAACAATTGCATCATGTGCCTTCATTAATTCTACAACCTGGTCGATATCGGAGGCGTCTATTATTTTTGTTACAAACGGGAGCTCCGCTCTTTCGCTGCGGGCCGCGCCGGTAACCTGATAGCCGGTTTTTTTGAGCAATACACCCACGAGTGACCCAACTTTGCCCAAGCCTAAAACCAAAATAGATTTAATCGTCATTTTCCAATCCATCTCCTATTATGTATCGCATCGATGACCATCTGATCGTGAACCCGTTCACGGGGGTGAAATGAATAATGTGTCGTAGCACACTCTATTGTAGGCGTTTGCAGGGTGCCGCCGATGCGCGGCGCCGGGCATGCAGACGTACTATCCGTACTTCAAATGCCCGGAAACAAACTAGATGCGGTACCCTGTAAACGCCTACCTGATCTTAGAAAAAGGGGTAGCACTCCGGTTGGTAGAAAACAAGCTCAAAGAAAGGCCCGTCAACCATGGGGCCTCAAGGGAAACAGCCTTCGGAAGATAATGGCTGAAGGCCCGGACGGCCCCGAGGTATCCGCTTTATGGCCGGGGAAAGGTGGTCGCGTTTTTTATGGCGGTCGGGGTTTCGGCGAACCGTGTCTACGCGCAGTTCAAACAGGATCTATTTACCACAAAAAAAAGGGCTTAGCCAAAACTGGCGAAACCCTTGGTTTTACTGGCGCGCCCGGCAGGATTCGAACCTGCGACCTACGGATTCGTAGTCCGGCACTCTATCCAGCTGAGCTACGGGCGCTAAAAAGTTGGACTGCTACTTAAGCCAAACGGAGGAGCATGTCAATGAATTCTTTGAATGGCACACTCCCCGGTAACGGTTGTCAGGGCCGATATGCACGGATCACGACCCGATCTCCTCCGATTCAAGGCAGACACAAAAAAATCTATTGATCACAACCCAAAAAAAAGTAGACTGTCAAACCATGGCACCCTCACACGAACATTTCATGCAGATGGCCATCGATCAAGCCATTCTCGCCGGTCAAATGGGAGAAGTGCCGGTTGGTGCGGTCATGACCAATGCCGACAACCAGGTCATCTCACGGGACCACAACCGAACCATCAGCTGCTGCGATCCATCGGCTCATGCGGAGATCAATGTACTTCGTTCGGCCGCCCGCCGGATAAAAAATTATCGTTTGTTAAGCACCACGCTCTATGTTAGCATTGAACCTTGTGCCATGTGCATGGGGGCCATTGTCCACGCCCGGGTAAAGACAGTGGTCTTCGGGGCACCAGACCCAAAATGGGGCGCGGCCGGAAGCCTCTACCACCTCGGTCGGGACGCGCGACTCAACCATCAGGTCGAAATTATACAGGGAATCTGTGCGGACCGCTGCCGGCTGGTGATCCAGGAGTTTTTTCGCCAACGGCGCAAGGCTTTCTGAAACTCACGACCATCGCTCGTTTACGCCTTTCGGTTGATCATATTGATGAAGGAGCATCTCGTGGCAAATATCGTAATTGTAGGCACCCAGTGGGGTGATGAGGGAAAGGGAAAGATCGTTGATCTTCTTGCCGCCGACGCCGACGTGGTGGTGCGGTTCCAGGGTGGCAACAACGCCGGCCACACCATGGTCGTGGATGGCGAACAATTTATCAGCCACCTGATACCGTCCGGGATCCTTCAGAAGAAGATCTGCGTGATCGGCAACGGAGTTGTCGTTGACCCCGAGGTATTGATCGAAGAAATCGATTACCTGGAATCCAAAGGGATTGCCGTCGGTCCCGACATTCTCAAGATCAGCGACCGAGCCCATGTGATCATGCCCTATCACAAACTGGTCGACCACGGTCGCGAACGAATGAAGGGCGACAAGAAGATCGGCACCACCGGCCGGGGCATCGGACCCAGTTACGAAGACAAGGCCACCCGGCGCGGTGTTCGTTTCGCAGACCTGATCGACCCCGAATCCTTCGATGAGCGCCTGCAGGCCATCGTTCCTGAAAAGAATTTTTACCTGGAAAAATTCCTGGGCACCGACACCGTGGATCTCGAGTCGATGCGGGATCAGTACACCCAATTCGCCAAGCGGCTAAACCCTCACGTCACCAACGTTTCCGTGGCCATGCAAAAAGCCGGCAAGGACGGAAAACAGATTTTGTTCGAAGGCGCCCAAGGCACCCATCTGGACATCGATCACGGCACATACCCCTATGTCACCTCTTCCAACACCGCCTCCGGCAATGCCTGTTGCGGCAGCGGCGTCGGTCCGAAAGATATCCACGGCGTGATCGGCATCGTCAAGGCGTACACCACCCGTGTGGGCGCCGGTCCGTTCCCGTCGGAACTGTTTGACGATATCGGCGACCTGATTCAACAGACCGGCGCGGAATTCGGCGCTACCACCGGCCGGCGTCGGCGTTGCGGCTGGCTGGATACGGTCATCCTCAACAATGCAGTCAGGCTGAACGGGCTCACCGGTCTGGCCATTACCAAACTGGATGTGCTCGGACAGCTGGACGAAATAAAAATCTGCACCGCGTACGAATACAATGGCCAACGCATCGATGAGGTACCGGCCAATCTCAACTACCTGGCTGCTTGCAAACCGGTATATGAGACCCTGGGCGGATGGCGGCAGGATATCCGCGCGATTCGACGCTACCAGGACCTGCCCGAGCTCGCCCGTCAATACCTGTCTCGCATAGAAGACTTGACCGGCGTACCCATTCAGATCGTCTCGGTGGGACCGGGAAGGGATGAAACCATCGTTCTGGACAACCCCTTCACCCGCTAAAAAAAAGGGCATCGCAATCGCGCTTCAACCTATTGACTTTTTAGATGCCTTGACGTACTAAGACCACCCATCGGGACATGGCTCAGTCTGGTAGAGCACAGCGTTCGGGACGCTGGGGTCGCAGGTTCAAATCCTGCTGTCCCGACCAAATTGGTTGAAAGGGGTTGCGGTTGCATAATCGTGCCCCTTTTTCATTTCCGAATCTGTCAATCATTTAAGGGGAGGATCACATGACCAACCAACGCATCGGATGGATCGGGACGGGCGTCATGGGCGCGTCCATGTGCGGGCACCTGTTGGCCGCTGGGCACCGTCTGACGGTGTTCAGCCGAACCCGCGACAAAGCGGTCAAGCTCCTTGAAAACGGGGCGGCCTGGGCCGACACGCCAAAAGCCGTGGCACAGCGCAGCGATATCGTCTTCACCATGGTGGGTTTTCCGGACGATGTCCGGGAGGTGATCTTAGGAGATGAAGGCGTACTGGCGGGAGCCAAAACCGATGACACGATCGTGGACATGACCACATCCAGCCCAGACCTGGCCGGCGCCATTCACCATGCATGCGCCGCAAAAGGGGTAAAGGCGCTGGATGCACCGGTTTCGGGCGGCGACGTGGGCGCAAGGGAAGCAATTCTGGCGATCATGGTAGGCGGTGACAAGCCGGTGTTCAATGCGGTCAAGCCACTGTTTGAGATCATGGGGAAAACCATCGCCTTGATGGGCGGTCCAGGTACCGGCCAGCACACCAAAATGACCAACCAGATCCTGATTGCCGGCACCATGATCGGCGTGGTGGAATCACTCTTGTATGCCCAGCGGTCCGGCATGGATGCCCACCAAGTGATCGATGTGATCGGCAAAGGAGCGGCCAGCTCGTGGTCCATCAACACCCTGGGCCGCAGAATTGCTGACGGCGACTTCAACCCGGGGTTCTACATCAAGCACTTTGTCAAGGATATGGGCATCGCCCTGGAAGAGGCGCGGCGCATGCAGCTGTCGCTGCCCGCGCTGGCCCTGGTCCACCAGTTTTACGTGGCCGCCATGGCCATGGGATGGGAAGACCTGGGCACTCAGGGCTTATTTCAGGTGCTGGCGGCCATGAACCGGAAAGCATCAATTTCATAGTTTGACGAATGGACGGTCACAGCCTATCATTTTGGGTGAATGACCCGGTAGCGAACGCACAGCGTGTTTTCGTCTATCTGACAGAATGATTTCAAGGCCAATTTCAGGTCAACGGCGCCTGAAAAGATGGACAGTCCGGTGCCAAAGGCAAAGGGCGACAGCGTGAGGATCAACTCGTCGATCAGTCCCTTTGCGGCGAAGAGCTGGTTGATCTTCGCCCCGCCCACCACCACGGCTTCCTCGTAGCCCTGGGAGGCCAGTTCGGCGATGATCTGTTCGGGGGGCGCCTGGGTAAACTCCAGATCGTCCCGGTCGGATCGGCGATCCAAGTTGCGGGTCATGACGATGGTTTTGCGGCCGGGCAGCACCCGCCCGATAGTATCGAAAGTCGTCGACCCCATGATCATGACACCGGC
>NZ_JBFELV010000431.1:0-4312 GCF_041551955.1 Desulfosarcina sp.
AAAGCTGGTCTCCCTCGAAAAAAAGAGCCTGGGGATCGAGAATCAACGGCTCACGGGAGGGATCACCCTCACTCATAAATTTCGCCAACAGTGCCAGATTCTGAAAACTGGGCTGGTTGCGGGGATCGATCTCCAGGAAGAGAATCCGGTCGCGATGGTTTTCCGATCCGTGGACATACGTGGCCAGAACCTGCTCGTCCAGTTCTGCATCGGAAAGCGGTCGATGATCCTTTTTGACCCGGGTGAACACGGACTCGTCATATGCACCGGTGTTCCGCGCAGATCGGACGCATTCTCTGAGCCAACCATAGTAGGTATCCACGCTCTGGGCCTCGAGTATTTTGGCATAGAGGTGGTCACCGGAGGCTTTAAATTCGTCAAAGTTCATGCCTCGCTCGGAGTTGGCGCCGTATACCAGTACATCAAAGGCCAGGTCCGGTTCTACGGTCAGGTAGTAGCGGTGCAGGATGTCAGCCATTTCCTCGGTAATCCATCCATCCGGGATCCGTTTTATCAGGTAGTCTGGACCTTCGGCCGCGAGATGCTTGCGGGCCAGAGCATAAAGCACGCGGGAAGTTGCCCAGAGGATCTCGATAAGGTATGGCGGCATATGGAGGGGAAGGGCCCAGGGAAGATCTCCCGCCCCGTAAATGGGCACAAACAGTCCTTTGTCGGCAAGGCTTTGGTAGTAGCCCGCCACCAGCGCGTCATTTCTAGCCACACGTTCATTTTTTTTCAGCGCCTGCCGAGTTTGCGCAATGCGTGCCCCTTCGTCAAACTTATTCTCTATCTCTTGCAACGTTTCAAGGGCCTGCTCAATACTTGGTAACTGTGTCATATCACTCATACCCTTCCTCCCTTTTAATCATCTCCTGACTCGGACTCACCGTTGCTGTTGAAAAAGCGTAGGCCGCAAACCATCCATTGCAGCCAGCAGGTCTTAGATTATAAGCACCAAATCTCAAACCCATTCCAAATTACCATATCCAGCTTTAGAAAAAGGGCCAAACCCAACAATAGCTTGTCATCTGGTTCTTGGCTATTATCTCCGGTCAAGCACCTGCTCGACAAAATCAAAAAGGATATTGGTGTAAGTGGAGATACTTTCCAGATCAATCCATTCATGGTCAGAGTGATGCCCGGCGCAAACCGGCTTGGTAATAATCACCGGAATTTTGTATTGGGAAAAAAAGCGGGCGTCGGAAGCGCCTTCGCTGCGATAGATCGGCATGGGGTGGGTGAGATGACGCTCGGCGGCCTTTTGAAACATGCGACTGCACCAGAGCTCCATATCCAGGTAAAAATTGTCTCCCACCACCTTCGGCTCAAATTCACCCTTCTGGCCTACAATTTCTCGCACCCGGTCCTTTATCTCTTCCGCCGTCCGTCCTTCGATAAAGCGCAAATCAAAGCTGGCTTCACAGGCATCAGGCACTTTATTGGCCGCATCGCCGGCTACAATTTTTCCTAAGTTCAACGTGTGGGTCCATTGTTCAGGGGAGAATACAAACGGAAATTCGTTGCGCAAATCAGAATAGATCGCCAACATCTTGTCGATAGCGTTATCGCCCAGCCACGGTCTGGAGCCATGGGCTGATCTACCGGAGGTTTTTACATGAAAATGGAAGACGCCTTTTTCTTCCGCTTCAATCTGAAAATTATCGCCACCATCCGGCAGAAAACACACTGCTGGCCTCAGCCCAACTTCGTTCAGCAAATAACCAATTCCTTTGTTTCCACCGATTTCCTCATCAAAGGTAAACGCAAGGAGTATTTTCTCCTGGCCTGACTTGAGACGGTCCCAGACATTAAAGAACACCGGAACGGCAAATTTCATATCGCTGGTGCCCCGCCCCACCATCCGGCTCCCTGTTATTTGTGGTTCAAACTGTTCATCTTGGGCTTGAACCACATCCAAATGGCAAGACAGCATCAGGGCTGGGTTCAGGGTTTCAACGTCAAGCCCGGCAAGCAGCGTGGGATAGGGATAAGAAGGAATTATTTTCGTCTTCAGACCACGCTTTTCCGCTTCAGCTTTCAGTAGATCGCGGCAACGATCATGTTCCGGCATGTGTTGCGGCTCATGGGTGGTTTTTTGACGGATCAACTGTTTGAAAAGTTCTATATACTGACGATCCATGATAAAATCCTTTCTGATTGAATACTACGCGCTTATCGCACCTGATATTGATATCACGACGCATCTGCTGGTCTACAAAACCGCCTGGGCCAAGGATCAGCGTTGTTTTAATTTGGGCCTGGGTGTGTCCATGGCCAAATAATCAGCCGGGGAAGCCTCAACCACCCCGCCAATTGTACCATACGCATCAGTGGTGATTACAGTTACTCGACCGAGCCTGCCCATGCCCGGCGGTAACATCTTGCTTACACTGATTTGATCGGGTTGTTTCTAACTCATGAAAACGACGTCAACCTAAACCTGTGCTTGCTTGCTGTCTCTGAGACCGAGGCCGATTCTGAGCGCGACATTATCAAATGGTCGGGCGACATTCCAGATGGCGGTAATTGTGCACCCTTCGATGAATGTATTGGAAATTGCTTACGAGGTGTTATATGTTGAGATTAAACTACAATCATTCACCATGTCAAACGGTGAGATAGACAGGTGTTGGGCAAATGGTGGCGATTTAATGACCGGATAGGTACGGTTTGGTAAATTTGACCAAACGCAGCCAGATGATCCTTGTGGTTTCCGATTAGCCTTCAGCCAGTCCCGCCCACATGTACCTGCCGGTATGCCTATCACTGGATCATACGCCGATTTGAAATCTATCCGTGTTGAGACGAATGCGCCATGATTGATTTTAATGCGGTCACGGAGATTGAAAAAAGGACCAATGAAACGGTAGTGAAAAAACGAACCGGCATCCTCAAAGACCCTCGCTACACGGGGCATTGCATGGGTCCTGATGAACTGGAGTGCCCAGAACGGCTGGATGTGCTTTATACCCTGCTCCAGGAACCGGACCTCAGCGGCTGTTTCACGGACATCTCACCGAGAATGGCTGAAAAAGACGAGCTTCAACGCGTCCATTCGGCCGAATACATCAGTCGTTTAGAAGCCACGTCGGGGCGTGGGTCTGTTTACCTGGACGAAGACACCCGCACCTCTGCGCACTCCAACGAAGTGGCCCAACTGGCAGCCGGGGGGCTGTGCCGGGCGATCGAAGCCGTTCATGCCGGGTGGGTGGACAACGCCTTTGCCCTGATCCGCCCTCCGGGACACCATGCCGAACGGACCGCGGCCAAAGGATTCTGCCTTTACAACAACGTGGCCATCGCCGCCCACTACGCCCAAAGCAAACTGGGTTTGGCGCGCATCCTGGTGGTGGACTGGGACCTGCATCATGGCAACGGTACCCAGCACTGCTTCGAAGATGACCCGTCAGTGCTCTTTTTCTCCACCCACCAGGCGTTTACCTATCCCCACAGCGGCAGCCTGCGCGAGATCGGTAAAAACAAGGGCAAAGGCTATACCGTGAATGTACCGCTTCTGCCCGGCTTCGGCGACGGGGACTACCTGGTGATTTACGAACGCCTGCTAAAGCCCATCGCCCTGGCGTTCAGACCGGATATGGTGTTGGTAAGCGCCGGTTTCGACATCCATTTCAACGACCCCATCGGAGGCATGAAAGTGACCCCGGCAGGCTTTGCCGGCCTGACCCGCATCCTGCTGGACATCGCCGAAGCATGTTGCGGAGGGAAACTGGTGATGACGCTGGAAGGTGGATATCACCTGGAAGCGCTCAGGGATTCGGTGCGCGAGGTCCTGAAAGAGATGACCGGTCGGCGGACGACTGAGATCCAAAGCGCCATTGCATCGGCCAATCCTAAAAAAACCGCTTATATTCTTTGGCGGGTCAAACAGGTACATCAAAAATACTGGAAAAACCTGGCCGTGTCATCGACCGGTGACCCCACGGCCGTCCCTTCGAGAATGGACCGATTCAGGGGTACCTTGTCTCGATGGATCGCCTATTTCAAGAGTTGACCAAAAAGAAGGTTCCGTCGCATGCCATTCAGGGAATCCATCAAACAGCTCGCCAAAAAGATGCAGACCTGCGAGGAGTGGCTTGAATTGGTCAGGTATCTTCAGGAACCGATTCAGATCGGCAGCCTGCCGGCGGAGCTTCACATGCGATGGGCCGGTAAGGGCGATCTGATGGCGATCAATGCCCTGCAGGGGTTCGTCAAGGAGACCGATTTCATGGAAGCCTCGCTGCGCAAGGGGGATCGCTGCCTTGTATTGGAGCACGACGAGCGCATCTGTGCCTCGGCCACGTCGATGGCG